>JAFAZD010000228.1 GCA_019239955.1 Armatimonadota bacterium | reverse complement strand
TCGAGCGCCGCCGCGTTGCCCGGCGTCACGGGCGTCCAGATCAATAACGCCTTTGCGGGCGATGCCATCGGCCCCAACACGCCCACGAGGGCGAGCAGCAGATATGACTTTTTCATTGTTCCTCTCCGCATGATGTTTTCACCCCTTTAGACACATCCGGGCAGGATGGCTTCAAGGTTTTCTCCGCACCTGTTTGTCGTCCGCAATGTTCCCCCGCATCCGTATTTCCCACCGCCCGCCGCGGGACAAACGGTGCCCATGTCATTTGGCCGGCGGATTTCCCCGGCGCAGGCGCACCGTGTCGCCGACGTGGAGGCCGAGTTGACGGCTGGCATTGCCGTTGCGGACCGCGATCTCCAGGTGCCCGCTGCTGCCGAACAACGCGAGGGGCTGCCCCTCCGGCACGTCGCTGTAGGACGCGGCGTTGCCGGGGATGTGCCTTCCTCCGCCGATCTCCACCTCGATTCCGCCCCATGTCTCCGCGATGTCCTCGGTCACGTCCGTGAAGACATTGCCGAAGACATCTACGTAGACGACGTGTGAGATGATCTGTTCCGACCGGAGGACGGGGTGGGACAGGGGAAGTGTCAGCAAACGCTCTGTCGGCGTGCCCAGTGACTCCAGGGCTGTGCCGGCCGCCAGGCAGGCGGCGGCGGGGGCGAAGATGTCCCGGCCGTGAAACGTGCGACTCACCGGGAGATGATACCGGGCGTTGTCCAGCGTCACCGCCCGGTGCAGCGTCTCCCGCGCCAGGACGTGCGACAACAGGCCGTTGTCCGGGCCGACGAAAAACCACTCGCCGATGTGCGCCGCGATGGGACGGCGCGCGCCACCGACGCCGGGGTCCACCACGACCAGATGCACCGTGCCCGGCGGGAAATAGCGGTACGCCGTTTTCAGCGCGAACGCCCCGGCATGGACATCCTGCGGCGGGACGTGGTGTGTCAGGTCCACCAGCCGGGCGTCGGGGGCGATGGAGAGGATGACGCCCTTCATCACGCCGACGAAGGTGTCCCGCGTCCCGAAGTCCGTCAGCAATGTGATCAGCATGGATTTGAACGCCCTACGGGTATACTACCCCAGGTATGGCAAAATCTGCGTATGACATTGCGGCGGACGCGACCTACGCGCAGGCGGCGCACACGGCGATCCGGCATCAGCTCCACGAGATGATGGACAACCTGCCGGGCACGCGCGCGGGCGACGACATCGAGGCCCTGCACGACATGCGGGTCGCCTCGCGCCGCCTGCGGGCGGCGCTGTCGGTGTTCGCCGCCGCCTTCCCCCCCAAGCCGTTCCGGGCGCTGGAAAAGCGGGTGGCGCGCATCACCGACGCCCTCGGCGTCGTGCGCGACGCCGACGTGCTGATCGAGTTCGTCACCCAGGCGCGTGATGCGGCCTCGGAGAGCGAGCGAGTCGGCGTGGACGCCTTTCTCGAACATCTGACAAATCAGCGCGAGCAGGACCGGGTGGCGCTGGTCAAGGCGCTGAACAAGCTCGAAAACAGTTCCTTCCTAAAGGATTTTGATGCCCTGCTCGATCAGGGGGAGGGGGGCGCGCATGGCTAAGGCGTTGCCGGTTTACGCGGTCAACCCGCAGGGGGCGCTGCTGGAAAATGCGCCGCTGATCCTCCACACCCGACTGGAGGAGATGTACCGGTTCGTCCCCTACATCGCCGACCCGGCCCGCACGGCCGAGCTGCACAACATGCGAATCGCCGCCAAGCGGCTGCGCTACACCATGGAGATATTCGCGCCCTGCTTCCCCGGCCGGGAGTTCCCCAAGATTTACGACCAGGTCAAGTCCATCCAGGAGCAGATCGGGGAGATCCACGACGCCGACGTGCGCGGGCCGCTGTTCCAGGGCTTTGTCGACACCCACGCGGATCAGCGGCCCGAGATCCGGGTCGGCCTGGAGGCCCTCGCCCGCGCCGAGCAGGCGAAGCGGGCCAAGCTCTACCAGGAGTTTCTGGCGTACTGGAGCAATCTGCAAAAGCGGGGGTTCAAGCAGCGCTTCCTACAGATGCTGGTTCGGGCCGAAGCGCCGCCGGTGCCGGAGAAGGAGACCACAGATGAAGAGCACTCCCAAGAGGGCTAACGGCCAAGCGCGCCGGCCGGAGACTCTGTCGCACTCCCAGGCGCGGGCGGTGCTGGAGGACGCCGTGATGGAGGCGGCGGCGGACATCGCCGCCATCTCGGCCACGCTGGAGGAGGAATCGTCGGTGATGATCGCGGAGACGCCGGAGGAAGAGGAGATTTTTGATCTGCTCGGCGTGCCCTACCTGGGGCAGACGCGCGTGCGGGCGCTGGCGGCGGTGGGCATCCGCACCCTGGACGACCTGCGGGCCGCGACGGCGGCGGAGATCGGCGGCGTGAAGGGGGTCGGGATGCGCAACGCCGCGCGGATCAAGGAATGGCTGGCGGCGCAGGACGCCGCGCCGCCGCCCGCGTCCGTGAAGGTTGCCGTCTGCGTCAACCCCGATCCCGATCTGGCCGCGATCAACCAGACGCTGCAGGACGACATGACGCAGATCGACCAGGCGATCACGCGCATCCAGCAGTCCATCCCACAGCGCATTTCGCACAAGAAGCTGGATCGGCAGGTGGACAAATTGCTGTCCGTACTCTCGGAGCTGGCGGAGGGGCCGGACACGCTGCGGCCCAAGCAGCTGCGGCGCGCGCTCAAAGTGCTGCACCTGATCGTCGCCCTGCTGGACAAGTTCGCGGGCATGGGCCACGTGTCCGACAAGATCGTGGTCGCCTTCGCCGAGGAGCTGCGTGACCGCCGCAAGCGCCTGCAAAACGTGCTGGACCCGCAGAAGCCATGAGACCGGGCTGAGCCAGAATGACGCCAGCGAATGAATTCGTGGACAAAGGAGGGGCCTTTCCTGTCTCCACGCAGGTGGAGACTCGGCCAGAGGCCATGAGCGGCGAATTCATTCGCCGATTCTTCGGTTGATGTCTTGATGGTGATGCAGGTCGGCGTCTTCAGCGATGTCCACGGCAACCTGGAAGCCCTGGAGGCGGTCTGGGACGCGCTGGCGCGGCCCGGGCTGACGGAAGGGCCGGTGCTGAACGCGGGTGACAACGTCGGCTACGGCGACGCTCCGGAGGCCTGCGCCCTGTTCGTCCGGGCGCGCCCCAACATCGTCTGCGTCCAGGGCAACTACGATAAGAACGTCGCCCAGTTCCCGGACAAAGAGGCCGAGTTCCGCAAGAAGTGGGGCAAGTCACGCCCCCCCAAGCTGGAGGCCATTCGGCGGGACAGCGAGGCCATCTCCGAGGAGACGCGGGCCTGGCTGCGCGCTCTGCCGAAGGAGCAAATCATCACTCTGGCGGACACGCGTATCCTGCTGACCCACTACGCGCCCGGCAGCAAGGAGGGCCTGGGGACGTGGACGCCGATGGCGCGCCTCGCGGAACTGGCCGGCGCGACCGACGCGCAGGTGGTGGTCTGCGGCCACACCCACACGCCCTTTGTGCGTCAGGCGGGCGGCGTGCTGTGGGTCAACCCCGGCACGGTCGGGCGCGGCTGGCGCCGCCGGGTCGCCTATGCGGTCCTGACTCTGGAACCCGGCGCGCCCCCGGAGGCGCAATTACAGCAGGTAATCATCCCATGAGACTGGCCGCCATTGACATTGGCACGAATTCGACCAAGATGACCGTCGCGGATGCTCAGGGCGATGGAACGCTGTCCGTCGTCGCCGAGGACTCCGAAGTGACACGCCTGGGCGAAGGCGTGGACGCGGCCAAGCGCCTCAAAGACGAGGCCATTGGCCGGACGTTGCAGGCCGTCCAGCGTTTCGCCGAGTCGGCGCGCTCCCAGGGAGCCGAACGGGTGCTGGCCGCCGGCACGAGCGCCCTGCGGGACGCCGCCAACGGCCAGGACTTCATCGCGCGGGCGAGGGAGCGCGCGCGCGTCGAGGTCGAGATCATCACCGGCGACCACGAGGCCGAACTGGCCTACGCCGCCGTCCGTTCCGACGCCTCCCTCAATCTTCCCCCCGATGCCCTCCTGCTCGTCTTCGACATCGGCGGCGGCAGCACAGAATTGATACTGGGCCAAGGGCCGGACGTGCGGCGGCACAAGAGCCTGGACGCCGGGGCCGTCCGCCTCACGGAGCGTTTCCTGAAGTCTGACCCGCCGCCCGATGACGAACTGGCCCAGGCGTCCCGCTTCGCCGACGATCTGCTGGAGACGTTCCCCGCCCCGGACCAAGCGCCGCGCGTCGTCGGCATCGGCGGAACCGCCGTCAACCTCGCCTCCGTCGCCCGCGCCCTCCCCAAGCCGGACCCCGATGCCGTCCACGCCTCCACGCTCACCCTCGCCGACGTGTCCGCCGTCCTGGGCCGCTTCCGCTCCGTCCCCCTCGCCGAGCGCCGCCAGATCCCCGGCCTGGAGCCGGCGCGCGCGGACATCATCATCGGCGGCGTGCTCCTCCTCTCCCGCCTCCTCGCCCGCTTCCACACCGACCAGTTCACCGTCAGCGCCCGCGGCCTCCGCTTCGGCCTCCTCGCCGAAGCCGCCAAGTCTCAGTGAGGCCAGGGCATGAAGGGCTGGCTGGAACGATGGGATCACTGGGAAGATGACAACTTGGTCATAGACCCCAGCCCTAAAGGGCGGGGCTTGTCCCTAGCACGAACGCCTACGCATTAAACGAAAGCGACGGCTGAGACCGTAGGCGGAATGACTGCCGCCCGTGCTTCCAAGCCTTTGCGTCTGATGTTGACCGAGCCAACAAAATCGGCATTGTCCTGGAAGCCACACTGTCTGCAAAGGAACTCGCTTTGGCTACGGCGATTTTCTTTGGCGCAATGACCACACACAACGCAAGTCCGACTGGTATTGCGCGGGTCAACGACAATCAGCGGGATGCCCGCCGCTTCACACTTGTATCTCAGGAACGCCCTGAGTTGTGCGAAGGCCCAAGAAAGCCGCTCGTAACGCTGGGTCTTTTGAACCATTGCTCGCATTCGGTCGCGGATGCCGCGAAGTTCCTCGATTGCAAGTGCCTTTTGCCCAGCGAGAGCCTTAGAAACAAGATGCTTGCTGATGCAATGATTTACGTCACGCTGGTAGCGGGACTCACGCCTGCGGGCTTTCCGCAGATGCCGCTTGGCCGACTTCGTGCCTGCCTTCTGCAAGCCACGGCGAAGCCGCTGAAACTTGTGGCGGCAACGCTTCACGCCGTCGCCCGTGTGCGCCTGCCCATCGCTGTCCACCGCAAGTTGGACAATGCCGAGGTCAACGCCCAGAACGTCCTGCGGGTCAATCGGCGGCGCAGAAGGCAAGTCCACCGTAACGTACAGATAGAACGTGCCGTCCCTGAGAATGAGGTCAGCCTGACCCTTCGCCCTGTCCAATCGCGCCGCCTGATACGCGCCGTAGCGCATGGGGACAAGTTCGCGCCCATTCAGACCCATGAGCGAAACCAGCGTCAGCCCCTTGAAAGACATGATGCGCGGGTCATAGACCACCGCTCCGTGCGGGTCAACCTGGACATGAACGCGCTTATCTCGCTTGTAAGCCTCCACCGCCTTGCTGATGGCACGTATGGCAAGTTGCGCGGGCAGGCCGTACTCACTGCGGAGAGTGCCGTAGACAAAGGGTTGCAGGGCGATCTTGTTGGCGAGTCGCTTCTGATAGGCGACATCGGCGGCGTACTGGCAGCCGCGATTGAACGCCTCCACCGTTTTCAGCAGGGCTTGGTACTGCTCCTGCGACGGCTCCAACTTGACGGCGATGACCTGTTTCATTCCAGGGTTATTATACCCTAATGAGAGGCTTTATGCAACATGAAACCTTCAATATCCTGCCCTCGGAAGGGCAAGGCGGCGTTTCCTCCCCATACATAAATGCAGGGGCCTCCACGCCGCCAAGATTGGTGAAGGCTGAGAGTCGATCTCGGAAGTTCCCGTTCTCATTCCCCGCAAGAGGAACCGCGCCAACCACGCGAATTGGCTATCTTGTGCCTGTTAGGTATGCACTACTACAAAGTGGTTTGATCGTTTTGATCGTAGGCTCATTTTACTGGCTTGCAATGCTAATGGGCGGCTTCCACTGGGGAGTGATACAGTATCCGTATGCAACAAACAAAGCTCACCTGAAAGTTGCTGTATGGTTTTTGAATTTTGTCATGAAAGCAGACTTCGGCGGCTCGATAGGATTTATCCTGGAGCATCTTCTGGTGTTCTGCGTGCTTGCCGCGTTCACGTTTCTGCTCTGCCTCGGCCGCTTTCGTGCCTGGAACCGGCGGGCGGAGCGCCTGCGGCGTGAGCCTCAGCCCCCGCCGACCGCGCCGGTGGCCTCGCCCGAAGTCTGGCCCCCGCCGCCGAACGTGCCGGGGCGGCCGTAGGAGACCCACCCCGTCTCGGCAAGCCGAGCCACCCCTCCCGTTTCGGGAGGGGAACAGAGGCAGCAGCCCCCGCCACTCTTCCTCTCCCGCTTCGGGGGAGGTGGCGAGCCAAAGGCGAGCCGGAGGGGGTTCTTCCCCGGAGGGGGTCTCCTACGTGATCCTCTTGTCCTCCGGCAACCCCTCGTTCCCCCACAGCGGCCCGCCGCCCATCTCGCGCCGCCAGGCGTCGCGCCACTGGTGAATCTCGCGCGGGCCGATGGGGGGCAGCGGCTGGCGTTGCTCTTTGGGCAAGAACGCCGGGAACGGGCGGTGCGGCTCCGCCTGATACCAGTAGGCGACGGTCGCCAAATCCAGCGTCAGCGTGTTGGCGTGGCCGTGCTCAATGGAGGCGCGTAGCGAATGGGCGAAATGCACCGGGTCCTCCAGGTGGAATCGGTAGCAGTGGGTGCGGCCCAGCCAGCCGGTCTCGTTGTTGACGCGGGCGTAGCCGAAGTAGGGGTGGGCGTAAAGCTCCTTGGGGCACCAGGACGAGCAGAAGTAGTCCTCCGTCCCTGTCCCATGCAGGGAGCCGGGCCAGGGCTCGCCGTCCACCAGGAACATGTCGTCGCCCTCGCCGTACCAGAGCGGGGTGGGGCAGTCCACGAAGTAGTTGACGCCGACGTAATGCCCCTGCCCCTCGGCGTGGACGAAGACGTGATTATTCTCATCCGAGGGATTCTTCGGCTCGGCCCCCAGCGTCCCCCACTCGTTCTCCCGGTCGCCCTGGCCTGATTGCGGGCCGGGCCGCTGCCGGTTCCACCAGGCATGGAAGCGGCCCAGGTCGGCGGGCAGCCCGTTGGAGTGCTGCTCATAGTCCACGTAGTAGTAGAACGCCCCGATCTCCTGGTCCGACTGGTTTTCCACCTCGATTCTTGCCCCGGCGCCGAAGGGCATCGGGAAGAAGCAGTTGAGCGCGTTGCCGCCGACCGGGGCGGCGGCCAGCGGCAGCGACGCCCAGTTGTACTTCTCGCCCCAGCCCTGCCCGAAGAAGTCCCCCAGCGGCGCCTCCACCGATGGGTTCGTCTCGCCGTCCCAGAACATCCGCAGCACGGCGTTGCGCCGGATCATCGGGTCCGGGCAGCCCAGGGTGATCCAGATGTGCTTGACGATCCCCGCGCCGGGGATCTCGGCCAGCGCCTTCGTCTCCCCGGCCCCGATCTGGACGTTGTCCCCGTTGCCGCCGCTGCGGTCGAACGACGAGATGCGCTTGGTCTGAACGCCGGGCCGCAGCAGCGCGAGCCGGTCAAGCGGGCTGGACATGAATGATCTCCTCAGAATGTTGTTGAGCGTTCACTATCGCTTCTCACGCCACCAGATGACGGACAGGCAAGAAAAACACATCGCCAGCAGAGCCAGCCGAACGAAATGGCTGTTGATGTGGTGCCCATTTGGGCCCTAGGCGAAGACATGAACAAAGTCAAAGACCCGTGCAACAGGCTTGTCTTTGACTATGTAGCGAAGCAGCCACTGCAAGCCCAGAGGCCAGCAAGAAGATGTAGCGGACCAGTGCCGTTATAGCCGCTGCGATGGCTATGGTGATGGGCCAGGACATCACCCTGAACCACCTGGCAACACGCCGCGCCTGCTCAGGCTGATCCCTGAGTACCCGGCTGTTCTTTCCTGCATCACTGAATTCCTGCCCTTCTGCCGAAGCTCGCAATCAAGCGAACTGGCCGTACTCTTGGCTGTCTCCGCCCCGGCAGGCCGTGCGGGTGGACGGGGTACAATGGGGGCATGTCCCTGTACGCCGAGCTGCATCGTCATCTGGGGGGCGCGGTGGTGCCGCGCATCTTCTGGCGCTACCTGAAACGCACCGGGCATCCCCTCGCCGCCGAGTATCCCACGTATGAGAGCTTTGAAGATTTCGTCACCAGGCCGCGCGCCTCGCTGGCCGAGTACCTGGAGCTGCACGCGCTGGTCGAGCCGTTCCAGACGCTGGAGACGCTGCCGTACTTCGTCTCCAAACTGGTGCGCGGCGCGTATGTGTTTGAGGGGATCTGTTACCTGGAGCTGCGCCACACGCCGTTCTACCGCACTGACCCGGTGCTGATGCCCCAAGACCGGATCGCCCAGATGCGGGAGGTCGTGGCCGTCGTCGGCGAGGCGGGGCGCGACCCGCACTACCCGCTCCTGATGCGCCAGATTCTCTGTATGCACTCGCGCCTGCCGTATGAGGTCAACCGGGCGATGCTGCACCTGGGCGCGTCGCTGCCGGAATACGTCTGCGGCGTGGACCTGGCCGGGCCGGACATCTTCTATGCCGAGCGGCTGGACGAGTGGGTCGCACTCTTCGCCGAGGCCCACGCGCTGGGGCTGCCCACCACCGGCCACCTCTACGAGACTCCCGACGGCTGCCACCCGGCCCTGCTGCCGCACTTGTCGCGCATCGGGCACGGCATACAGATCGCGCTGCGCTTCCCCGAACTGCTGCCGGGGGTCGCCGCGCGCGGCCAGTGCCTGGAGGTCTGCCCGACAACTTACCTTAAGACGGGAACTTTACAGGACCTGACGGCGCTACGGACAGTGTTCGAGCGCTGCGCGGCGGCGGGAGTGGACATCGCCCTCTGCACCGACAACGCGGGCCTGCATAACGTGCGCCTGCCGTGGGAGTATGAGAACCTGCTGACGCAGGACGTGATTGACTTCGATCAGCTCACCGCCTGCCAGGATGCGGCGTTCCGCCACGCCTTCGCCTGGCCGCACCCGCACCCGCCGCGCGTGCTGCTCGACGCCCTGATTTCGGACACGGCCCGCCATACGGGACCCTCAAAAGGAGAATCGGAATGAAGATTTGGAATCTCGGCATCGTCGCCCTGACCGCCGCCACGCTGGCGGCCGTCCCGCCGGCGTTCGCCAAAGGCCATGACAGCAACACCCTGCACAAACTCGGCAAGGCCATCCAGTACCCCGTCAACAAGGCCGGCCAGAATGCCGCCGTGGACATCCACCGCGCCGCCGGCAAGAAGTCGGTCATGCACCGTCGCAACGGCAACAAGACGTACCGGGCCGTCGTGACACCCAGCGGCCATGTGTACCGCAAGAGCCGCGTCGGCCATCCCGTCCGTCACCATCGCCACCACCGCCGCCACCACTAAACCGGCGGGGAATGAAAAGGCGGGAGGCAGTTGCGCCTCCCGCCTTTTCTTTGCCAGCGGCTTGACAGATGCCGCAAAGTGCGCCATAATACCAGCACGTTCTGCGGGCAGTTGGCGCAGCGGTAGCGCACCTCGTTCACACCGAGGGGGTCACAGGTTCAAATCCTGTACTGCCCATGTTGACTGTTTAGCCTCTGGGGTGACATTGCTCCTCCAGAGGCTATCTTGCGTAATGGCTCCGGTTGTTCATGCAGAAAGTCTGACAGAAGGGCACATTAGATGTATTCTTAACCTTCTTGACGAACACATTCCGGCATCCGCCGTCCGCCTGCCTCTGACACCCGGCAGGCCCCACCTTGACAACCGAATAGCACCACAACGCCGACGGGCACACGACCGCTTACGCCTACGACCAGGACGACCGCGTCACCAGCGAGGTCGGGCCTTCGGGGCCGGTGGCGCACTCCTACGACGCCGACGGGAACAAGCAGGCGGTGAACGGCCAATCCGCGACCTACGACTGGGAGAACCGGCTGGCGGCGCTGGGGTCCTCCGCCACCTATACCTACGACGCGGACGGGGACCGGGTGCAGGTTTCCGCCTCCGGCACCGCGACCAACTCCCTGGTGGACGCGAGCCTGGCGTTCCCGTCGGTGGCGGAGGAGCGGGACGGGTCGGGGAGCCTGCTGGCCCGCTACGACAGCGGGGACGACCTGGTACGCATGGACCGGGGCGGGGGGACGTACTACTACCTCTTTGACGGGCTGGGGAGCACACGGGCGCTGGCGGACGGCAACGGGAACGTGACGGACGGCTACGCCTACGACGCCTTCGGGGAGGGGCTGGCCCACAGCCCGGCCAGCGCCGCCGGCACGGCCAACCCGTTCCTGTTCGACGCGCAGCAGTGGGACGGGCCGACGCAGGCCTACTTTCTGCGGGCGCGCTACTACAACCAGGCCAGTGGACGGTTCCTCAGCCAAGACCCCTACGGCGGCAGTAACAGCGATCCCGTCACTCTGCACCGCTACCTATATGCCGGTGACGATCCAGTTAACCACATTGACCCTAGTGGACAAGTAGAAATGTCCGATGTAGTATTTGCTCTTGCTGTAACTGTTGCTCTGGGTGCTATTACAGCAGAACCATTGTCCCTCATAGCTAGAAATGCTCCGCCCGATGATGGCAGCCCTCAAGTACCGGCTGACCTATCCGATCCGGATTTAGAGTCAAGCCTCAAATCAGCTATTGGCGGACGGAATGTCATGGAACAAGGTTGGCAGACGATGCTGCACACAATTGTTCAGAAAGTTGATCCGGGTGCCCAAATTGTCAGAGACGACACAGATGCTACCACAGAAGATTACCCTGATTACGATGCAACAAATATTTTGGAACATGGTCCCATAAATACGAGCGGGCAGGATAACTTCGAGACAGCACCAGAGTAACTTTGGAATGGCAAAACAATTCTCATCATATGTTTACAGCGGCTCGGTACCCGTAGGATATGAGTTCACTATCAAGTGTGTAAGTAGTGATGTTAAAAAATATACCAATTATACATCGTTATGGCAAAAGGGCTGTAGCCGTTTCAATACTATTGCTCTTTACTGCTATCCTGCTATGGCCTATTAATCTTACTAAGCATGAGGCTGTTGACATAAATGTGTTCTACAACCAAAGCGAACTTCTTGTTTTTGTGCAGCAATCTACTTTGCAGTGGTCCGGCCCCCTAGCCAAAGGCTTTTTTCAAGGGCTTACAGGAACCATCCAATATCCGACAAAACAAGAGGATCTTTTCCTGTGGCATTTATGCTCCAAAAAGCTAGAGCGGCAAACACTATCTGATGTTGCGTTCGGGAGGCCATTCAGTAAAAAAAATATTTACTACACAGCCGTAATACCGCAAGAGGGACAGACCCATCAATCTCTCCTGACAGAGAGTAATAAATACATCAAGACATGGATGTGGAATGGCAGCCGCTTAGTGCCATCTACAACAACAATCCTGGATGATGGTCAAAAAACAGTGCAAAGCTATCAAACGGCCATTGCAAGTCATTCTATATGGCACCACATCGATCAGAAGGGCATTTATAGCGGCTTTGTGAATGACCAACGCACCATTGGCTTTCACCTAGACGGGCAGCCGTACCGTTTGATTTTGATTCGCAGACGCCCACCAAAGAGTGGTGTCTATGGAGAGAGTCTTTATATACAAGGGCCAGGACTCGAGAAAAATGGACGGATGATCTATAGCTGGAGTGTGGCCGATGAGCCCTCCTGACTATGTCCATGACAAGCTATTTGCATTGTGAGCTATCTTGGCAGATACCGTGTGGGGCATCGTCCCCCGCCTGCCGTCTTGGTAGGCCCACCTTGACAATCGAATAGCACCACCCTGACGCCGACGGCAACCGAGCGAGCGTGACGGCGGCCGGTGCCACGACAAATTACCTGGTGGACACGTCGCTGGCGTTCCCGTCGGTGGCGGAGGAGCGGGATGGGTCGGGGAGCCTGCTGGCCCGCTACGACAGCGGGGACGACCTGGTACGCATGGACCGGGGCGGGGGGACGTACTACTACCTCTTTGACGGGCTGGGGAGC
>JAFAZD010000175.1 GCA_019239955.1 Armatimonadota bacterium | reverse complement strand
CGATGCCCGCGCCGCCGGTGAAGGCCCAGGAGGCGCCGGCGGGGGCGTACTGGTAGGCGCCGGGGCCGGAGCCGAGGGCAGGGGCCTCGAAGCCCAGGTTGAGGCCGGCGGGCACGGAGAAGGGGGTGGCCGACGCCTCGGCGGAGTGGGCGCTCTCCCCGGCGGCGTTGACCGCCGTGACCACGTAGTAGTAGGCCGTGCCGTCCGAGACCGCCGTGTCGGTGAAGGCGGCGGCGGCCAGACCTGTCTTGTAGGGCGTAACGCCTTCGCCGCTGGAGGTGGTGCTGCGGTAGACGTTGTAGCTGGCCGCGCCATTGACGGCCTGCCAGGAGAGGCCGACCTGCCCGTTGCCGGCGGTCGCCGTCAGGCCCGTCGGCGCGGCGGGCGGCTGAACATGGGTGCTGGTGGTTGCGGAGGCCTCATTGCTGTACGCACTGGTCTCGGCGGCCGTGTGCGCGGCGACGACGTAGTAATAGGTCGTGCCGGCGCTGAGGCCGCTGTCGTTGAAGGAGGTCGTGCCGGCGGTGGTCCCGACCTGGGTGTAGGGCCCGCCGTGGGCCGTGCCGCGCAGGACGGCATAGCCGACAGCATGGGGGACGGCGTTCCACGTCAGGTTGATCTGCGACGTGGACTGTGCCGAGGCGGTCAGGCCGCTCGGCGGCGGCGGCGCGAGGTCGGCCAGCAGATTCGCCCCGTTGAGGGTGCCCCAGCCGGTGGCGTCGTCATAGCCGGCGACGGCAGGGTAGTAGAGGTTGGTGCTGCCGTCGGCGATGTCGTGGAAATCCAGGGAGCCGTAGGGCCCCTGGGCGACGGCATAGAGGATCGGGTTAGCATAGCCGAGGACGCCCACGCCGCTGGCCTGGCGCTGCTGGTTGACCAGCGCCGTGTAGGCGGCCCAGAGCGGGGAGGCGCAGCTGGTGCCGCCGTAGAGGGCCCAGCCGCCGTTCAGGAAGATGGAGTAGCCGGTGTAGGGGTTGGCGTCCAGCGCCACATCGGGCACGTTGCGCATGGTCGTGGAGCCGTGGGAGGCCGGCGAGACGACTCCCTGCTGCCAGGACGGGATCGCCCAGACGGCGCTGATGCCGCCCCCGCCCGCGCTGCCGGAGCCGTTGTTCCAGGTCGTCTCCCGCTGCCAAGCGCCGCCCGCGCCGTTCGTGGTCAGCGACGTGCCGCCGACGCCGGTGACGTAGGGCTGCGAGGCGGGGTCGTCCACGCTCAACGTGGAGCCGTTGTCATACGCCCCGGCGTCGCCGGCGGCGGCGAAGAGGCTCTGGCCCTGCGTCGCCATCTGCTGAAAGATCGGCCTCTCCGCTTGGATAAAGCTCGTGCCCATGTCCTGCTCGTCCAGCCCCCAGGACGTGCTGATCTGCTTGGCCTGGTTGTCCGTGGCGATCTTGTTGTAGGTGTCGAGCAGGCCCTGGTCGGTGTTGGGGCCTTCGTAGACCATGATTTTGCTCGCGCCGGGGGCCAGCGCGATCTGCAGTTCGATGTCCAGCGTCACCTCCGCCGCCCCGCCGCCGGGGGAGAAGGGGACGTTGTTGTGGTCCACCGGCACGGTCGCCAGCGGGACGGCGGGCAGGCCGTAGGCGTTCTCATAGCCGGTGATGTCGCTGGGGGTGTAACCATCCAACTCAAAGACCGCCAGCGTCTGGCCGGCGCCGTTGAGGGAGAGGGTATTCACGTTGTAGGCGGCTCGGATGTCGGTGGGAGTCAGTCCGCCGCCGGGGCCGGAGCCGATCTGGAAGGGCAGGGTGTCGGCCGCTTCCGGCGAGGCCTCGGTGGAGATCGAGGGACGACCCGGATGGGGAACGGGCCGCTGGAAGAGGGGCGGGAGGCCCGACGCCAGCAGCTGGTAGTGCGGGTGAAACACGGCGCTGTCGTCCAGGCCGATCACGCCGGTCAGCAGAGGCGCGAGGGCGGCGGGCACGACGGGCTCGGCGTCCGGGGCGTGGAACAGCCGTCCCCCGGCGTCCTGGATCTGGTGCAGGCGCACGCCAAAGGCAGCCTCCACGGCGGCGGAGGGCGCCTCCACATGGAGAAGCAGGCGGTTGGACGTGGCCCCGGTGACGGTCAGCCCCTGGGCGCGGGCGAAGGCGGCGACCGCCGCGTACTGGGTCGGCGTGGGGCTGAAGCGGGCCGCGAACTGGGCCGGCGTCAGAAAGTGCCGGTAGAGCGGGTCGGCGGGATCGTAGAGGCGTCGCAGCAGATCGTCCAGCCCCTGCGGGTCGCGCGGCGCAAGGCCGAGGGTCAGGCTGATCGGCTGCGACGGCACGACACGCCCTATGACGCGCCCCCAAGCGGCGGCCGCCGTGCGGTGACCCGGCAACGGCACCCAGCCGCCGGGAACGGTCTGCCCGTCCGCCGGCCGCAGCGCCCCGGCCAGCGCCAGCGCCAGCAGCAGCGCGCGGCCTCCACTGGTATCTTTCAGCAGGGTCCGGTATGAGAAGACAAACGGTGTCATGGCTCGGTGTTCTTCCACCGCATTCAGCGGACAGACTTAAGCAGCAGGGCACGGGGGGCGGAGGAAGCGGAGTCTTCTCCCCGTGAAAATGATGCGTTATATTATACCAACATTTGGTTGTTACTACCCGCGTCGGCGTGAGAAGAAGCGTTGATTCAGGTAAATCCCCCGGGTAATCCTCGTTGCCGCCCCAGACCGCAAAAAACAAGGTAATATGACCGCATGGAGCCAAAGGGATTGACGACCGCGCTGAAGGAATGGGCCGTCGTGCAGCGCGCGCTGTTGGAAGGGCACCAGATTCTCCTGTTGCGCAAGGGCGGCCTGATCGAAGACACGGGAGATTTTGACCTGCGTGCCGAGCGGTTTGTGCTCTACCCGACTTACGAGCACGAGACGGAGCGGCTGGGCGACGTGCAGCCCTGCTTCGGGCAGTGGCTGGCCGAGGAGGAGGCACGCAGGCCGCCCCGCGATCAGGCCCGGATCACGGCCATGGCGCAGGTGACGGACGTGGTCCGGGTGGACGACCGGGCGCAGCTGCTCACGCTCGCCCCGCAGCACATCTGGAGTCCCCAGTTCATTCACGGCCGCTATGATTGGGAGCCGTACAAGCCGGTGTTCGTGCTGCTGCTGCGCGCCTACGCCCTGCCGCAGCCGCACACCCTGCCCGTGCGCCGCGAATATGGCGGCTGCCGCTCCTGGGTCGAGTTGGCCGAGCCGATCTCGACCGAAGGTGCAGTGCCTGCGGTCTCGGAGGAGAGGTACGCCCGCCGGCGGGAGCTGACGCTGCGGCTGCTGGAAAAGATCCCATGATTGTGGCCGCCAGCGCCAATGGGCGCGCCGGGATGGCGGCCGCCCTGGACATCCTGCGCCGAGGCGGCTCGGCCCTGGACGCGGTGGAGGCGGCGACGCGGGCGGTGGAGGCCGATGTGAATGACCACTCGGTCGGCGTCGGCGGCTATCCCAATGCCTTGGGCGAGGTGGAGCTGGACGCCTCTCTCATGGAGGGGACGGCCCGGCGTGCCGGGGCGGTGGCCGCGCTGCGTGGCTACCCGCACCCCATCAGCGTCGCGCGTGCCATTCTGGAGCGTCTGCCCCAGCACGTCCTGCTGGCCGGCGAGGGAGCCGCGCGCTTCGCGGCGGAGTGCGGCTTTGCACCGGCGGAACTGCTGACGGAGGAGGCCCGCGACGCCTGGCAGCGCCGGATGGGAGACGAGAGGGCATGGCGCACCATGCCCTTACAAGACCTGGCGGCGCGAATGCAGGACCCACAGAGGGCGGCCGGCACGGTCAACTTTCTGGCGCGGGACGCGCAGGGCCGTCTCGCCTCCGCCGTGTCTACCTCCGGCTGGGCGTTCAAGTATCCGGGCCGGGTGGGGGACAGCCCGCTGATTGGCGCGGGGAACTATTGCGACGACCGCTACGGGGCCTGCGCCTGCACCGGCCTGGGCGAGTGGGCCATCCGCGCCGCGACGGCCCGGACCGTGGTGCTGGGCCTGCAGCATGGCCTCTCCTTGCAGGAGGCCGGCGCGGGGGCCATGGCCGACCTGCGCGCAATCCCCCTGCCGCCTCAGGTCGAGCCGGTCATGAACCTGATCGTTTTGGACCGAGAGGGCCGCCACGCCGCTTTCTCCACCCAGGCGGGCCGCACCTACCTCTGGCAGTCCCCTGACATGGTCGCGCCCGAAGAAGCATCCCGGCATGAAGCCGGAGAAGGAATGGCCTGAAGGCGCGCTTCAGAGTCGCGCCTGTCGTGTGTGCCAGTCGGTGGCCTGCTCGTAGGCGTAGGCGAGGCGGAAGAGGGTCTCCTCGGCGAAGGCGGGGGCCATGAGCTGGAGGCCGATGGGGAGGCCATTGGAGGAACCGCAGGGCAGGCTGATCGCGGGCAGGCCGGCCATGTTGGCGGGGATGGTCAGCACGTCGGAGAGCTTCATCGCCAGCGGGTCGTCCGATCGCTCGCCGATGCGGAAGGCGACGGTGGGGGCGGTCGGGGCGATCAGGGCGTCATACTTCTCGAAGGCCCGGTCGAAGTCGCGCCTGATCAACGTGCGGACCTGCTGGGCCTTCAAATAAAAGGCGTCGTAGTAGCCCGCCGAGAGCGCATACGTGCCGATCATGATCCGCTGCTTGACCTCCGCGCCGAAGCCTTCCTCGCGCGTCTTTTCAAAAAGATCAATGTGGCTGGTCGCGCGGGCGGTGCGGTGGCCGTAGCGGACGCCATCATAGCGGGCGAGGTTGGAACTCGCCTCCGCCGGGGCCAGGATGTAGTAGGTCGGCAGGGCGTACTCGGCATGGGGCATCGAGAGTTCTTCGGCGGTCGCGCCCATCGAAACCAATTGATCAATGGCGGCGCGGACGGCCTCGGCGATGGCGGGTTCCACGCCCTGCGCGAAGAACTCGCGGGGGACGCCCAGTCGCATTCCCTTCACGTCGGGGACGAGCGCCTGCGAGTAGTCGGGCACGTCGCGGACGACGCTGGTGCTGTCCAGGGGGTCGTGGCCGCTGATACAGTTCATCAGCAGGGCGGCGTCACGCACGTCTTTGGTCAGCGGGCCGATCTGGTCCAGCGAGGAGGCGAAGGCGACCAGGCCGTAGCGGCTGACGCGGCCATACGTCGGCTTGAGGCCGACGACGCCGCAGAAGGCCGCCGGCTGGCGGATCGAGCCGCCCGTGTCCGAGCCGAGCGCCCAGGCCGCCTCCCCCGCCGCGACCGCCGCCGCCGAGCCGCCCGACGAGCCGCCGGGGACGGCGTCCAGGTTCCAGGGGTTGTGCGTGGTGAACAGCCCGGAGTTCTCCGTGGAGCTGCCCATCGCAAACTCGTCCAGGTTGGCCTTGCCGACAAAGACGCTGCCGGCGGCGTCCAGCCTCTCCACCACGGTCGCATTGTACGGCGGGACGAAGCCTCGCAAAATCTGCGACGAGCAGGTCGTCTCAATGCCGGTCGTGCAGAGGTTGTCCTTGACGGCCAGCGGGACGCCGGCCAGCGGCGAGACCGATTCGCCCGCCGCCACTTTCGCGTCCACGGCGTCGGCCTGCGCGCGCGCCTTGTCGGCGGTTACGGTGACGTAGGACTTCACCCGGTCTTCCACGGCCTCAATGCGTGAGAGCACGGCGTCGGTGACTTCGCGGGCGGAGACTTCCCGCGAGGCG
>JAFAZD010000379.1 GCA_019239955.1 Armatimonadota bacterium | reverse complement strand
GCCGCACTGCTCCTGCTCGCCGCACCCGCCGCGACTCCGCAGCCGTTCCCGGCCCTGTCGCCGCCGAACCGCCCGTTCAGCGCGCCGGGGCGGCGCGTGCTGGACATCGAGCGCCTGCGGGTCGTCCCCGCCCCGCGCTTCCCCAATGACGTGCCGACCTGTCAGGCGCTGGTGGTCGGCGGCGGCCTGGGCGGCGTGGCCGCCGCCGAGGACCTGGCCCGCGCCGGGGTCACGGTGATCCTCACCGAGCCGACCGGGCATCTGGGCGGGCAGCTCACGGCCCAGGGCCTGTCCGTCCCGGATGAGAATCGCTTCATCGAGCAGGACCCCGGCCCCGGCACGCGCCACTACCGACAACTGCGTGACCAGGTACGTCTCTTCTACGGCCTCACGCACGGGATTGTGACAGGAAGCGCGGGAAACGTCGGCCGGTGCTGGGTCAGCCGGGTCTCCGGGGAACCTGCGGTCTGGGAACAGGCCATCCGCGACCGGCTCGCGCCGCTGGCCGGGCCGCGCGGCATCCGGCGGATCCTCCTGCGCCATCAGCTCCTGGATGTCCAGCGTTACCCCGGCAACGGCGAGTTCAGCTACGCCGACTTTCTGGACCTGGACACCAGGCGCATCGTCCGCATCGGCGCATCGTTTTTGCTGGACGCCACCGAGACGGGCGACGCGCTGGCCCTGGCCGGCTGCCCCTGGACGCTCGGACAGGAGGCGCGCGACGCCTACAACGAGCCGGACGCGCCGCCCGAGGCGCACCCTGAGTGGGTGCAGAGCTTCACCTATGACTTTGTCGTCCGCTGGACGCCGCAGGGGCCGCATCCAATCATCCCGAAGCCGGTCGAATACGACTTCTTCCGATCGCTCGGCGAGTACACCCTGGTCTACGACTATCTGCCCCCGCGCGGCCCGGTGCCCTACAAAGTGTTCGGCTACGCCTCCGGGGCCGGCGGGCCGTTCTGGACGTACCGACGCCTGATCGCCGCGTCCAGTTTTGAGGGCAACCCCGCCTACGCCCAGGACGTTTCGCTGATCAACTGGCGGGGCAACGACTTCCGCGAGGAGAGCTTCCTCGGCCGGACGCCCGAAGAGCAGGCGCGCATCCTGAGTCGCGGCAAGGCGTTCGCGCAGGGGTTTTTGTACTGGCTGCAGACCGAGTGCCCCCGCGACGGCGGCGGGGTCGGCTACCCGGAGATGCAGCCAGCGGGAGATGTGCTGGGCGGGGACGGCTTCGCCCCCTTCCCTTACGTCCGCGAGTCGCGCCGCCTGCTGGGCGAGTCCACCCTGACGGAGAACGACCTGCTGCCCGACCCAGCGCAGCCCGACCGGACGACCGGCACCCCCTTCTTCGACTCGGTCGGCCTGGCCCTCTACGCCATTGACATCCACCCAGCCCGGGGCGAGCCGCCGCTGCTGCGGCCTGTGCTGCCCTACGCGCTGCCGCTGGGAGCCTTCATCGCCCGCTCCGGCCCCACCAACGTCCTGCCGGCGGCGCTGGACATCGGCGCGAGCCGATTGGCGGCGGCCTCGGCCCGCACGCACCCGACGGAGTGGATGGCCGGGGAGATCGCCGGCCATCTGGCCGCCTTCTGCCTGCGTCACGGCGTCATGCCGACCCAGGTGCGCCACACGCCGGAACTTCTATCCGCCTTCCAGGCCGAACTGGAGGCGGACGGCATCCCCACGCGCTGGAGCGAAGTACTGACGTCAGGAGAAGAAAAGCCATGAAGGTGGCGGCGGCTGACCGGCGAGAGCCGCAGCACCATCAGGGCTCGGCGGGACGATCCGGGGCGGGCGGGGCGTCCTGTCCGTCACGGTCAGGGCCGCGCGACCTGGTACGCCTGACACGCGGCAGCGCGAGCACACGGCGCGGAGAGCGCCCCCCGGCGCCCAATTCTGGGGGAGGCAGGGGCGCAGCATGCTGCGCCCTTACGTCTTCGGCGACATCGGAGGTCGCGGGGGCTTTCTCGCGGCGGGGCAGGTGCCGGACGCGGGCGAGGGCGTCCTTGAAGGCGGCACGGTAGAGCTGCTTGAGGCGGGTGTCGGAGAGGGTCTGTCCGGTGCTGTAGAAGATGGCCGCGCCCTTGCCGACCGTGTAGGTGCCAGCGTAGGCGACCGAGCCTTTGATGACGACGCCGATGCCGCCGGGGACCAGGCCCAGCAGCTCGCGGGCGAGGGCGCGCCAGCCGAACGCGCCGCCGACCACCGGGAGCAGCTCGCGGACGCGGGCGCGCAGGTTGACCTCCTGCCCGTAGGCCGCCGCGATCCGCAGCAACAGCAGCAACTGGTTGCGCGTCAGCAGCACCATGTCGCCCAGGGATGCGGCGGGCAGCAGCAGGTCGGTGAGCGGGACGATGCCGGGCAGCGCCGAGATGACCGCCATTCGGGCGTTCTCCCAGGCCACCTCGTTGATGAGTTGGGCGGCGACGGCGGGGCGGAAGGCGGGGACTCGGCGGGCCAGGGCCAGGCGCAGGTCCGGGTGGTCCACGACGATGCGGGCCAGCGTCTCCGCCAGCCGGGCCTCGTCGGCGGTCAGCGCATCGGCGTCCAGCGCGATGCTTCCCTCCGGGGCCTCGCGGGCGTCTGCGTAGTGGGCAACATACGGCCCGATGTCAGCCGGGCCGTGCGGCGAGTCGCGCGGCACGGGCGTTTCCAGAGCGAGGCGGGCGGCGAGCAGCCGAGTCTGGTCAGGCGTCCCGATGAGGGCGAGTTGGACGGGCCGCTCGGCCTCGGCGGCAATCTCCTGGACCGAGACCGCGCTGATCATCTTCCAGAACCGCCACAGGCCGCCGACTTTCGCGGGGGTCAGTTTTCCAGGCAGTCCGGGCATCTTGGGCATAAGGGCGACTCCTTTGGGGAGGTTATACCCCAAAGGCCCCGCCCCTCGCTTCGCGTCCCCCTCCCCCATCCGCACCGGCGACTCGGAGAGCGGAATGGGAGAGGGCCAGTGACTTCCAGCCAGGTGCGTCTTGTCAGAAGGTTCAGCCTGCAAGTTATCGGCCCCTCTCCCGGCCCGGCGGGGGAGGGGTACGCGAAGCGAGGGGCGGGGGCCTCTCACTCCGCCAGCGACACCGTCTGCGCCACCCGGCCTTGCGGGTCCTGGACGCGGACGGTGAGAGGCCCGTGACCCGGCGGCAGGGCGAAGCCGTAGGGGCGGGACAGGCGGCGGGCGAGGCCGGGGCGAGACAGGGACAGCGTCGGATTCAGGGCGTAGGTGGACAGCGAGACGGCGACGGGGCCGGCGTAGCGCGGCGGCAGCCGGCGAGTCAGGCGCTGGTAGGCGTAGGGGGAGCCGCCGCCGAACGGGACGCTGACCTCGGTGAGAAAGTAGGAGTCGGAGGCCGCCTGACGATAACTATCCAGGGCGAGGCTGCCGGGCGGCAGGGAGTAGTCATTGAGGCGGCGGCCATCGCGGCCCCCGGTCAGGTTGTTGCGGGCGAACGCGCAGGCCATCTTCAGGCGCGGGAAGCGGACCTTGATGGCGTCGAACAGGTCCTCGATGCGGGCGGCCGCGAAGGGGTCGGCGTCCACACCCTCGACGCGGGAGCGGCGGGTGACGCCCCACTCCACCAGGCAGAGCGGATGACGGGCGGCGTACTTCTGGTAGAACGGCTCGATGAAGGTCAGGGGGTGGTCCTGCCAGGCCGGGCGGCGGGGATCGTCGTCGTAGAAGCGGACGATGTAGAGGCTGAGGCCGACCCAGTCCACGACGTCGTCGCCGGGGAAGTAGCGGTCCAGGTTGTCCAGGGGGATGTCGTTGGGTGCCCAGACCATCGCCACGTTGGGGGCGCGGCGGGCCATGACGTCGTGGACCGTGCGGAAGGCGCGGCGGTAGGCGGCCGGGTCACGGCCCCAGGGCGTCCACGCGCCGTTCATCTCGCCCCCGAAGCGCAGGAAGATCGGGACCTCCGCGCGGGCGGCGTCCTCCGCCCACCCTTCCAGGTAGTCATCGTCACGCACGGCGGCGATGTCGTTCGGCTCCCAGGCGATCTGGATGGCACGTCCCTGTTCGGCCTGATGCCGCGCCCAGGTCACGGGGAAGGGGCGTCCGTAGGCGTCATACTCAAAAGCGAGGGCGAGGCGACGGCCCGCGCGTTCCTCAAAGTCGTCGGCGCTGCCGCCGTCTCCGTCCAGGACGCCGAGATAACAGCCGGCAGCGGGCTCAAATTTGGCGAGGCGGTGCGGCGGCGGGATGGGGCCGAGAACGGCGAGGGCAAGGTCGGTCGCCAGGCGGCGGGCGCGCCGGTGCTCCACGTCCGCGCCCTGCGGGTCGCCGGTGGCGCGGCGTAGGCGGGCCTCGCGCTCATAGGCCTCGGCGGCCGATTCGTAATGCCCCGCCCGCTCCTGCGCCTCGGCCCAAGCCCGCGCGGCGGCGGCGGTTCGGAAGGCGGGGATCGCCCGCGCGTGCGCGAGGGGCAGCAGAATAATGAGGGCAAGGCAGAGAAAGGTTGGGCGCATGGGCATTTGCTGTCCCCGGAAGCCGCCGCGTAGGCGACCCGCCGTCACTTCCAGCTGAAAGTGGCTTTGTACGCCCCGTTCCCTGTGCCGGCGGCCGTCCCCCGTGTGGCTCCCATCTGTGGGTCACGGGGACGGGCGGCGTCCGTGCCGCCGGAAACGTCCTGGGGCTGGAGCCACCGCACATGGCCGTCGGCCAGCAGGTAGTTCGCGCCGCCGCCGTGACGCGGCTCGTCGAAATCCGTGAATTCGGCTGGCGTCCGCCCGCCGAGGAGACCGGTGGCGTAGCGTTCACCGCCGCGCCCCGACCGCAATGTCCCGTCCGTGCCGTCGCCGGCCGCCGAGAAGGACACCGCCCCTTGCGATGCCCCCTCGTCCGGCAGGGCGACATCCGCCGTGTCGTGCGCGACCTCGAACACGAGCACGGTATGGGCCGGCGACGCGTACTTGCCCAGCAGCGGCTGGCGGGCGGCGTTGGCGTTGTAACCGTAGGAGACGACCGGGCTGGAGGCCGCGCCCGCCGTCTCGTCCTCGTAACATCGGTACGTCCGCGCGTCCTTGATGTACGGGAAGACCTGCCCGCCCCACCCTTCCCCTTCCCCCTGTGTGCCGTCCGGCAACTGCCCGTCGTTGTCCTGCGCGTACTGGACCAGCGCCAGCCCGATGCCCTTCTCGTTCCAAAGGCACGCATCGATCCGGCTCGGTGAGCGGGGGGTGGTGAGGATCGGGAATAGAACGGCGACCGCAATCACCGCGACGGCGAGCAGGATGCTCAGGACGGGCGAGCCATGATCACGGTGGGACATCTTCACTTTCTCCTTTCCAGCAATTCCCGCTTTCTTCGCAAAATCCTGCTCCATTGGGAAGGAAGCGGGCGCGGCGGCGGCGAACAGAGGGGCGCGGCGGATCGGATGCCGGAGAACAAGGAGAGCAAATGTCCAACAAGATGAGACGCAGCCTGGCGGTGGTACTGCTGCTGGCGGGGACGCTGGCGGCAGGCTGCGCGCACAAGAACACCGTGGTCGGTGCCTGGAGCGGCACGACCAACACGCCGCAGGGGGCCACGGTGAAGACCACGTTCACCTTCACCGAGGACGGTAAGGAGACGATGACGGCGCAAGTCTCCGGCGGCCCGATGACCATGAGCGTGGGCGGCAGCGGCACGTACACCGTCAGCGGAACCAGCCTGACGCAGACCTTCAACACGGTCAATCTGAACGGGCGCAGCGCGCCGGTTCAGGCCAAGTCGGAGACCGACCAGTTCAAGCTCGACGGCGACACGCTGACTTTGACCAAGCAGGGCGCTGCCCAGCCGCTGGTGCTGACGCGCGAGAAGTCGTGACGGAGAGGGGCGGCATGTCGGACAGGATCATGAAAGGCTCGGTCGCGGGGCTGCTGGCGGGGGCGCTGCTGGCGGGCTGCGCGCACAAGGCCACCATCGTCGGCACCTGGACCGGCACCTCCACGACGCCGCAGGGAGTCGTGCTGCAGAGCACCTGGGTATTCACCGAGGACGGCAAGTGTACGGTCTCGGCCCACGCCAACCTAGGCCCCATGGGGCAGCCATCTATCGGCGGCAGCGGCACCTACACCGCCACTGATACCACCATCACGCAGACGCTTAACACGCTTTCCGAGGACCAGCGCACCAGGACGGTGGCCACGCCCAAGCCGGTCACATATCAGTATACGCTCAACGGTGACACGCTGACCCTTAGCGGCGGCAACCTGCCCGCGGTGCTGAACCTCGTCCGCCAGAAGTCCTGAGGGACTCCACCCATGGCTCACTACATCGGGCGGTATGGCTTCGCCGTCGTCCCCGGCGTCCTGGATGCTGAGACGGCGGACCGGCTGATCGCCGCGCTGGACGCCGTGCCGGAGGGCGATGGCGTGCGGCGGCGCGGGGGCGTGTACGCGATCCGCAACCTGCTCCGGGACGTGCCCGCCATCGGCGCGCTGGCCCGCTCGGCGGCGGTGCGGGCGCTGGTCGCGCCGCACCTGGGGCCAGACGCCTTCCCGGTGCGCGGCATTTTATTCGACAAGACGCCCGATGCCAACTGGAACGTCGTCTGGCATCAGGACCTGTCCATCGCCGTGCGGGAGCGCCGCGAGGTCCCCGGCTTCGGCCCCTGGTCGCGCAAGGCGGGCGTCCCCCACGTCCAGCCGCCGGCCGCCCTGCTGGAGCGGATGCTGACGGTGCGCCTGCACCTGGACGACTGCGGCGAGGACAATGGCCCCTTGCGCGTCCTGCCGGGGTCGCACCGGCACGGGCGGCTGGACGCGGAGGCCATTCAGGAGTGGCGGGCGCGCGTCCCCGAAGTAACGTGCCCCGTGCCGCGCGGCGGCGCGCTCCTGATGCGCCCCCTGCTGCTCCACGCCTCCTCCGACGCGCAAACACCCCGCCACCGCCGGGTGATTCACCTTGAGTTCGCGGCGGAAGGGTTGCCGGGGGGATTAGAGTGGTATAACGGGACATGACGAAAGTTGTTTTCTATGGCGCATCCAGTGTGGAGGGCGCGGGGGCTACGTCGCCGGAGCGGCGGTTCAGCACGATTGTCTGCCGGGCGCTGGGGTGGGAGGAGGTCAATCTGGGCATCGGCGGGACGACGGTGACGGGGCGCGACGACGCCGGGCAGGTGGTCGCCGAGGAGAGCGGCATCGGGCGCGTCCCGGACGTGCTGGACGCGGGGCCGGATCACGTGTTCATTCTGTACGGGGCCAACGACTTCGCGCAGTCCTGCCCCCTCGGCGAGCCGCGCCTGTTCCGGCAGGGGACGTTCTTCTGGGACTACGACACCATGATCCGGGGCCTGCTGGACGGGCTGGAGCCGGGGCAGATCACCGTCAGCACCTGCCAGTACCGCGTGGACGCCGCGACGCCCAATGCGCTGGGGCTGACGCTGGCCGACTACAACCGGGTCATCCGCGAGGCCGGTGAGCGTTACGGCCTCTGCACGCTGGACCCCTATGCCGACGCGGGCATTGATGCGCGCAACTGGCCTGCTCTGGCCGCGGACGACGCCCACCTGAATGACACCGGGCACGAAGTCCTCGCCGCGTTCTTCACGGAGTCCCTGCGCAAGCATTTGTGCCTCTGATGGCGGCAGTTGCCGGTTGCTTACCCAAGGGTTTGGGCCGTGAAAATTGCTAGCAAAGCATTTATGAGCCTCCTGGCTATCCCCTCGCTGGTCTTGGCGGGGACGCCATCGGTGAACTCGGATGCCCGCGAAAAGCCACTTCTGACCCGGGCTTCGCGCATTGCTCCGTTGCACAATGTCTCTGACGACACCTATTTCTGGGTGTCGGACCATGAAGTCATCTTGTTCCGTCACGTTCCCCATCCCTTCGTGCCCACCGCCGCTCTGAAAAAGGCGATGCGGTTCGGGAAGTTTTCTCTTCCCAAGGATTTCGCGCCCGACCATTATCAACTGCTACGTCTGGACACGAACACGGGCCGGGAGATGCCTCTGGAGCCATTTGATGCGAAGTGGAGCAAATCCATCATGTCCATGCCATTCGCGGCTTCACATGCGTTGAGTGGGACGAGGCAACGACGCCCGGCCTGGACGCCTCCGGCTTCGGCCTGTCTTTGGACGAGAACGCTTTTCGTCGCGCCGTGCAGGAAAATGGTGGGGGCGCACGCAGGATCAACTTGATGGGCAGCCAAAAAAATTCAGTGGTGATTTATGAAAAGAGATATGGACTCGGTGAGGAAAATCGTGTTTGCTTTAGAGGCGGAGAATGATGTGCCCAAGCGTCGCAATGGGATAGCGAGTCTCGGTGATCTTGGCATTACTGGACACTCGTAGGTGGAACTGGCATATCATGTCAAGCTGCTCTCCCAGGCAGGCCTCATAGATGTCAAACACTGGCAGACAGGGGACGGTAATGAAGTGTGGCTACCTAAAACATTGACGTGGCAGGGCCATGAGTTCTTGGACGCGGCAAGGAATGATACGACGTGGAACAAAGCCAAAGGACAATCAAAAGCAAAGGCGGTGCTATCACTTTTGAATTACTCAAGACTGCGCTGGATAGCCTTCTAAAAGCGCATAGTGGACTCGGTTAAGGTGAGCAGAAGTTGAAAGTGAGTTGCACCGATGCAGCCATATGATTTTCTGGTTCTGGGCAGCGGCAGTGCGGGGCTGTCGTTCGCGCTGCGCGTCTCGCAGAAGGGGAACGTGGCGCTCATCACCAAGAAGGAGCGCACCGACAGCAACACCAACTGGGCGCAGGGCGGCATCGCGGGGGTCATGGGGCCGGATGACAACACGGAACTCCATGTGCAGGACACGCTGATTGCGGGGGCGGGGCTGTGCCATGAGGAGGCCGTGCGCGTACTGGTGACGGAGGGGCCGGACCGGATACGGGAACTGATCGAGTTCGGCGCGCGGTTCAACCGTGACCCGAACGGCGAATTGTCGCTGGGGCGCGAGGGGGGGCACTCGCGGCGGCGCATCATCCACACGGCGGACCTGACGGGCCGGGAGGTGGAGCACACGCTGGTGGAGGCGGTGCGCCGGCACCCGAACATCGCCGTCCTGGAGCACCACTTTGCCATTGATCTGATCGTCCAGGAAGAGCGCTGCTGCGGGGCATACGTGCTGGACGACGCGACGGGACAGGTGCAGGCGTTCGTGGCGAAGGCGACGCTGTTGGCGACGGGCGGCGCCGGGCAGGTCTACCAGTTCACGACCAACCCACCCATTGCCACCGGCGACGGCGTGGCGATGGCCTGGCGCGCAGGCGCGGAGGTCGCGGACATGGAGTTCATCCAGTTCCACCCCACGTCCCTGTACCACCCGGACGCGAAAAGCTTTCTGATCTCCGAGGCCGTGCGCGGGGAGGGCGGGATTCTCCGGCGCAGGGACGGCACGGCGTTCATGGCCGAATACGACCCGCGCAAAGACCTGGCCCCGCGCGACATCGTCGCCCGCGCCATTGACAGCGAGATCAAGAAGACCGGCGATGAGTGCGTCTATCTGGACGTGACTCACCTCGCGCCGGAGGAGATCAGGAGCCACTTCCCGACCATCTACGCCCGCTGCCTGTCGTTCGGCATTGACATCACCACCGACTGGATTCCCGTCGTCCCCGCCGCCCACTACTCCTGCGGCGGCGTCCGCACGGATCTCACAGGCCGCACCACGATTGACCGACTATATGCCTGCGGGGAGGTCGCCTGCACCGGCGTTCACGGCGCGAACCGGCTGGCCTCCAATTCCCTGCTGGAAGCCTTGGTCTTCGGCCAGCGGGCCGCCGACGACGCGGGCGTGCGCGCCGCCGGATGGGAATATTGCCCCTTCATCGCCGACTTTCCCGGCGCGTCCCGGCGCATCGGCATCCACGACCACGAGCAGGTCGCCCACCTGCGGCATCGGCTGCAGACGGTGATGCAGAAGTACGTCGGCATCGTCCGCACCGACGCCCGCCTTCAAAGGGCCGCCGCCGCCATCGCCGCCCTGCGCGCCGAGGCCCAGGCCATCTTCAATGAGAGCATCCTGGCCGAAGACGTGCTGGAGCTACGCAACATGATCGAGGTCGCCACGCTCATCATCGAGTGCGCCCAGCGCCGCTACGAATCGCGCGGCCTGCACTACAACACGGACCACCCGGAGCCACTGGACAGTGAGCGGCATGACACCATTGTGAGAAGCCCGGAGCAGTTCCCGTGTTAAACCCTTGCCCTGAACGGCAAGGCTAAACGGAGCGAACCCCCTTCGGGGCTGAAGAGAAACCTGTCCTGTAGCCCCGAAGGGGGTTCATCCGGCGGGGACGGGTTTAGCCTGGGGGTTCAGCCCCAGGGCCATGTCACAGGAGTTAGGCTTTGGCCGCCCCCATCTCACGCAGACACTTCATCAAGCATCTCGCCGCCCTCGGTGGGTCCGCCGCACTCGGCCCAGTCCCTGGGCGCGCGGCCAAGCCCCGCCACAAGCCCGCGTCCGAGGGTGTGAGCCGGGAACGGGTACTGGAACAGTACCGGCATCAGGAAGAGTACCAGATGCTGGTCAAGCAGCCTATCTATCGGGCGACCATCACGCCCCACTGGCTCGCCGGCAACAGCCGCTTCTGGTATCGCAACGACGGGCCGCGCCGCACCAGGGAATTCATTCTCGTGGACGCCAAGCGCGGCACGCGCCAGGCGGCCTTCGACCACAAGAAACTGGCCGGCGCCCTGACGCGGGCGACGGGGACGACGTACCGGGCCGACCGCCCGCCGTTCGAGGAGATCGAGTATGGCACGGACAGCCAGAAAATTCAATTCCATGTCGGCGACAATGACTGGCGCTGCGATCTGACCTCCTACGATTGCATCCCGCTCCCCCGCAGTGCGCCGCCGGAGAAGAAGCCGGAGAATGCGCCCGCCGATCAGACCGCGACCCCCCCCGACGAGTCCGTCGGCCTCCCCTCCCCCGACGGCCGCTGGATGGCGTTCGTCAAGGACCACAACGTCCACGTCCGCGCTAAGGGCGGCCCTGACGCCGTCCCGCTCACCCGCGACGGCACGGCGGAGAAGTATTACGGCGCGCTCCATTGGTCGCCGGATTCGGAGGCGCTGGTCGGCTTCCTGATCAACTTCGTCCCGACTAAGGAACTGTACATGGTGGAGTCATCGCCCAAGGATGGCGGCACACGCGGGGTGCTGCACCACCACGAGTACGCCCAGCCCGGCGACCCGTTCACCACCTACGCGCTGTGGCTGTTCGACCCGGCGGCCAAGACGGCGAGGCCGGCCCCGGTGGGGCACATTGACTTCGGCGACGCGCCCGACCTGCGCTGGAAGAAGGATGGGCGGCGGTTCACCTACGAGAAGATCGATCGGGGCCATCAGCGCTTCCGGGTGATCGAGGTGGACTCGCGCACCGGCCAGTCGCGCGCCATCATTGACGAGCGCGCGAAGACGTTCATCAACGCCTATCATCCCTACATCTCCTACCCGGATACGGAGGAGACGGACGAGATCATCTACGCCTCCGAGCGGGACGGCTGGCGGCACCTGTACCTGTACGACCGGGAGAGCGGATGGTTCGAGAACCAGATCACGCGGGGCGCGTGGGTGGTGCGCGAGGTGGACCATGTGGACCCGCAGGCGCGGCAGCTCTGGTTCCGGGTGAGCGGCAAGAACCCCGGCGAAGACCCGTATCTGATGCACCACTACCGGGTCAACTTCGATGGCACGGGGCTGACGGCGCTCACGGAGGGCGACGGCGACCACTCCGTCCAATGGTCACCGGACCGCAAGTATTTGATAGACACCTACTCCCGCGCCGACCTGCCGCCAGTCCACGCCCTACGCCGGGAGTCCGACGGCGCACTGGTCTGCGAACTGGAAAGGGCGGACATCTCCGCTCTGACGGGCAAGGGCTGGCGGATGCCGGAGGTCTTCGCGGCGAAGGGCCGCGACGGCGTGACGGACATCTGGGGCCTCGTCTGCCGGCCGCTGCACTTCGACCACGCCCGCAGGTACCCGATCATCGAGAACATCTACGCCGGCCCGCACGACTCGTTCACCCGCAAGACGTTCGCCGTCTATGACTCGATGCAGGCACTCGCCGAGCTCGGCTTCATCGTGGTGCAGTGCGATGGCATGGGGACGCGCAACCGCTCGAAGGCCTTCCACGATGTCTGCTGGCACAACGTCGCCGACGCCGGCCTGCCGGATCGGATCGCCTGGATCACGGCGCTGGCGAAGAAGTACCCGCAGTTCGAAATAACCCGCGTCGGCATCTACGGAACCAGTGCCGGGGGGCAGAGCGCGGCGGGCGCGCTGCTGTTTCACGGGGACTTCTACAAGGTCGCCGTCGCTAGCAGCGGCTGCCACGACAACCGCGTGGACAAGGCCTCCTGGAACGAGCAGTGGATGGGCTACCCCGTCGGCCCCTGGTACGCCGAGAACTCCAACGTCACCCACGCGGGCAATCTGCGGGGCCGCCTGCTGCTGATCGTCGGCGAACTGGACACCAACGTGCCGCCCGAATCCACCCTGCGGCTGACGGACGCGCTCATCAAGGCGGGCAAGGACTTCGACCTGCTGGTAATCCCCGGCTCGGAGCATACCGACGGCGGGGCCTACGGCGAGCGCCGCCGCCGGGACTTCTTCGTCCGCCACCTGCTCGGCGTCGAGCCGCCCGACCGCAACCGGCCCATCCCGCCCGCGCGCCTGACGCCGCTGCCCGCCGGCGCGGAGGCGGAGGCCCTGCCCGGCGGCGGCGACCCGACGACCGTGCAGTTCAAGAACACGACCCACCAGCCGGTCACCCTCTACTGGCTGCCCGGCGACGGTACGCGCAAGGAGTATGCCACCCTCGCGCCGGGCGACACTCATGCGCAGAACACCTACGCCGGCCACTCCTGGCTCGCCGTCGGCAAGGACGGTCGCCCCCTGGTCGTCTTCGTCGCTGGTCCCCGCCCCGGAGTCGCCGAGATCCGATAACCATGCCACCGACCAGACTTCCGCCCGATCTGGAGCGGCAATTGCAAAACGAACTGGACGCCGGAGAGGCGGTACTTTGGTCCGGGCAGCCGCTGCCGGGCCGGTATGCACGGCAAGGGATCGCCCCGATGCTGTTCGGCATCCCCTTTACCGCCTTCGCCGTGTTCTGGATGTACGGGGCGAGCGGCTTCGGGCATCCGATAAACGGCCCTGGCCCCGTTGCCTTCTTCTGGCTCTTCGGCCTGCCGTTCCTGCTGATAGGCCTGGGGATGCTGCTCTCCCCCCTCTGGCTGTGGCGCAAGGCGGGTCGCACCGCGTATGCCGTCACAGATCGGCGTGTTCTCATCCTGGGCGGTGGTTCCTTTGGCAGTACCAACATCCGCAACGTGCCGCCCCCGGCCCTCACCGACCGTACGCGCACTCAGTTCGCCGATGGGTCTGGCAACCTCCTCTTCCCCCGCCTGACGACCGTGCGCTACGACTCGGAAGGGGACCGCACCACTAACACGGTCGGTCTCTACGGTATTCCCGATGTCAAAGGCGTGGACGATCTGATCCGGCGCACCTTCGGCAATTAGCCCGATGGTTCAGACGAGAAGGTAATTTCCCTTGCCGGGAAGAATACTAGGATTGGCCGGATTCGCAATGTCGCGTCCCTCACGGCGGTGGTCATGCGACCATCTCACCTTGAACTCTTTAGGAGACGCAATGAAACTGGAAATCCATGCCGCGGCGGATTTGACCCTGCCGCAGTCGGTCCCCGGCCTGCTGCAAGTGGAGGTGCGCGACATCCCCGGCGCGCAGGCCGTGGAGGCATCTGAACTGGTCATTGACCCGTTCGCCGAGAGCGAGCCGTTCACCGACTTCTACGGCAACCCGTGTCGGCGGCTGCAAATGCCGCAGGGCGACGTGCGGGTGGAGTACCGGGCGACTGTCACGCTGCCGGAGGAGCGGTTCCCCATGCTCCAGCCCGTCGAGGCCGACGCCCTGCACCTGCCGACGGACGCCCTGATGTACACGCTGCCCTCGCGCTACTGCCAGTCCGACCGGCTGGCGCGCATGGCCCAGGACGAGTTCGGCGACGCCCCGCCCGGCTGGGCGCGTGTGCAGACGATCTGCGAGTGGATCAACCGGCACATCATCTACCAATATGGCACGTCGGACGCCGGCACGTCCGCCTACGACACCGCCGCCCAGCGCATCGGGGTCTGCCGCGACTTCGCGCACCTGGGCATCTCCTTCTGCCGCGCGCTGGGCATCCCGGCGCGCTACGCCGCCGGCTACTGCCTGGGCCTGGACCCGCCCGACTTCCACGCCTGGTTTCAGGCCTACCTTGACGGCCGCTGGGTCGCCTTCGACGCCACCGAGCGCCAGCCCCGCCCGGCACTGATCGTCATGGCGCTGGGCCGCGACGCCGCCGACTGCGCCTGGAGCACCTTCTACGGCGCGGGGGAGACGAGGTCTCTCTCTGTGGAAGTGGAGGAAAGCACACCATGAACCCCGATCTGCTGCGCAACGTCCCCCTCTTCGCCAGCCTGTCCGACTCCGCGCTGACCGTCCTGGCCGGCCGGATGCGGAGGAGGCACATGCCGGCCAACACCCCCGTCGTCTACCGGGGCGACCCCGGCGACGCGCTCTACATCATCGTCACGGGCCGCGTCAAGGTCCACACGGCGACCCTGGGCGGGGACGAGGTGATCCTGGAGATCCTCAAGTCGGGGGACTTCTTCGGCGACATGAGCCTGCTGGACGGCCAGCCGCGCGCCGCCGACGTCACCACGATCGAGCCGACGGAGCTCGCCCTGCTGGACGGCGACGCCCTGCAGCAGGCCATCCGGGAGCAGCCCGGCATCGCCCTGTCGCTGCTGCGCATCCTCTCGCAGCGTCTGCGCGAGCAGAACGAGAAGACCGTGACGCTGGGGACACGCGACGTGACGGGCCGGGTCGCCACCCACCTGCTGCACCTGGCGGACACGCAGGGCCAGCGCCTGCCAAACGGGGCCGTGCGAATCGAGGCCAAGCAGTCCCAGAGCGACATCGCCGCCTCCGTCGGCGCGACCCGCGAGCGCGTCAGCCGCGTCCTGACCGCCTTCCGCGCCCAGAAGCTGATCCTCTGGGACAAATCGGCGGGCCGCTGGGTCGTCTGCAACCGGGTCGGCCTCGCCAGGCGTGCCGAGATGTCTTGATCTCCGCTCCTTGACAAAAGGGCGGGGGCCTGCCACAATTGGCAGGTATCCCCAATTCCCCAAGACAAGGAAGCGTTATGGCTGACAAGAAAGAGATTCGCGGCGCGGTGATCGGCTACGGCGGCGCGTTCAATATGGGCAAGGGCCACCTGGACTGGATGCGGGCGGCGGGCATCACGCCCACGGCGGCCTGCGACGTGGACGCCGCGCGCGTGGAGGTGGCGAAATCCGACTTCCCCGGCATCCGCACCTACACATGGGTAGAGGAATTGCTTAAGGACGAGGGTGTGGATTTAATCACCCTGATCACCCCCCACAACACCCACGCGCCCCTCGCCATCCAGTGCCTGAATGCCGGCAAGAACGTCGTCTGCGAGAAGCCGATGTGCCTGACTGCCCAGGAGGCGACCGACATGATCGCGGCGGCGCGGCGCAACAACGTCATGCTGTCCGTCTTCCACAACAGGCGCCACGACGGCGACTTCCAGGCGCTCAAAGAGGCCATCGTCGAGAAGAAACTCATCGGCGACGTGTTCTCCATCCAGGCGGGCTTCGCCGGCTACGGCCACCCGGGCCACTGGTGGCGCTCGGACAAGGCGATCTCCGGTGGCGCGTTCTACGACTGGGGCGCGCACTTCCTGGACTGGATTCTGAACCTGATGCCCGGCCAGAAGGTTACGAGCGTGTTTGGCCTGTTCCACAAGCGCGTCTGGCACGACGTGACGAACGAGGATCATGTCCAGGCCGTCCTGAAATTTGACAGCGGCGCGCACGCCGACGTCTCCTTCAGCCAGATTTCCAGTCTGCCGATGCCCCGCTGGCGCATCCAGGGGACCCAGGGCGGCATTCTGGACGACCGCAGCGTGAAAGACGGCTTCAAGCTGTTCCGCATGGTGGACGGGATGAAAATGCAGGGCGAGCTGCGCCACAAGGCAAGCCAGTGGGACCGCTACTATCAGGACTTGAACGCCCACCTGACTGAAGGCGCGCCGCTGGACGTGACGCCCGAACAGGCCCGCCGCGTCATCGCCATCATGGAGGCCGCCGAAACGTCCTCGCAGTCCGGCAAGGCCGAGCCGGTGCCGTATGAGGAATGACGCATGAAATAAGCCGCCCCTTGAGAAACAGGGGGCGGCTTCCACGACACGGGGCCGGGATTAGCGGCGATGATGGTGATGGTGGTGGTGGTGATGGCGGTGCCAGGCGTTGATGGTCTGACCCGTGGCCGGGTGAATGGACGGCAGGGCGGACGCAGGAGTGGCCGGTCCACCAATCAGCGCGGCGGTGACGCTGACTGCGGCGAGCAGAGAGAGACAGGCTTTCAGCATGAGAACCATCCTCTGGAATGGGATTAGGGCGTGATTTTACGCCCCTCCTCTCGCTGATACCCTTCCTGATTGCCTGTTAAACCACCCAGGGGAAAAGAGGTCTCTATGGCGGATGTTTATTTGATCCTGCATGGCTGGGGCGGCAACAAGCCGGAGCACTGGCAGGAGCACCTGGCGCGGGCGCTGGAGGCGGAGGGGAAGGACGTGCGGTATCCGAAGATGCCCGGCCCGATGACCCCCGATCCCAGAGCCTGGATGGAGGCGCTGCACGCGGCGCTGGCGGACATCCTCCAGGACGCGACGCTGACCGTGCTGGCGCACTCGCTGGGGGCGATCAGCTGGATGCACCACGCGGCGATGTCCGAGCGGCCGGGGCCGAAGGCGGACCGGGTGCTGCTGGTCGCCCCGCCGTATGTCATGCGGGAGGTCCCTCCGCTGGACGCGCCCCCCGGGGCGGCGGACTTCTTCCCGCCGCCCTTCAGCAAGGAGGGCATTGCGTCGCTGTCCCACGAGACGGCCCTGGTCGCCTCGGACACGGACGACTACGCGACCTTTGACCAGTCGGCGGCCTACGCGGACAAGCTCGGCGTCCCGATCCACAAGCTGCCCGGCGGGGGCCACATCTCGCCCTACTACGGCTACGGCGAGTGGCCCTGGGTGCGGGACTGGGCCTTGCGCCTCGCCGTCCTGCCGCCACGGCCGAACAAGTAGGGCAGCCCTACCCTGCGGGCGGGGCGGCGAGGCGGAAGGGGGGCGGCAGGGGGCCGTTGACCTCCCGGCACATGCCGACGAGGCCGGCGACGCCCTGGCGGACGAGGCGGGGGGAGCGCCTCTCCGTGATCACGGCGTAGCCGTGCCGCTCATAGAACCGCCGCGCGTCGTGGTGGTCCGACTCCACATGCAGGGTGACGCGGGACAGGCCCTGCTCCCGCGCCCGCCGCTCCACGTCGGCCAGTAGGCGCGCACCGATGCCCCGGCTGCGGCACTCGGGGGCGACGGCGATGATGGTCATGTACAGGGCGTCCCGGTGGACGCAGGGGGTGCAGGCACAGGCGGCGATGGCGTCCGGCAGCACGCGCAACAGCGTCCCCAGGCCCCGGTGACGCCCGACCAGACCAAACATCCGCGGGCCGTGGGCCTCGTGGCGCCTCGCCTCCGTCGCTAGGGCGATTCCGACAAGCCGCCCGTCCCGCTCGGCGACGACGGCGTCGGCGGCGCTGAAGTAATTGTCGGGCAGCCGGAACAGCGTCTCCAGCAGGGCGAGCGCGCGCTGCGGCCCCGGCCCGAAGCAGAGCGGCAGGAAGACGGGGCCGGCCTCCAGGATCAGCGGCGCCGCCGCGGCGGCGTCGGACGGGAGCGCGGGGCGCAGGCGCACCTCAGAAACAGCAGCCAGGGTCTCCATAGCAGCGTCTAGTATACCAGAGGCAGGCGGACTTGGCAAGCGGTGAAAGAAAATGTCTTTAGCACCGGCGGGAATCGTCACCTTTCTGTTCACGGATATTGAGGACAGCATCTCCCTCTGGGAGTGCCGTCCGCAGGCGATGCGCCGCGCGCTGGACCGCCACAACGCGCTGCTGGCCGACGCGGTGAGTCGGCACGGCGGGCGGGTCTTCAAGACAATGGGGGACGCCTTCTGCGCGGTCTTCGCCGGGGCGTGCGAGGCGCTGCGCGCGGCGGTAGAGGCCCAGGCGGCCCTGCAGGCCGAGGCGTGGGAGGCCGAGTGCCCGCTGCGCGTACGCATGGCCCTGCACACGGGGGCGGCCGAGGAGCGGGACGGCGACTACTTCGGCGCGTCCCTGGGCCGCGTCTCGCGCCTGCTCTCCGCCGCGCACGGCGGCCAGGTTCTGCTGTCCCTGGCGGCGGCGGAGGCGTGCGAGGCGCTGCCGGACGGCGTCACCCTGCGCGATTTGGGGACCCACCGGCTGCGCGGCCTCGCCCAGCCGGAGCGCATCCTTCAGGTCGTCCGCCTCGGCTTGCGGGACGACTTCCCCCCACTGCGCTCCCTGAACGCATTCAGCCACAACCTGCCCGCCCCCCTGACCAGCTTCATCGGGCGCGAGCGCGAGATGACCGAGGTGAAGGGCCTGCTGGCGCGCTCGCCCCTGCTGACGCTGACCGGGTCGGGCGGCTGCGGCAAGACCCGCCTGGCCCTGGAGGTCGCCGCCGACCTGGTGGAGGCGTACCCGGAGGGCGTCTGGCTGGTGGAGCTGGCGGCGCTGACGGATTCGCGCCTGACGCCGCAGGCGGTCGCGGCGGCGGTCGGCGTCCGCGAGGAGCCGGGCCGGCCCCTGACCGAGACGCTGGCCGGGGCGCTGCAGCCCCGCTCGCTGCTGCTGGTGCTGGACAACTGCGAGCACCTGCTGGACGCCTGCGCCGCCCTGGCGGCCTTCCTGCTGGGCCGCTGTCCGCGCCTGCGCATCCTCGCCACCAGTCAGGAGGCGCTGGGCGTCGGGGGCGAGCGCGCCTGGCGCGTGCCCTCGCTGGCCCTCCCGGACCAGGTGACCCCGCGCGCATCAGACAGCCTGGCGCAGAACGAGTCCGTCCGGCTGTTCGCCGACCGGGCTGCCCTGGGCCAGCCCGGCTTCGCCCTGACGGCGCAGAATGTCTCCGGAGTCGTCCAGATCTGCCGGCAGCTCGATGGAATCCCCCTGGCGATCGAGTTGGCCGCCGCGCGCGTCGGCGTACTGCCGGTGGATCGCCTCGCCTCGCGCTTGAGCGACTCGTTCCGCCTGCTGACCAGGGGCAGCCGCACGGTCCTGCCGCGCCACCAGACCTTGCAGGCCACTATGGACTGGAGCTACGCGCTGCTGACCGAGACGGAGCGGGCCGTGCTGTGCCGCCTGTCCGTGTTCGCCGGCGGCTGGACACTGGAGGTCGCGGAGCAGGTCTGCGCCGACGATTCGGTCCCCCCTGATGAGGCCACGGAGGCGCTCTTCCGGCTGGCGGACAAGTCGCTGGTGGTCGTGGAGGACGACGCGGAGGGCGGGGGCCGCTGCCGGCTGCTGGAGACCATCCGGCAGTACGGCGGCGAGCGGCTGGTGGCGCTGAACGAGGCCCCCGCCATGCGCCGCCGGCACTATGACTGGGCGCTGGCCTGGGCGCGGGACAGCGACGCACGCCTGCTCTCCGCCGAGCAGGCCGAGGCCCTGGGCCGACTCCAGCGCGAGCAGGACAACCTGCGGGCGGCGCTGGAGTGGGCGGCAACGGACGGGACTCCGGCCGAGGAGCTGCGGCTGGCGTCGGTGCTGTGGCGCTTCTGGTTCTTCCGGGGCCATCTCAGCGAGGGGCGCGATCGCCTGGCCCGTGCCCTGGCGCGTCCCCAGGGGGCGGGGCCGGAGGACCTGCGGGCGGAGCGCGCCCGCGCGCTGACCGGCCGGGGCGTCTTCGCCTACTTCCAGGGAGATCTGGCGGACGCGGCGTTCCAGTGCGCCCAGAGTCTGGCGCTGGCGCGGGAGGTCGGCGACCGCTGGGCCGTCGCCGTCTCCCTGAGCGTCCTGGGCATCCCGGTCTACCTGGGCGGGGATTACGCACAGGCACGAGTGCTACTGGAGGAGAGTCTGGCGCTGGCGCGGGAATTGGAGGACGCCTGGCTCACGGTCGTCGCCCTCAGCAATTTGGGGTCTCTGGCCTTTTATCAGGGCGACCATACGCGGGCGACGACGCTGCTGGCCGAGAGCATCGCGCTGGCCCGCGCCGTCGGCGAGAAGTGGAGCCTGTTCAACTCGCTGTACACGCTCTCGCTGGTGGCTCTCGGCCAAGGGGACGCCGGGGAGGCGGGCGCGCACCTGCGGGAAGGGCTGGCGCTCTGCCGCGAGCTGGGCTACCAGCCGGGCGTCGCCGCCTGCCTGCAGGGGCTGGCGAGCGTCTGGGGCGCGCAGGGGCGAGTCCGGGACGCGGCGCGGCTGCTGGGCGCGGGCGAGGCCCTGCTGAACACTCTCGGCGCGGCCCTCCCGCCCGCGCTGGCCGCCGGCTACCCCCAGACCGTCGCCGCCCTGCACACCGCACTCGGCGAAGAGGCCTTCACCGCCGCGCGCGCCGAGGGCGCGGCCCTGCCCACGGAGCAGGCCGTGCAGGCGGCCCTGGCGGAGCGGAACGGGTAGCGGCACGACGAGCATTCACAGGAGTCAGAAACGGGTGAAGATTTATCAGGCGGAATTCGATTTTCCTGTCGTCACCGGTCATCACGACCTGCGGACCTACTTCTGCGGGCAGGTCGCCGCGCGACTGGGGCCCGATGAGGCGCCGGTCCGCTTCGCGGTCACACGCACAGATCGGCAGAGCTATCACTGCGAAATCGGCGTCCTCGCCGGATGGTCGGAGTTGCCCGGTTCCGATCCGCCGCCGCTCTTCGAGTTCGCCCCGCGCGCCCCGGAGGACGCAGGGACGTTCAACGTCGCCCTGCTTGTCCCCACGGGGATCGGCTGCGAGATCGGCGGCCACGCGGGCGACGCCGGCCCCATCGCCCGCCTGCTGGCTTCGGTCTGCGACCGCTTGATCACGCACCCGAACGTCGTCAACGCTTCCGACATCAACGAGTTGCCGGCGAATGGGCTGTACGTCGAGGGCAGCATCCTGTGTCGTCTGTTGCAGGGCACTGTCGGCCTGCGGCCGGTGCGCGCCAATCGCGTGCTGTGCGTGATGGACGCCCACGCGGACGTCTTCTTCGAGGAGGCCGTGACCAACGCCGTCAATGCCGCCCGCGCGTCCTACGGCCTGCGGTGTCCCAACATCGTCGCGCTTGACCCGCCCGTTCTCCTGAAGGCCCGATACACGTCATCGGGCATGGCGGCGGGACAAGTGGATGGGTTCGAGCGCCTCCTGGCGCTCGTGCGCCGGGAGTGCGGGAATTTCGATGCGGTCGCGCTCACCGGGGTCGTCGATGTTCCGCCCAGCTACCGGGCCGATTACTTCGGGGGCGGCGCCGAAACGGTCAACCCCTGGGGCGGGATCGAGGCGATCTACACGCACGCCCTTTCCCTGCTTTTCCCCGTGCCTTCGGCGCACGCGCCGATGCTCCCCTCCAAGGAGATCGCCGCCTTTCCGCCGGGCGTCGTGGACCCGCGCATGGCGGCGGAGGCCGTCTCCTTCACCTACTTGCAATGTGTCCTGAAGGGGCTACAGCGCAGCCCGCGCATCTTCCCCCTCGAGGCCCGGTCCCCTCCGCCCGATGTCCTGACCGCCGCCAACGTTTCCTGCCTCGTGGTCCCGGTGGGCGCACTGGGGCTTCCGGTCTTGGCGGCGCTGGAGCAGGGCATTCCGGTGGTCGCGGTGCGGGAGAACCGCAACGTCCTTCGCAACGACCTGGCGGCGCTGCCCTGGCCGTCCGGACAGTACATCGAGGTTGAGACGTATCTGGAGGCGGTCGGCGTCCTCTGCGCGCTGAAAGCCGGATTGTCGCTGGAAGCGGTCCGGCGGCCCCTCCGGCCCGCCCCCGTCATGACGTATCCGTCCCGGACCGGCGCCGGACGCTACCCGGCGTCCGGCGCCGACGGGGCGCTGTCTTCGTCCGATTCCAGGGCCGACCGGGCGCCCGCCGGCGTGGAGACGCTTTCCAACTGAAGCAGGTAGAGGGTCAGGGGGCCGATGCAGGCGATGGAGCCGCCGCCGGTGAGCAGGCTGCCAGCGAGTTCGGGGAGCAGGGTCGCCCGGCGGACGAGGCCGGACGCCTGCCGGGCGAGTGCGCGCATCGTCTCGCCCGTCCAGCGGCGGAAGAACCGCCGGCTCCGCCGCGACGCCCAGTCCTGCGCGTAGGGCTTCTCATACGGGATGTGCGCGTACTCCGGGTAAGCGCGCGCGATGGCCTGCGTGTGGAGGCCACAGTCCAGCAGAGCCTCGGCCGGGAGCGAGGCGAGGAGATCGTAGAGGTCATGGTCGAGATACGGGCTGAAGACGGTCACTTCCCGCCCCAGCAGGCCATAGGGGGCGAGGGCGACCTCGCGCCGGGTACGGTTCCAGAAGTAGAACTGCCCGCCCGGGTTGGGGGCCTCCCGATGCCGGTACAGCTCCTCCTGCACCCGCGCGCCGGCCCGCTCGCGGCTGAACCGGCGGTACAGCGGCGCCGGCAACAGGCGTGACAGCTCCGCCTCCTGTGGCAGCGGGTTGCACCGGGTCTCGAGTATCGCCTCTGCCCACTCGGTGAAACGGCCGGCCGCCGCGAATTCGATCTCCCGCTCATCCAGCATCAGCCCGGCGGAAAGGATGTCTCCGCCGATGCCGTCGTGGACCACGCCGGCGCATCCCCGGAGGGCATCGGCCAGGACGAGGAACTGCGTGTGTTCGTCTGCACAGAAATTCGTCCGCAGGTTCTTCCGGCATTCGGCCTGAAGGCGGGAGGTGGGCTGGTCGAGAATCTCCTGGGGAATGTCCAGCGCGCGCGCGAGTGTGGCGGCCACCCTGACGTCCTCGTCGGCCCGAGGGGGAAAGTGCCGCACGGTCAGGCAGCGCGCCGGCTTGCGCCCGGCCGCGCACAGCTCGAACAGGATGTGCCGGGAGTCCCGGCCGCCGCTGAGGGGCAGGACATCAGGCGCCTCCGAGGATGGCCGACGCCGCATGGCCTGGCGGAACAGCGCGATGTAGGCGTCCACGGCCTCCGCGCGGCTGAGGGCCCGATGCGGCAGCCGGACCGGTACTCCCGACACGGAGAGCCGGCCCTCCGTCCAGCGGAGCGTGGCCGCGGGCGGGAGTGCGCGGATGGAGGCGAACGGCGTGTCCTCGCCCAGAAAGAAGCCGAGCCGGAGGAAGACGGCGAGGGCGGTGTCATCGAGTTCGGCGGGCGCTCCCTGAGCGATCAGGTGGACGAGGGACGGAGAGACGCCGATCCCATCGGGGTTGTG
>JAFAZD010000202.1 GCA_019239955.1 Armatimonadota bacterium | reverse complement strand
GGTGTCGTCCGGGCGGATGACGTAGACGCGCCCGGTGCCCGTGTTGTGCCAGTAGTCGCCCGAATCTGAGACGAACAGGCTGCCGCCCGCGTCGAAAACGGGGAAGTTGGGCACCTCCATGGGGCGGCCGGCCGTGCCCCACGAGCGCTCGGAGACGGCGCCGTCGGGCGCGACGCGCAGGACGGCCCGGCGCTTGATGTCGCAGGCGTGGAGGTTGCCATTGCCGTCGAGGGCGAGGCCCAGCAGGAAGCCGCCCGTGGAGGCGATCTGGGTCTGGGTGCCGTCGGGCGCGAGGCGGTAGACCTGCCCGGCCTCGCCGCCCGCGTAGACCGTGCCGTCGGGGGCGACGCAGACGCCCTCGGGGTGGTCCAGGTCCTGGCCGAGCATCGTCACCGTCCGCGGCGAGGCCATGATCGGCAGGCTCATTTGCCGGCGCTCCAGCCGCCGTCAATGATGAGAATGATGAGGGCACTGCCGGTGACGAAGGCGGACTCGTCCGCGGCCAGGTAGAGGGCGGCGGCGATCTCGGCGTAGGCGCGCTCCGAGGCCGGGTATTCCTGCACACGGGCCCGGACGAACGCGAACGGCGTCTCGACGCGCCCCGGGCAGAGGCAGTTGACGCGGACCTGCGCGTCCGCGTGGTCCAGCGCCATGCTCTTGGTCAGGCCGACCACGGCGAATATGGTGGCGCAGTAGGCCAGCCGGTCCCGGATGCCGATGACGCCGCCGATGGACGCCAGGTTGACGATGCTCCCGGTGCGGCGGGCGATCATCGCCGGCAGGACGGCCTGGGACATCAGGAACAATCCCTTGACGTTGACGGCGTAAAGCCGGTCGAAATCTTCCTCCGTGGTGGTCAGGGCCGTCCCGACGTGGCCGATACCGGCGTCGTTGACCAGCACGTCGCAGCGCCCGTGCGTGTCCAGGATGTGCTGGGCCGCCCGTCGGCAGTCCGCCTCCCGGGACCCGTCACAGGCGAGGAACGTCCCCCGGATGGCCTCGGCGACCCGCCGCCCGCCCTCGGCGTCACGGTCGGCGACACAAACGGACGCCCCCGCCTCGGCGTAGGCCCGCGCGCTGGCCTCGCCGATGCCCGACGCGGCCCCGGTGATCAGGGCGACTTTCCCGCTGAGTGAAAACATGACGTTTCCTTCTGCCCGTCTCAGGTATGATAGAGGGATGCCGAAGAGATCTCAAAATAACCGCTTCGAGGTCGCGCGCGTCCTGGAGCGCGCGATTCTGACGGGGCAGTTCCGGCCCGGAGATCACCTGCCGGAGATGCGGATCGCCCAGGAATTGGGCGTCTCGCAGGCCAGCGTGCGGGAGGCGCTCCAGGACCTGGAGGGTCTCGGTCTAGTCCTCAAGTATCCCAATCGTGGCTCGGTCGTCACCCAGCTCAGCGGCGACGACCTCGCCCACATCTACCAGATCCGCCGCGAACTCGAGCCGCTGGCCTGCGGCCTCGCCGCCACGCACGTGACGCCGGACGGCCTCGCCGAGCTGCACCGCTGCGTCGCGGCCATGGGCGCGGCGGGCGAGGCGGCGGACTTCGGGGCGTTTTCGGAGGCCGATGTGCGCTTCCACCGGCTGCTCTGGCGGTCCCAGCCCAACCGCTTCCTCGAAAAGTCACTGCTGGCGGTCTGCCTGCCTCTGTTCGCCTTCGACCTGATCCGCCGCCACGCCACGCCGCACGTGGACTTCGCGCACACCGTGCGCCAGCACCAACTGATCGTGAACACCGTGCGCCTGCGGGACCCGGAGCGGGCCGCCCGGCTGATGCGCCGCATGGTCGGGCGCTGGCTGCGGCAGGACATGGCGGACTACGCCTTCCTCCAGGAAAACGAGGCGTCGGCCCCCCTCCCGGACAAGCCCTCCCTCGCCTTCCTGCGCCGCCCGTTCGATTCTACCCACATATTACCGATAAAGTCTACACCGGCATCTTTTCGGTAGATCATTCGGCTCCCCGTGCCTTGACTTCCTGTCCTTATGTCGTTATAATAAGCCAGTTATCGATAATCGTTCCGTCGGTAGAAAGTCGGCCACCCCGCGTTGAAGATCACCGAGATCGAGTGTCATGTCCTGGTCGCGCCCGGTTTGCGGGAAGACGCCACCTCGTCCTCGCAGGACGACCTGGTGGTCTTCGTCCACACGGACGCCGGGATCACCGGGGTGGGCGAGACCGACACCGGGCCGTGGCTCGCCAGGGCCGCCCTCGAGTCCCCCGGCAGCCACTCCATGGCGATGGGCGTGAGAGACCTGCTCATCGGGCAGGACCCCTTCGACACCGGCGCGCTCTGGGAGAGGCTGTACACGTACACGGCCATGAGCGGGCGGCGGGGCGCGGTCATCTGCGCGATGGGCGCGATCGACATGGCCCTGTGGGACATCAAGGGCAAGGCCCTGGGCCTGCCCGTCTACAAGCTGCTCGGCGGGGCGCACCGGGACCACATCGTCCCGTATGCGTCCCTCCAGCCGAGCGGCGGCACGGTCGCCGAGTACGGGGCGTCGCTGGTGGCGTGGGCGCGGCGGGCCACGGAACTGGGCTACCGGGCCGGCAAGATGGAGTGTACGCTGGACGGGCCGTACCGGCACCTGGGCCTGTCGGGGACGGACGCGCAGATGACGGAGATCATGACGGCCTGCCGGGAGGCGGTCGGGCCGGACTTCGCCATGATGGTGGACGTGCAGTACCGCTGGCCCGACGCCAAGGGCGCGCTGCGGACCCTGCGCCGCTGGGCGGACCTGGACCTGTTCTTCGTGGAGACGCCGCTGCCGCCCGACGACCTGGACGGCTATGCGACGCTGGCCCAGCACGCGCCGATGCGGATCGCCGCCGGGGAGTGGCTGAACACGCGCTTCGAGTTCCTGGACCTGATGGACCGGGGCCGGGTGGACGTGGCCCAGCCGGACGTCGGGCGGGTCGGCGGGCTGACGGAGGCCGTGCGCGTCTGCCAACTGGCCCAGGACCGGGGCCGGCTGATCGTGCCGCACTGTTGGAAGACGGGCATCGGGATCGCCGTCTCGGCGCACCTGGCGACGGCGACCCCGAACTGCCCGTTCATCGAGTACCTGCCGGCGGAGCTGTGCGACTCGCCTCTGCGCCGCGAACTCGCCACCGACGGCCTGACCCTGCGGGACGGCCGGCTGTGCCTGCCGGACAGGCCCGGCCTGGGCGTCGAACTTAACCCGGCGGCCCTGGAAAAGTTTGCCTGGAGAAAACCCTGAGTGTGTACAAGAAGTCGGCAGGAGGCCCCCTAGCCCCCAATTCTGGGGAGACCGGACGGAAGAGCGGCCCTGGACCGCCTCTGTCTCCTTCGTCTGACTCCCCCAGAATTGGGGGCGGGGGGGGCGACTTTCTCTATACACTCTGAGCGGGAGGATTTATGTCCCTGACAGCCGCTGCGCCGGTACTGACCGCGCAGGATCACGAGCATTTTTTGGAACACGGCTACGTGGTGGTCAAGCGGGCCGTCCCGCCGGAGACCATCGCCGCCGCCGTGGAGGCCCTGGAGGCCGGCGCCTATACGGGGCGGGTGGGGGACGCGGACTACCGGCCCGTGCGCGCCGAGGCCGTCGCCGAGTGTGTCACGGACACCGTCCACGCGGCCATCGCTGAGATTTTCGGCGAGGCGTACCCGTTCGACCGCTCCCGCCACGGCGATGACATGCCCCGGCCGTACCGGCCCGAGGCGGACTGGCCGCCGCCTCGGGCGCACATTGACGATGACTATCCGACTCTGATGCCGAACGGCTGGGCGCTGGGCCTGTTCATCTTTCTGACGCCGGTGCGGCCCCATGGCGGCGCGTTTGTCCTCTTCCCCGGCTCCTACCGGCGCTACCAGGAGGCGCTCGCCGCCAGCCCCGACGGCATCCTGGGCGTCGTCGCGGCCCCGGAACTCGCCGGGGAACATCAAGAGTTTCTGGCCGAGCCGGGGGACATTCTCCTGTTCCATCATCTGATGGGACACGCCGGCTCCGAGAACGTCGCGGACCCGCAGACGCGCCACGCCCTGCTCAGCCGCTGGCACCCCCACGCCCGGATCGTTCCCGGCGACAAGTCGCTCACGGCGATGACGACGATTGAGAAGGCGAACTCGCTGCGCCACCAGCACGAGCGCTTCGGGACGACGTTCCAGACACCCGACGATGGGAGGGGCCAGGGCCTCGCGCGTCCGGGCAACCTGACCGCGCAGACGCTGCTCCCTGTTCAGGGCGAGACGCACCTGCTCTGCGTGGACGACACGCAGCCGCACGTCATCCAACACGCCCGGTCCACGGACCTGAGCCACTGGGAGTTCGGCGAGCCGTTGCCGACGTTCTCCCATCCCGTGGACTCCCTCTCGCTCTTCCAGCGCGGCAGCGACGTTCTGCTGCTGGTCGGCACGGCCGGGGCCATTCGCATCTATCGCAGCCGGGGCCTGACCGATTGGGCGCCTCTGCACACTGTCCCGGAGGCGGAGTTCGGCGTGGGGCATTACAGCACCAGCTTCGGCAGCCGCACGGCACGCGGTCAAGTCTTGTTTTTTGTGTCTCCCGAACAGCCGACGCAGGTGCGATGCCGCTGGGCGAAGGCCTGGGACCAGATCGGGGAGGCCGCCGGGGATGAGGCCGTCGTGGCCGAAGCGCCCGACGGCCGGCGGATCACCGGCCTGTGTCTGAAGCCCGTCTTCTCCGAGTCGGGCTTCGCCCTGGTGGCCGATCTTGCGGAGCCGGAGGGGGCGGGGACGCGCCCGTTCTACACCCTGAGCGGCGACAGTGCCTCCTACCCGGACCCTCTGCGGCCCCTCGCGTTCACGGCCCCGACCGCGCCGCGCGCCCTCCAGGTCTACCGCCGGGCGCGCAACTACTGGATCGTCACCTACCTGCGCGATCAGGACGGCCAGGCCCGGCTCTTCTGGGGCGTGATTGACTGGCAGCACGAGCCGGCGACCCTTCGGGAGATCACGACCCCGGAGCAATGGGCGACGGCGCTTGAGATCGTCGGCGTCTTGTAACACAAACAGAAAAAACCACGGAAAGAACGGAAATCATGACCACCACCCCGAATGTGGCCTCGAACGATCTGCAAGCGCGGGCGGACTTTTTTCGAGACCACAGCTACGTCGTGTTGCCGGATCTGCTGTCGCCCGATCTGGTCGCCGAGATGAACGCGGCCATTGACCGCGACCACGCCGAGCATGGCTACTTTTGGGACTGCGAGGTGAGCCGCAACGGCACGTCCAACCTGCTGCTCACGGAGCCGGTCTTTGAGGAGGCCGTGCGGCACCCCGACGTCCTTGCCCTGGTCGAGACGCTGATGGGCGGCCCGGTCTGCTTTGAAGAACTGTCGGTCCAGATCACCCGGCCCAGCGCCGAAGCCCGGCCCACCGGCTGGCATCGGGACTGCGGGCACTGGGTGGACCACCCGCTGCACCTGGACTACCCGCAGATCATCTACTACCTCACGGACGTCGGCGAGGGCGATCACCACTTCACGATCAGCCCGGAGCCGGCGGGCGGCGACGTGCTGGACACGCCCGCGCAGCTCGAGCGCGGCGGCGCGTTTCCCTTCCACGGCAACGCCGGCACGGGCATCTTGTTTAACGCCGCGACGCTGCACGGCGCGACGCTCGTCAAGACCGGCCGTGAGCGCCGCATTCTCCAGGTGTACTACGGCCACCCGGACCAGCCCTCGCTCTCACAGGTCACGCTGATGCCGCCGCGCCTGTGGCGGGACGACCCGGACCCGGAGATTCGCCGCTTCTACGGCAAGCTCAACCGCTACACGCAGGACATGCGCCGCTGGCTTGGCGCGGATGACGAGATGGGGGGACGAGGACGATGACCGCCGACGAGAAGGCGTTCTTTCTGGAGCAGGGCTATCTCCACGTGCCCGGCGTCCTGTCCGGCAAACATCTGAGGCAGGTCCAGAGCGAGTTTGATCGGGTCTGGGACCTGCCCGGCCGGAGCAACCAGACCAAGCTGCTCCAGCACCAAACGTTCATTGAGTTGATAGAGCACCCCGCCATTTTGGACCGCCACCGGGCCATCTTCGGCGACCAGGTCCAGCTCTTGCAGTACGACTTTCTGCGCCAGGGGCCGCGCAACGAAGCGTTCCCCACGCGCGCCTGGCACCGGGACTTCGTGTTCCCGGGCGCCCGGCCCCTGTCGGTCAACACGATCCTGTACCTGGACGAGATGACCGAGGAGCGGGGGCCGACTTACGTGGTGCCGGGGAGTCACCGGGGCGAGGCTCTGCCGCCCCAGGGGATGACGAACGAGCCGCTGCCGGGCGAGGTCGCCGCGTTGGCGCGGGCCGGGGACGCCGTGTTCATCAACTCGGCGATCTGGCATTCGGGGGCGCGCAACAACTCGGATGGCCCGCGCCGGGGCATCTATCTGTACTACGGCTACTGGTGGCTCAAGCGCTACGAGAGCAGCGTCGCCCTGCCCTGGCAGGCGCTGGAGGGGGCGAGCGAACGGCGTCTGCAACTTCTCGGCGTCAAGATGCCGGCCGGCGACATCCACCAGTACGACCCGCAGGCCGGTCATTAGGCACGTCACTCGGATGACGTGAGACCATGCCCACACACGCCGACTGCACTTCCGTGACCGTCACCGATACCGTTAACCCGTTCCGGGGCACGGCCCCGCACGCCAACTGCCTGCGCAGCCCGGACCTGCCGCTGAGTCTGGTCCGCCGGGTCGTCGCCTCCTTCGCCCCGGTCGCCCAGGCGCGGAGCGCGAGGCAGGGGAGCGGGGGGTGACGTGATCCGGGAGGAGGCAGGGCAGGTCTGGGACGGGAGGATGGCCTGCCGGACGTTCGATTTGATGCGAGGGCGGTCCCGACCGCCCCGTGCGGCAAGTCCGAAGGAGGACCCTGATGTTGACACCGGAGCAAGAGGAGCAGTTCTATACGCAGGGCTACATCGTCCTGCGCGGTGCGTTTCCCCGCGCGGACTCGCTGACCTGGGTGCGGGCGGAGTGCGCCCGCCGGGGCTACGACTTGGACGACCCGGCCACCTGGACCAAGGAGTACGACCGCGTGGACACCGAGCGTCACGAGACGTTGGCCGACTATGCGCCCGCCGCCTGGGAGGCGTCCTGCGACCTGCTGGGCGGCGAGGACCGCGTCGGCAATCGGCCCGGCATCGGGCTGTTCGCCGTGAACTTCCGCCAGGGCGCGGACCGGCCCTACCAGCCCCCCTCGCCAGCGGTCGGCGGGTGGCACATTGACGGCTGGAACTTCCGGCACTTCCTGGACAGCCCCGAACCCCGGATGGCGGGCCGATCAACCCCGCCTGGCGGTGAGCCGGGCGGGTGAGGAAAGCGAGATTTGATGAACGCCGCAAAATTGATTTCCGGCCTGCTTTGTCACCTGGCGGCATTGACCCTGCTGGCCGGCGCAGCCCCCGCCGCGCCGGAGACGTTCCCCTTCGTCACTCCCTGGGACGACGCCCGCGCCAACGTCCTGGACGTGTCCTGGCTCAACGACGGCCCCGCCGGCAGCCACGGCTTTGTTCGCGTCCAGAACGGCCACTTCGTCGAGAGCGGGACCGGCAGGCGGGTCCGGTTCCTGGGCACCAACATCGCCCTGGACGGCTGCTTCCCGGCGCACGCGGACGCCGAATCGCCGCGTTCAGCCAGCGCTCGGTGCGGGCGATCATCCTCCAGGACTTCTGGCAGCCCGGCGCGTGGCAGCCCGATGGCGCGAGCTGCTTCTTCAACGCCGACTGGTCCGAGAATGCCAATGGCAAGACCTATGAAGAGCTGGTACTGCATCGCTGGTGGACCGACGCCCGCGGGACGACGAGCCGGCGGGGTGCGTTTGAGATGCGCGGCTTTCTGGGGGACTATCAGGTGACGGTGACACGGGGCAACAAAACCGCGACCATCCCGGCGAGGCTCAACCGACCCGACACGGCGCTGACCGTGATCCTGAGGTGGCCTCTTGACACGACAAGCGACCCACGACGCCGGAGTGGTCAATACGGCATGGTCGGCGTCTCTGAAGAAAGAAATATTATTGTGACTGCTGTGAGGAAAATCTGGCTATGATCGGAACGTTGCCCCATACCCTGGCCGAACCTGCCAGGGATTGCTCTGGACAGCTCCTGCGCGACGGCTACTGCCGCTTCCCGAACGTCTTGACGCCGGACCTGCTCGACCGGCTGGGCTACGTCACGAACCGGCTGCTGAACGCCGTCTCCCAGGAAGCGGACTCGGTGCCGGCCTGCGGAGGAGACGGCAGGGGACGATCTCGGAAGGCGCTCTGGGTGGCCCTCTGCTTGGGACTGGCCGGTTTGGGTCCGGCGGCGGCGGACCCGGGGTGGCGGGCGATGCCGCTGGTGACGGCGGCGATGCGGCGGGCGGGGATCAGCGGCGGCGAGGGGTCGCAGGTGATCCGCAGCCTGGCCGTCAGCCCGTCGGACCCCCGCTTCCTGATGATGGGCACCGACGTCGGAGGCATCTACCGTAGCCTTGATGGCGGCCGACGCTGGCAGGTGTGCATGCCCGGCTGGCTGGCGCGCGGGGGCGACGCCTTCGCCATCGACCCCCGCGACCCCGACCGTGTGATCGGCCTCGCCGGCAACTCCATGGACTGGAACGCCGCCTGGGGGCCGTCCCCGGACGGCCTGTACCTCTCGACGGACCGGGGGGCACACTGGCGGCAGGTCCTTCCCCGGCCCGAGGCCAACGAGAACCGGCCCGATGCGCTCGCCTGGGACCCGTCCTCCTACGACGCGCGGCGGTGCTACTGCGCCGTCGCCTACTTCGAGAGCCGCGATGGCGGCCTGTTCAAGACGACGGACGGCGGCATGACCTGGGCGCACGCCAATGACCACGCGCGGGCCACCCTCAAGGTCCACCCCACACGCGGTGACGTCTACCTGGCGGACAACTCGCAGAACGGCCACGGCTTCTACAAGAGCATGGACGGCGGCGCGACGTTCCGCAAGGTCAACGACAACTACACCCTGGACCTGGACGTGATCCCGACCCGCCCGGACAGCGTCTACGTCTCCCGCTGGGATAAGGTGCTGGTCTCCACCGACGCCGGGGAGACGTTCCACCCGGTCGGCGCGGGCGCGGGGCTGCCGGACAACACCCCCATCGGCGTCATCAAGGTCTGCCCCGGCGACCCCCAGGACATGCTCTGCCAACACGGCGGTGCGCAATGGTGGCAGTCGTTCACGTACGCCTCCCATGACGGCGGCGCGCACTGGCGGCCGGTCTCTTACGACAAGACGGACCTGTTCCTGCCCTTCACGCAGCCCGGCAGCCACTTCGCCTTCGACCCGTCCCGACCCGATGTCGCCTTCTCCGACCTGAACACCAACGGCAGCGTCGTCAAGACCACCGACGGGGGCGCGACCTTCCGCTGGTCGAACAATGGCGTGAACGACGTCATGACCGGCGGCGCGTTCGGCTTCAGCCCGGCCAGCCCGAACACGGTGTTCATCGCGTTCCAGGACTTCAACGGCGCGACAAGCGCCGACGGCGGGCGCACCTGGGCCTACTGCAACCCCTCCGGCCAGGGATGGGGCGGCTACGGGTATGGCGGCTTTGCGCTGAATGCCCAGGTGATGTGGACCGGTGACGCCCCCTCCTGGGGCGGCCCTCGGACCCTCAAAGTCTCCCGCGACGGCGGCAAGACGTGGACCATCATGAACGACGCGGCGGGCAAGCCCATCATCTTCGCCGGCCCCGATGTCTCCAACGTGGACGCCGCCGCGCGCGGCGTCTGCTTCGCCTCCAACTGGCGGTCGGCGGACAGCGCGAAGACGTGGGCACGAATGGTCGGCTGCGACGCCGTGTTCGCCGCGTCGGGCAAGATCGCCTTGCTGGGGCGGCACGGGCGGCGGGTGTGCCGCTCCCTCGATCACGGCGTCACCTGGGCCGATGTCACGCCCGATGTGTCCGGCGACATCCACGACATCGCCTGCGACCCCCAGCTCCGCCGCCTGTACGTCGCCTCCGGGGGCCACGTCCAGGCCTACGATCTCGCGCAGGGGCCAAGCGGGACGTGGACCACCCTGGACACGCCCAAGGACTCCCGCGGCGCGACCTACGCCTACTCCGTCTGCGTAGACCCGTCGGACCCGGCCATCGTCTACGCCGGGGGCGCGTCGAACATCTACACAACCGACGCCACTGTGGTCCGCTCCACGGACGCCGGCAAGACCTGGGCAAACCTGACGGTGACGACACCGCTGAAGTCGCCGGCGCAGGCGGGCGGGCCGCACGAGGTGGAGTGGGTGCGGGTGGACCCGGCGACCCGCGAACTGTGGGCCGCCGGGGAGTGCTATGGCCTCTGGCGTCTCCCCGTGCCCGGCAAAGGAGAGTAACCATGAGCCATGAATCGGAAGAGACATCTTCGGAAGAGACATCTTCGGAAGCGCCGGCAGATGGGACGCAGGACCCGGTCGTGCCCAGGGCCGCCGAGTGGCCGGGCGAGCCGGGGGTCTGGGAAGGAGTGGCCCGGACACAGGCCGAGGAGGCCCGCCTGGCCGGGGCGCGGCTCGTGTTCCTGGGCGACTCGATCACGCAGGGATGGACGGCGGAGGGCCGGGAGCCGTGGCAGAGCCGGTTCGCCCCGTTGGGCGCGGTGAACATGGGCATCGGCGGCGACCGGACGCAGAACCTGCTCTGGCGCATTCAGCGACTGGGGGTGCTGGACGGTCTGGCCCCGGCCCTGGTCGTACTCAAGATCGGCGTCAACAATCTCTGGCAGGACGTGCATGCCTACGGCCCGGCCCGTGTGGCTGAAGGGGTGCAGCGCGTGATCGCCGCCATCCGGGAGAAGTGCCCGCAGGCCCGGGTCCTGGCGCTGGGCATCCTGCCGACGCAGGCCGACCCCGCCCACCCGATGCGGGCGGCGCTGCGCGCCATCAACGCGCGCAGCGCCGCCTCTCTCCCCACGCCGGACGGGAGGATACGGTTCGCGGACCTGGGCGAGCACTTCCTGGAGGCCGACGGGACGATCTCGGAGGAGACGATGCCCGATGGCTGTCACCTTGCCAAGGCATCTTCTCGAGCCTGCTTGGTAAGAACGTCGAAAAACGATGCTTCAAACGTGCTCCGGACAATTCGCCAGCAGTATCAAATGTGCGGAAGAACCATTTTTTCCGTTTCGTGAGCAGAGCCCTTCCACATCACTGAGCCGTTCCTGAAGGACGGCCGGCGAGTCGGCTGACGTGCGCTGGAAGCGGATGTTCCTGGACGAACTGGAGGCGGCCTTCGCCGAGTGCCCGGTCGTCTACTTTCTCCAAGGCCTGTGCGAGCCGCACGGCCAGCACTGCGCTGTGGGTCTGGACGCCCTGAAGGCCCACGCGGTCGCCAAGCGGGCCGCCCGCGAGTACGGCGGCATCGCCGCCCGACTACTGGCACATCCACGAGGTCTCCGGCTACGCCGGCTGGGCTGCGGCGAACATCGGCGAGATCCCGCGGTCCTGGCTGACGTCAGTGCCCCCCTAGCGGCACTTCAAGAACGCCTGCTACCACCTCCGCGCCGCCGACGCGCTGGGGTTCCACGCCGCGATCTTCCTGACCGGGCACTATGGGCCCAACTGGGAGGACCTGAAGATGCTGCTGGCGCTGGCGCAACCGCACGTCGGCGCCCGGCTCTGCGGACTGCCCGACTTCGAGGCCGACGTGCCGGGGTTCGGCGGGCGGGGCGGTGACCATGCGGGCACACCTCAGCGGCTTCCAGCCCGCGCCTGATACTTGATACTTACGCGGCCTCGGTGCCCGTCTTGGCGACCGTCTTGTCGAAGTCGTCGTCATGCTTATCCACGACGTCCACCGCCCCCGCCGAGGCCGCCCCGCCGGCCGCGGCGCCAATGACGGCCCCGACCGGGCCGCCGGCGAGCGCGCCGACCACCGCACCGCCAACGGCGCCCAGCGCGCCGCCCTCCTTGACATCATGCTTGGTCGCCGGCTCGGTCTCGTGCCGGGTCAGGGTGTTGTCGGCCTTAGCCGTATCGAGGTTCGGATTGTCTGACATATGGGCCTCCTCAGACGAGAGCGCGATGGGAGCGCGACGCCCCATGTCTGCTGCGAGCGCGACGCCCCGTGCCTGCGCCTGTCCCGTCCTGAGAGACTCTACCCGTGGCTCTTGCTGGCTAAACATCGGGCCGGGTCGGCCCTGAGGCGGCCGGTCAATCAGGCCGGGGTATTCACCAGACGGAGAGCGCCGCCTCAGGGCCTGACGTGTCACGGATGGTTATAGGGTTATCGGGGCCTAGTGAATGGAGGCCCCTTCAAAAACGTCCCGATACTGTCGGCGAAATCAGGCCCGCAACCGGGAGAACCGCGACCGGCGGGTCGGGGCCAGCGGCACTGCGTTCAGGCAGCGGATCGCCCGCAGCGCGTTGATCCCCGCCGCTGTCGCCACGTGCTGCAGGTGCGTCTTGGTCAGGCCCCGGTAGCGCGCGTGCCGCAGGCCGCACTGCCGCACGCCCCGCGACAAACTCCCCTCGATCCCCGCCCGCCGCCGGTACTCGGCACGGCCCTCCTCACTGCTCAACGCCGTCCACGTCTGCTGTAGCGCCTCGTTGTGCTCCCGCGCCGGCTGCCCCAGCCGACGCAGTCGCGCGGGCTGAAGCCGACCAGGACGCGGGCCCGCCCACCCGGTTCGGGGCCGGGGGTCTCTCCCTTGGCCCTCTCCGGGGTCCACGAGGCGGAGTACCGGATGCACCACTTAGAACACGGGGCACTCGCCCGCGCGGACGCGGCCCTCTACCGCGCCAAGGCGGGCGGCAGGAATCGGGTCGAGCGGGTATGATCAGGCCCGCCGCCGCAGGAAGTCTTTCCCGCCCCAGCTTTCGGTTTGGGTCCCGTCGCTCGGTGACTGTCTCGTCGGTGGAAGTGAAACGGGTATACTCACGGCAGCCACGGCGGTCATGCCGCCCTGCGCCTTGGCGCAGGACAGCGGACGGTCCCTCGGGGAAGCCGCCGCCTATCCCGCACGCTGTACCGCAGGAGGGTTTTGTGCTTGCCGATGAATGACCGACGGACACGGGCCAGTCGCGACGCCACTGGCTATGCGCTGGTCGTCGTCAGCGTCGTCCTGACCACACTGGTGCGCCTGGCGCTGGACCCGCTCCTGGGCCACAAGGCCCCGCTCATCATGTACTTCCCCGCGCTCGTCCTCAGCGCCTGGGTCGGCGGTTGGGTCGGCGGGCTGGCCGCGCTCGTCCTCTCGGCACTCGCCGCCACCTACTTCTTCCTCTCACCCCACCACAGCCTGTCCGTCGCCAGCCAGGGCGACCGACTGACGCTCGTGATTTTTACCGTCGTCGGCCTGAGCGTCTCCGCCCTCAGCGCCTCCCAGCGCAGGGCGCGACAGCAGGCCGAGGACACCGCCGCCGTCCTGCGCGAGCGGGAGGCGTTTCTTCGTGAGAGCGAGGTACGCAAGTCCGCCGTGCTGGAGGTGGCGCTCGACTGCATCATCACCGCCGACGCCCGGGGCCGCATCCTGGAGTTCAACCCTGCGGCGGAGAAGACGTTCGGCTACGCGCGGGCGGAGGTGCTTGGCCGCACCATCGCGGACACCATCGTCCCCCCGTCACTGCGGGAGGCGCACCTGAAGGGCCTCGGCCACTACCTGGCGGCGGGCGAGGGCCCCATCCTGCGCCAGAGGATCGAGGTGGTGGGGATGCGCAAGGGCGGGGAGGAGTTCCCTGTGGAGATCGCCATCGTACCGACCGCCAGTGGCAGCCTCTCGGGCGATGGCCTCTCGCGCCATGACACCTCGGGCCACGGCGGCTCGGGGCGGGGCGGCGTGGAGTTCACCGCGTACCTGAGGGACATCACGCAGAGCAAACTCGACCAGGCCAGGCTGAGCGCCGCCGCCCAGCGCGAGGCCCTGCTGGGGCGCATCGGACAGGCCGTTCTCTGGAGTCCCGATCCCGCCGCCTTCCAGTCCACCGCCCTCGCGCTGCTCGGGGAGCGGCTGGCGGCGGACCGCTGCTTCTACGTCCTCTACGACGAGGCCCGCAACACGGCCAGGATCGAGAAGGACTGGTGTCGGGAGGGCGTCCCGTCCCTGGAGGGGGAGTGGGACCTGACCGAACACGGCATGGTCGTCATGGACATTTACCAGACGGGGCGGACCGTCGTGGTGGAGGACGTGGCCACGGACCCACTCCCGCCGAGACTGGTGGAGTTGTTCCTGGAGACGGGGCAACGCTCTTACGTCGCCGTGCCCTTCTTCGACCAGGGCCATCCCGTGGCGGCGCTCACGGTGATGATGGCCTCCGCCGCCCGCACCTGGTCGGAGGAGGAGGTGGCCCTGGTCGAGGCCGCCGCGATCCAGGTGCGCGGGGCGATGGAGGCGGTGCGTGCGGCCCAGCGGGAGAGGGAGTCACAGGCACGCCAGCGGCAATTCCTGCGGGACGTGCTGGCGTCGGTGACGGAGGGCCACCTGCTCCTGTGCCACGGGCCCGATGACCTGCCCGCGCCGCTCACGCCGTTCGGCGGCCCCGTGGCCCTGTCCCGCGAGGGCGGGCTGCGGGAGCTGCGCCACCTGGCCCTGGATGCGGCGGTCGGGATGCCCGAGGAGGCTAGGCACGACCTGGCGACGGCGGCGAGTGAGGCGGGAATGAACGCCGTCGTCCACGGGGGCGGCGGGACGGGCTGGGTGTCTGTCGGCGAGGACGGCACGGTCCAGGTGCGGGTGGAGGACCACGGGACGGGCATCACCATGGAGAACCTGCCGCGCGCCGCGCTGTCGCGGGGCTTCAGCACGAAGGAGACGCTGGGGCACGGCCTGAAGATGATGCTGGAGACGGCGGACCGCCTGTACCTGCTGACGGGCTCGGGCGGGACGACGGTCGTCCTGGAGCAGCAGCGGGAGCGACCACTCCCCGCCTGGCTGTGAGCCCTCTCAAGTCTGTGATCACCGCCTGCCGTGATTGCTTCCTTCCGTCATCGCTGGCGGGTACTCTTGCATCGCTGGCGGGAATCGTGTCGTATCAGGCGGACGACCTGGTGGTACAATGGCCGTGTTGGCGTGGCGGCGGTGCGGGCCTGTCGGCGTTCCGCACAAACGCCTGTCGGAAGCCGCCGCTGAGCGGGTACGGAGTGGCGTGACACCGTGCGGGCGGGCGGCGGGAACGTCGTGCCGACCGTGTCGCGGCTCAGGCCGTTGCCGCCTCGCCTGCGCCGACCTCGATGACTGACCGCGTGGGGCCCGTGTTGATCGGTTGAGAAGGTCGGGAATGCATGACGGCGGCATCATGGCGGGCAGGGATCGCGTGATGGCCGACTTCCTGCTACGGCGATGCGCTGAACCTGGGCCGCTTCAGTCACGGAGGATGACCCTGCGCCCGGTGACGGCCGACTCGTAGGCCGCCGTCAACACCCGGGTCACGCGCACTCCATGTTCCGCCGACCCGAGGGGCGTACCGCCGCTCCCGATGCAGTCCACCCAGTCCTGCGCCGGGGAGGGGACGTCGGGCGGGGCGTCCCCCAGCTCGACCGGGCCGCCCGGCCCCTGCCAGGTCACCCGGAACGGCATCCCCGTGATCGTCAGGCTGCCCGCCGTCCCCTCGTACCGGGACCAGAGGCGCCGCTCGGGGTAACGGCTGTCGCTGACCAGGGAGACGGTGGCGAGGAGGTCCCCCTCCAGGCGGACAGTCACGGCGGCGCGCGTGTCGCCCGGGGCGTGGTCCATCAGGGCGCAGACCTCGGCCGGCTCCGCGCCGGTGGCCCACAGCAGCTCGCTGAGCAGGTGCCCGCCCCCGTCCATCAGGTTCCCGCCGCCGGCCGCGGCGACGTCGGCCCGGAACAGGGTCGGGCGCACCACCCCCGGCATCCCCTCCGGCAGTGGCTCCTTCCCGAACACCGCCGCCGTGGAGCCACTCCAGTGGAGGGCGGCGGACTCGACCCGGCCGATCCTGCCGGCCTGGAGGCTGTCCCGGAGGACGTGCATGTGTCCCCAGTACGGGGGGTTGAACGCGACGAGGAGACAGCGGGCGTTGGCCTGGGCCAGCGTCACCAGGTCCTGCGCCTCGGCCACCGTCAGCGCCATCGGCTTTTCCAGCAGGACGTGCAGGCCCCGCTCCAGGGCGGCCCGGGCCTGGAGCGCGTGCTGGTCGTGGGGGGTGGCGATCAGGACCCCGTCCAGGTCGGCGCGGCCCAGCATCTCGCGCCAGTCGTTGAAGCGCTCCGGGATGCCGAAATGGTCGGCGACGCGGGCGAGCGCGCCTGGGTCACGGCGGCAGGCGGCGGTGAGGCTCACCCGCGGGTCGTTCTGGAGGGCGGGCAAGTGCCTGCGTGACGCGAAGGCGCCCGCGCCGATCACGCCAACTCTGAGCGGCTTCATGGTTCTTCCCCTTTCCGTATGGTCCGCCCTACGCCTCGTTTGCCATACAGGGTGAGTCGTCCTGCGACTAGGGAAACGAGTGCGCCCCGCTAGAGGCGGGGTCGTCGCGCGGCGCTGTCGGGCTGCTGCCGGCGGGGGCCGGTCAGCGCCGGCTCATGCAGCGTGGCCTGGGTGGTCAGCCAGAACCGCTGAACGAGAGCGGCCCACCCGCCGATGCGCTTCGCCTGGGCATCCCGCCGTCGGTCGTCCGGCACGACGACAAGCACCCCCGAATCCGGTAACCGGTCGCCGCTTGGAGAGGCTCGCCCGTGAGCAGCGCGTCGTAGGCCGCAGTTTCTCCCGCCGGGGCCGGTCGCCCCGCTCGGTGCCCCGGTCCACCTCCACCGGCCCCACCAGCACGGTCGGCGCCTCCCCGCCGCGCAGCCGGTACACGAACCAGGCGTCCGGCAGCACCCGCCGGGGGGACTGATCCCGCCCCCGTGATGGCGGGCGCAGCCCTCCAGCCACACCGCAACAGTCCAGCTTCACCGGCGCTGGCGCCAGCAGCGGCCGCCCCACCGGGGCGGGCGGGTAGCGCCGCCTGCCCTCCGGCCCATTCGCCGTTTGACCACCCATGTCCTTCTTTGTTGGCTCCAATTCTGTCTCAGGCAAGGCTGCCGCCCTCCCCGACGATCCCGACGGAAACACGCCGGGCCCGGGAGCGTCCTCGTCGGTCGCTTTTCGGGCCAGTCGCGCCCTGGAGCACATCCTGCCCCGCCGCCGCAGGAGGCGTAGAAAGCCGTGCCGATCAAGCAAAGCCGCCCCTGATGGCAAAACGCAGGGGCGAACACAAGATTCGCCCCTGCGGGGATCCGGCAATGGCTCTCATGGGTAGGGGCATGGCGCGCCACGGCCCTACGCAGCGACCTTCAATGTCTTGACGGCCTGGGCCTCGTACTTGGGCTTGTAGTCGGGGCACTTGTAGCTCTTGGAGTATTCCTTGGGGTTCTCGGCCTCGGCGACGAAGATGTTTGCGTTATTGACGCCGCACTTCTCAAAGGTCCGGTCGTAGTTGCCGCAGTCGTAGCAGCGGCGCAGGATCGTCCAGCAGACCGAGCAGCGCAGACTCCCGATCAGCTCCACGCGCCCGCACAGGGGGCAGTGGATGTAGGTCTCCTGGAAGCCGTATTCCTTGGACTTGAGGGCCAGGCGGACCTTGCGGTTGAACTCATCCAGCCCGCGCTGCAGCTCGGCGCAGGTGGCGAGCATCTGGTTCATCTGCACGGCGGACAGGTACTCAATGACGCGCTCGTCCAGGAGATCCGTGAGCTGCTGGCCGACCTTGTCGATGGCCTTCATGTGCTGCTCGGCGGTCTGGGGCTTGTAGGCCTTCGCCTTCTCGGCCTTCGCCCCGAACGTCTTGAGCAGTTGGTCGGTGATGTGGAGCGGGACGCGCAGGAACGCCTCCTTCTTCTCCGGGTACTTGTTGATGGCCGCCATGACCTTCTCGCTGTCGGCCAGGTTCAGCTTCTCGGCCTTGATCTTCTCCACCATCCGCTTCTGCGTGGCGGGGTCATGCGAGAGGGCGGCGAGGGCGCGGGCGTGGCCCTCCGTGAGCAGGAACTGGCCGGGCGTGGGCCGCAGGGTCAGCTCCTGCTGGACGAAGCCGGGCAGTTCCAGCAGCTCCAGGGAGCGGCGCAGGGTGGTCTCGGACACGCCCAGCGTCTTGCCGCACTTCTCCCAGGACATAAACGTCAGCAGGCCCTGGATCGCGCGGGCCTTCTCCACGGGGTTCATGTCCTCGCGCTGGAAATTCTCCAGCAGGGCGTCCGCCTGCGCGTCCTCGTCGCTCATCTGCTTGACGATGCAGGGGACGGTCTTCTGGCCGGCGAGTTTGGAGGCGCGGTAGCGGCGCTCGCCCATGACGATCTGGAATTTGTCCGTGCCGTCCTTGCCCTTGATGGGCCGGACGGTGATGGGCTCGAGGACGCCGCGCTCCTTGATCGAGGCGGCGAGTTCCTCCAGGGTGTCTTGATAGAACGACTTGCGCGGCTGGTTCTCGTTGGTGACGATCTGCTCCAGCGGCAGGTGCTGAATGGTGTTGGTGGACATACGGCTTCTCCGTCGCAGATGCGGGGCGATTCCCTATGCCCGATTATCGGCA
>JAFAZD010000071.1 GCA_019239955.1 Armatimonadota bacterium | reverse complement strand
CAACGCCCTGGCCGCCTCCCGCCAGCGCTCCACCTGCCAGGCCACCTCCGGGGGCACCTTCACCAGCCGCTCCCGGTTGCCCTTGGAGACGACCCGCAGCGTCTTGTGCCCCCGCTGCTCGCCCAGCGCCCCCACGGTGGCATTGATTGTCACGGTCCTATTCCGTCTCGTGAGGCGACTCCTTTTAGGGCCATGACTGTGAATGAGCGCCTTTCTGTGGCCCAGTTACTGGACGCTTTTGATGAGGCCGTCCGTCGGCGCGGCCGCGGGGAACGTGGCCGGCTTCAGATACGGATTCATCACGGTGATGATCAACAGCGCGGCCAGATAGGCAAAGCCAGCGAACAGAAAGACCGGCGTGTAGTTGCCGTGTGTGCGCTCCAGCAGATATCCGACGGCACTCGCGGCGAACATGCCGCTGAGCGCCCCCGCCATGCCCCCGATGCCCACCACGGATCCGACCGCGCGGCGCGGGAACGTGTCCGAGACCAGCGTGTAGAGGTTGGCGGACCAGCCCTGATGCGCCGCCGCCGCCAGGCCGATCAGTAGAACGGCGACCCACAGGCTGCCGGCACGGGATGCCGACATGACCGGCACCGCGAGCGCGGCGCACACCAGCATCGCCGCCAGGCGCCCGTGGGCCGCACCGCGCCGGATCAGGTAGGACGAGAGGCCGCCGCCCGCGACGCTCCCCACGTCGGCGAGCAGGTAGATGACGACCAGCGGCAGTCCGAGCTTGTCGAGCGTCAGGCCGTAACGGGAGTGCAGGAACTTCGGCAGCCAGGAAAGATACACCCACCAGGCCGGATCTGTCATGAACTTCCCGACGGCGAAGGCCCAGGTCTGCCGGTGGGGCAGCAGTTGAACCCAGGAGACCTTGGCCGAGGGCGGTTCGGCATCGCCGCGGATGTAGTCGTACTCCGCACGGCCGAGGCCCGGGTGCTCCTCCGGACTCCGGTACATGGCCAGCCAGAAGACCAGCCAGAGGAGCCCGAGGGACGCCGTGGCTACGAACGCCCACTGCCAGCCGTACTTGACGGTAATCCACGGGACGGTCAGGGGGGCAAGCAGGGCGCCGATGTTGGACCCGGCGTTGAAGATGCCCGTCGCCAGGGCGCGCTCCTTTTTCGGGAACCACTCGGCGACGGTCTTCACGGCGGCGGGGAAGTTTGCCGCCTCGCCCAGGCCCAGGGCGAACCGCACGACGCCGAAGCCAAACGCGGACTGAACCAGCGCGTGGGCGGCGGCGGCGATACTCCAGAAGATCACGGCGGCTGCATAGCCCCGGCGCGTCCCGATTCGGTCGATGAGGCTGCCGACGAGCAGTAGCCCCAGCGCGTAAGCGCCCTGAAACGCCGCGACGATGTTGCCGTAGGCGACCTCGCTCCAGCCGAGCGCCTTCTGCAGGTCCGGCACCAGGATGCTCAGCACCTGCCGATCCACGTAGTTGATCGAGGTGGCGAAGAACAGCAGGGCGCAGATCTTCCAGCGGACTGAGCCGATGTGCGTCGTTAGACCGGGCAGGCCTGGGCCGCCGTCCTTGGGCGCACTCAGCCCCGGAGGGGACTCCTCGGAAGGCCTGTTCAGGTTGCGTCGCACGGCGTGCCTTCCTGTTCCAGCTGCTGCAGGGCCGCCCGCATGTAGCCGAGCGCGTACGCCATTCCGGCGTGCCAGGGCGCGGCGCAGGTCATCTGCGGCGTGTGGTCCGGAATCAGCACGCCGCCGAATCCGTTGCCCTTAAGGATGCGCAGGACGCGGAGCATATCCACGTCGCCGTCGTCGAGGAAGGTCTCCCGGTAGTCAGGAGCCTTGCCGCGCACGTTCCGGAGGTGGACATAGCCGATGCGGCCCGTCCTGCTGTACCGGTCCACCACCTCGTAGATGTCTCCCTCGGTCATCTCCGCCAGTGTGCCCACGCAGAACTCCATGCCGTTGCGTTCGCTCGGGGCGAGGTCGAGGAGGCGCTGGTAAAGGCGGGGCTGATAGACGAGTCGCGGCTGGCCGCGGAGTACGGGGACCGGCGGGTCGTCCGGGTGCAGGGCCAGGGTGACGCCCGCCTCCTCGGCCACCGGCAGCACCGCCTCCAGAAATTCCTGGAGGCGCCGCCAGAGCTGATCGGGCGTGGCGGTGGGAACGACCCCGCCCGCAGCGTGGCGGTCGTAGACCATGTTCCAGGCCATGCCGGCCGGCATCGGCGTCTGGTCCCCCTCCAGCATGCCGACGGAGAGGGCCCCACCCCGCGCCCAGGGCCCCTCGGTACGCCCGGCAACACCGGCGATGGAGAAGTTATAGCCGAAGACCGGGATGCCCGCCCGGCCGACATTGCGGATGATTGTCTTGACGTTCTCCATCTGCTGCGCCTTCCGGGGCCCGTCCAGCAGGACGTCGTGCCAGTGGGCGGGGTCGAAGTTCTCGATGGCCTCGAGCTCCAGGCCCGCCGCGTTGATCTCCTGGCGCAGCGCCATCAGCTCCTCGGCGGTCCATAGCCGGTCGGGGTCGCCGGCATAGCCCCAGCCGGACGTGCCGCCGACGGGCTGGTTGTCGAGGCCGGTCTCGTGGCAGAGGTTGAAGTAATCGACGAGATGGATGACGAGGTGCGTGCAGCCGCACTGGCGGGCGAACTGATAGTTCTCCCGGTTCAGCATGTGGCGATAGAGTCCCAATCCGAGTTTCATTCGTGCTCCCGTGTCTTCCGAGCCGCTTCAGAATCCGATGCTGGCGCCGCCGTCGACCGGGAGGGTGACCCCGGTGAGGAACCGCGCGGCGTCCGAACTCAGGTAGACCGCCGCCCACCCGATGTCCTCCGGCGTACCGAACCTCGCCATGGGCGTCCGCCCCAGGATCTTCCGCTCGCGCTCCGGGTCGCCTTCCATCGCCCGTCGTGACATGGCGGTCTCGATCCACCCAGGGGCGATGGCGTTCACCCGCACGCCCACGGGCGACAGTTCCGTCGCCAGCGTCCGCACCATGCCGAGCAGGCCACTCTTGGCCGCACTGTAGGCGACGACGCCCGGGATTCCGAAGAGCGAGGCCATGGACGCGATGAAGAGGATCGACCCTCGTCCCCGCTCCGTCATGCCCGGCGCGGCGGCGCGCACCAGGGAATGCGCGCCGAGTACGTTGGTCCGCAGGATTTCCAGGAACTCCTCTTCCGTGGTCTCCACCGCCGGCCTCTTGAGGTTGATGCCGGCGTTGTTGACCAGGACGGTGACGGGGCCGTGCCTTTGCTCGACCGCCGTCACAAGCGGTACGGCCTGGCCGGACTGCGTGACGTCGTGGACGACGTAATCGGCGGCCGGGCCAAGATCCTCCGCGGCCCGCTTCAGCACGTCCTCGCGCCGCCCCGTGATGACGACGCGCGCGCCGGACGCGGCCATGCACCGGGCGATGGCCAGCCCCAGCCCCGTCCCGCCGCCGGTGACGAGGGCGACTTCATCGTCCAAACGAAACGGACTTGTCATTGCCATGCCTCACCTCCTCGCTGAGCGGGAGCCGCCGAGCCGACCACTCTCCGGAGGGCCGAGGTACGACGGCCGGAGGCCCCCGAGGTCGACCACCAGCTTCTGCAGCACCACACCCGGATCGACCATCCAGATGTTGAGGGTGTGGTACCCGGGCCGGTCCACCATCAGGGCGGTCGTCGCGACACGACAGTTGTCGATCACCGACCGCTGCCAGTCCCCATGCGTCTCATGCGCGTAGACGTCCACGACCCGTGGCGGGCCGTCGTCCAGCGAGACGGCGTAGCGCAGGCCCCGGCCCGCCACGAAGTTGAGCGACGGCGCGAGCACAGCTCTCACGCTCGCCCGACCTGCGCCGGTCAGGTACATCCTGTACTGAAGGCGCGGCGCGGCGGGCGGCGTCATGCTGGGGGCGGTCACCGGGAAGATGCTCATGGACGAGAGCGTGCGGCCGTAGTTCGGAATCACATCCCAGTGAGCCGCCGGGGTGTCCGTCTTGCCGGTGTAGTGCGCCGCCTCCATCGCGACGTAGCCCTGGGACTCGACAAAGGCTCCGGGGCTCGGGTCGGACGGCTCAGGGGGGTGGTCGGCGCGCACCCGGACGACGGTGGCGCCGCCCGCCCCGGAGACGGTCACCATCGCGTCACGGCTCGACCCGGCGGGGACCCGCGCCCAGTCGATACTGACCTCGATGCGGCGGTCCGCACCGCCGACCGTCCCGGCCAGCGCGCTGACCCGGACCCATGGGGCGCTGGGCGTCGCCGTGTAGGTGAACGGTGCCCGGCCGCGGTCGAAGACCTCGATGTACTGGGACTGGGGGCCATGCGGATCGAACGGCGGCAGCGCCGCCTTGCCCGTCCCGGCCGCCGGCCAGGCGGACTCCGAGCCCTCCACGGCGACGCCCAGGCCCGGGGCGGCCGGGACATCGAGCCGTGTCAGCCTGGGCATGTTGTTTCGGGGCGGGTCGTTCCAGGACGTGTAGCCGATGTGGCTCTGGTCCATCATGTGGTCCCACTTGCCCCTGGACATCGTGTGGTTGTAATACGCGGCCAGGCGGGCGTCCTCGCGGAACAGCGCCTCGGTGCGGTCGGCCAGGGTGTTGGCGCTCGCGCAGCCCTGCCGGGCATACAGATGGTTCCTGGCGGCGGCGATGTACAGTCGGGTGACGACGCCGGAGGCCCTCGCCGGATACAGGACGAGCTGGTAGAACGCGTCCTTCTCGTCGGCGGGCATCCTGTCATAGAGGCCCTGTGCCTCATCGCCGAGCGCCTGCCACTCGGCGGAGACGCGGTCCGCCTCGCGGTAATCGGTCAGGCTGTACGGCTCCGAATCCATTTCCTCGGGCTTGCGTCGGCCATTGTACTTGGTGTACTTCTCGAGGACGTCGGCGATCTGTGGCGCGAACTGCGGGCCGAACTGCTGCTGCGCCCAGAGCCGGGTGAACGCGCCGAGGCGATCCTTCGGCCAGCGCTGCGGGTCCCAGGCATAGTCCATGAAGAAGGAGATCGGGAACTCCATGGGCTTGAGGTCGCCGACGTTGACGACCCAGATGCGTCGGGCGTCGTACGCCAGTGCGTTGTGCATCTGTTCCCAGACCTTCTCGATGGGGACGGTGTTGAGCCACTTGTAGTCGCGCGGGTCACCGACGTAGTCGAAGTGGTAGTAGATGCCCGCGCCGCCGCGGCGCCTCCGTTCCCGGGGCGTGGGCACGCGCCGGAGGTTGCCGAAGTTATCGTCGCTCCAGAGCAGTGTCACGTCGTCCGGGACGCGAAGGCCCTGATCGTAATAGCCCTGCACCTCTTTGTAGAGGCACCACATCTGGGGCACCCGGGTGACGTCGGGGTTGACCTCCCGGGCGAGGATGGCGCGCTGGTCGGCGACGACCTTTTCCAGCAGCGGGATGATCTGGTCCGGCCGGGCGTTGATCGCGGTGTCGCCGGTGCCGCGCATGCCGAGGGTGTAGATGTTCTCGTCGTCCTTGACGCGGTCCACGCCGCCCTGCCAGAATCGGTAGATGGCGTCACGGTTTTGTGCGTAGTCGTATGGCCCTCGGGATTTAATGTCGTCGTTGATCTCCTGGTCCGAGCGCATCATCGGCTCCTGGTGCGACGTGCCCATGACGATGCCGTACTCATCGGCCAGTTTGGGGTTGTCGGGGTCGTCCACGTCGAACTTGTGACCCCACATGGCCGGCCACAGATAATTCGCCTTCAGGCGGAGCAGCAGCTCGAACAGATGGGCGTACATCTTGCTGTTGAAGCCGCCGAACTTCTCCTGGGTCCAGCCGGACATCGCGGGGGCCTCGTCGTTGATGAAGATGCCGCGGTACTTGACGGCGGGCGGTCCCTCCACGTAGCGCCCGCCTCTCACGAACAGGGCATATTTGTGACGGACGGGGACGTCTGCCCACCAGTACCAGGGCGAGACGCCGATCTGCGCGGAGACCTCATAGAGGCCATAGATCGTCCCGCGCTTGTCGCTGCCCGCGATGACGAGGGCCTGATTTACACCGGGGAGAGGGTTGGCGACCGTGGCAATGACAAAGGACTCCCATTTGCCGGAGATGGAGAGCGCTTTGATCTTGCCGCAGATGGCGAGGTTATCGATCAACGGACTCTTGCCCAGGGTCCCGGCGATGACCACGGCCTCGCCGGCGGGGGGGCGGCCAGTCGCGAGTTCCGGCTTCACCCCCGTGACGCGTTCGACATCATCGCGTAAGTCATGGGCGGCGCGAATCACCCCCGGGTAGTCGGCCCGGTCGAGGAAGATGGGCGCGGCAGACAGGCCGCGCACCAGCGGAAAGGCCCCCGGCCCGGCCTTCTCCGAGACGATGCAGACCGGCAGCCCGAGGCTGGGGGCGGCGCTCACGGGGACGAGGGAGGCCGCCACGGCGAGGGCGGAGACAAGGAGGCAGCTTGCCAACCAAGAAAGTGGGGGCGTGATTTTCATGATGATGTACCGCCTGCAGAAACGCGCACGATCCGGCGCACGGTTCATTTGTTGCCGGCGGCGCTGGGATCGCCGGTCGGCGGCGGCGCATGGTCGGTCGCAGCGGGCGGGCCCAGCAACTCGGTGAGGATCGGCCTGAGGCCGTCCGCCCAGACCTGGTAGCCCTGGACCGTCGGGTGCAGTTTATCGGCGGGATTCATCATTCCCGCGTACAGATTGCCGTCCTTATCAGCCAATTTGTCGTTGACGTTCAGGTAGCGCACGGTCCTGCCGTCGCAGAGGCCGGCGATATTGGCGTTGATCTTGTTGATCTCCGGCATTACGGCCATGTTGTCGTTGCGGGGAAAGATCGCCGTCAGGATGATGGTGGCGCCGGGTGCCTTCGCGCGGCAGACGTCCCGGATCGCCCGGATGCCGCGCGTGATGTCGGTGACCTGGGGGTCCCCGCCGGGAACGGCCCCGACGTTGTTGGTCCCGGCCAGGACCACAATGACTTTGGGCTGGACGCCGTCGAGTTCGCCGTTCTGCAGGCGCCAGAGGATGTTCTGGATCCGATCGCCCCCCCACCCGAAGTCGGCCGCGTTCCACCCGAAGAAGTTTGCCTTCCAGTTCGCCAGCCTGTCGGCATATTGGGGGTCGCTGGACCCCCAGCGGCGCGTGATCGAGTCGCCGACGAAGTAGACGTCGATCCCGCCCTGCCTGGCCTTCGCCACCAGCTGGCTGTGGGCCAAGAGGGAGTTGGCGTCGGCCCGGGGCGACGGCTGATCGGCCGCCCCGCCCCACGGCGGCCCGGCGGCCGGCAGGGCGGCGGGCGTCGCCGGGGCGGCCTGACCCGCCGGGGCGGCGGTGGGCTGGGGGATCTCCGGCGCCTGAATATACCGACTGACCCACGCGAAGAACGACGGCCAGTTGGGAGTGACGTCATGGCCGCCCTCGTGCTGGCGCCATGCCAGCTCGCCGCCGATGAGCTGACCGACCGGCGGCATCGGGTCGGTCAGGTAATCGCCGGGGGTGCCGAAGTCCTTCTTGCCCAGTAGCTTATAGACCGGCCCGGCGAGCACGCCCGCCATGAAGCTGCCGTGGGCGTCGACCCACTTGGCGTCGCCGTGTTCCACCATCCCATAGCTGATAAAGCAGGGGCGGGGCGCGCACAGGGCGATCAGTTCGTGGGAGTCCACAGGCAGGTCGGCCGCCGTCTTGGGCGGATCGGAGGCCCCGTATTTGATGAAATTGCCGGCCATCCAGTAGTACTCGCCCCCGGCCAGGTTCTCGACCGCCTCGCCGTAGATGTGCCGGTGCAGCTTGGCGCCGCCCTCGCCGGAGGAGCCGATCAGGCCGACGGCGATGCGCGGCTCGAACGCCTCGGTGACCAGCGCCGCCTTGCCGTACCGGGACAGGCCCTCGATGCCGACCTTCTTCGGATCCACCTGGGAGTCGGGGTGGGCCTCGAAATAGTCGATCAGCCGGCTGACGCCCCACTGCCACGCCCGGAGCGCGCCCCAGTCCTCCGGCTTGCGCGGCTGCCCCTTGTTGGTCAGGCCGATGATTCCCGAGGTCAGGTGGTTGTTGTCGGGCTGGATGCTGGCGGGATTGATGCTGCCGTAGGCCCAGCCGTGGGCGATGGCCTGCTGCTGCCAACTGGGTCCGACGCGAGGCCGGCCAAACCCAAAGAAACCGCCAAATCCGCCGAACTCGACTATGATCGGCATCGGCCGCTTGGCGTTCGCCGGTGTCGTGAAGCTGGCCTGGATATTGACGGTGATCTGTGGATAGGCGCTGTTATCGACGTGGCCGACGAGGGTCCGGGTCCGGGTCGGGACGCCGCCGCTGTCGCCCGGGGTCGTCGCGGTCACCTCCCAAGTCACTTTGGGCACGTTCTTGGGGATTCGGCCGTAGACTTCGCGCTCGAAATCCTCCACGATCTCGGCACGACGCTTGGGCCATTGCTTCGCCTTGGTCACCCTCGTGCCGTCTTTCATCCGGAGCACGTCCGGCATGCTGTCCTTGTAGGGGTTGGCGGTCGCCTCATCGAAGGTGGACTGGTCGTTGGGGTTCGGCCCCGGCCGCAGGGCTTTGACCCCGAGCTGGTCCATCATATTCTGGTGGTCGTCGAACCCTGCGGAGGGGAGTTGCCCCTGTGGTAAACCTGGTGCCGGGGCGGCCTGTGCCTGCCCCGGACCCGGCGCCGCGGCTGCCAGGGTCAGCAGAAAGACCAAACCGAGGACATTTACGATCAGCTCTTTCATGGTTCCTCCTTCACAACGCAATGTGGGAGATCCTGGGCCTTCGTCCCCACACAAACATGGGCCCAGGACAGTGATTGTCCCCGCTACTCAGGGTTGGGTCCGCTCGACTGACGAACGGCCAGCCCGGATGGGATGAGAATAGCGCGCGGAGACGGATTGAATTCCTCACCCTGAGCGTGTATCAGTCGGCGCATGGCCGTCCGGCCCATCTCCTCCCACGGCGACTGACAGGTAGTGAGCGGCGGGTCGCTCAGCCGGGCCGCGATGATGTCGGAAAAGCCGACCACCGAGATGTCCTCGGGCACGCGCAGGCCCTGGAGGCGGCACGCCCGCAACGCGACCAGGGCCGTCTCATCGCGCCAGCAGAAGATGGCGGTCGGTCGCCCGTCCGGATGCTCGAGGAGGGCGTCCGTAGCGGCCAGGACCGTCGAGGCGCCAAGTCCTATCCCGGCCTCGCGCCCGTAGACCAGCATCGTTTCGTAGGTCACCCGCCCTTCCGGGACGTCGAGACCGCGGGCCGCCATTTCCGCGCGGAACATGGCTTCGCGGGGCGGCGTCCTTTGCGGGTCCCGCTGGCGATGAAACCCGCTCGATATGAACGCGATCCGGTGGTGCCCCAGCCCCGCCAGGTGAGCCAGGGCTTCGCGGATGCCGAGGGCATCGTCGGCGGCGACACGGAGGCCGAACGGCTGCGGATCGCTTTCATCCACCGTCACGACGGGAATGCCGGCACGGTCGGCTTCTTCGAAGAGGGGGCGTTTGTCCTGGCTGACGCGCACGATCAGGCCGCTGAGCCGCAGCTCGATGCACTGCTCGATGCGTTGCTCCAGCGTCTCGTCCGTCACCGACAGAAGCTTGAGCGTGAACCCCTCTCGTTCGGCCTCGCCCAGGGCGCCGATGATGGTGTTCCAGTACGGCTCGTAGCGCGGGTCGTCCACCAGATAGCCGATCATGCGGGACTTGCCCGTTCGGACCGAGCGCGCCAGGGCGTTGGGGCGGTAGCCCAGCTCCCGGGCCGCCTGCAGCACGCGCTGGCGCGTCGCCTCCGGGATGCGCACGTTCCCGCCGTGCCGCGCGCTCAGGACGTGCGACACGGTCGACCGGGCGACCCCCGCCCTTCGGGCGACTTCCGACATCGTAATCATGTCTTGATGATGACACAATTCATTGCCGAGTGCAAGCCCAATGACTCGTGTCATCAATATACTCCACCGCGACAAAACTGTCAAGGGGAGCGATGCGACCATTGGGAGCGATGCGCGGCGCCAGAAAGCCGGGCTGGCGTCCACGGAAGCAGGACAACCACAAGAACTCTTGTGGAACTGCACTAGTCGGACATGAGACCCGGTTGAGGCAATCAGACTGGTCTCTCCGGGGCTCTTACGTCTTCTCCCGGTAGGCGCGCGTCAGACGGTCAATCGCCGCGCGCCGCCGCTCCCGGCCCTCCTCCGCCCGATCCTCTGCTGCCATTGCCGCCTCCTGACCCGTGAATGACGTGAATGACACCTCGCCGCCAGTTGCGCGAAGAACCAGGCCATGTTCCCATGGGGCGTCGGGTGGTTGTCCTTGAGGCTTTGTGGTTGCCCTTGAGGCTTTATTGGGGTGAGCGCCAGCACGTAGTCGCCGCCGCCCGCCACGACCTGCGCGGCGATCTGTGTCTGGCAGCCGATGGCGTCGATGGTGACCGCACTGCCCGACAGGTCCAGCAGGCTCAGCAGGGCGGGCAGGGCCGTGATCTCGTTGCCCTTGCCCGCCACCGCCACCTGCCCCTGCGCCAAGCGGCTGCCCTGAGCCCCGGCCGACACCAGGTGCAAGGCCGCCTGGCCCGTGGCCGCGTCGAAGAACAAGTCCGACACACTGCTTCGCGGAGTCCTCCCGCAGCGGGAGGATTCGGAGGGTGTCCGGGGCCTTGGGGAGAGGAGAGAAGCCCAGTTATGCCGCCAAAGCCGTGATCCGCCGGAGCAACTCTTTGGCCCTCTGTTTTGAGTGGTACACCAGGCGGCAAACGCCGGGCACATACAACTCGAGCAAGAGGGGCCAGAGCGTCTTCACGAACTGGCGGTTGCCCGGTGACACATGGCGGAGGCTTTGGACCAGGGAGCGCCGCGCCGTAGCCGTCTCGTGGGCCGCGTAGTGCGCCAGCGACAGGTGATAATACTGCCGCGCGAGCGCCGCTTTCAGGTCGTTTCGGTACCGGCGCTCCAAGAACTCGGACAGGCACTGGAACATCGCGATGAAGGACTGAAGCTGATTCGTCGTATTTTGGCCGCTCCACACGCCGCCGCCGTGGACCCGGTACGTGCCAAGCTCCTGCTCCAGGTATTTGGCGTCCCCGTACTGGGCGTTGAAAATGTGCAGGGGCCAGTCCCCCAGTTTCAAGCCGTAGTACGATTCGGGGAAGTCTTTCGAGAATCCGTTGCGGAACATGACGGAGCAGGTCGGCATGGGATTTCTCTGTAGGAGATCCTTGAGCCGGTAGACGTCCTGGTCCGTGACGCCGCGGTGGGCGTACTTTTGCGCGTCGATCTCCGCATCGGAGACGACCGCGACGTCATGGAAGCAGGTCATGAAGCCGGGATGGTGGTCCAGGAAGTCGACCTGCTGCTGCAGTTTGGTGGCGGACGTCCAGTAGTCATCCCCGTCCAGCAGGGCAATATATGTCCCGCGGCAGGCCCGCATGGTCTGGACGAAGTTCCGGTTCATGCCCAGGTTCTTCTCGGGCAGCAGCGGACGAACAATGCCCGGGTGTTTTCGCTGGTAGCTTAAGACGATCTCCCGTGTCCGGTCCGTGGAGCAGTCCTCCCCGATCACCAGTTCGAAGTCAAATGCGGTGTCCTGCATCAAGACGCTGTCAATGGCCTGGGCGATGAATCGCTCGTGGTTGTAGGTGATCAGGGCGACGCTCACCTTGGGGGCGGCCACGTCGGGGGAGGGAGAAGAAGACTCCGGGACCATCAATCAGCCGCTTCCTGGTCTTGCATCACGCGCCGCAACAGGACGTCCTGGACTTCCGGCGCGTGCGCCAGCGCCGTCTGGATGACCTGGCAGACCGTGCTGATGTCCGCAGCATCCACGGCGGTCCCCGTGGGAAGGATCAGGACGCGGGAGGACAGCCGGTTCGTCTCCGGCAGCATCAGTCCGGCATGGGGAAAGTAGGAACGGTAAGGCTCCATCCGGTGGCACCCCGGATAGAAGTAGCGCCGGGCCAGAATGTTTTCCGCCCAAAGCACCTCCATCAGTTGATCCCGGCTGAGGCCCGCCTGTGTGCCGTCGATCTCCAGGACCACGTATTGATAGTTACACCTCTCGCGCTCGTCGTACGAAAACATCGTGACCCCGGGCAGGCCGTTCAGCTCACGCGCGTACTGGGCGTAGTGACGCCGGTTGACGGCGACGACGTCGTCCAGGCTTTCCAGGCTGGTCAGGCCCATGGCCGCCGCCGCCTCATTCATCTTGCCGTTGGTGCCGATGTAGATGACGTTGTCGTAGCCCGCGAAGCCGAAATTCGTCATCAGGCGGATCTGCGAGGCGAGTTCGTCATCGTTAGTGACGACGGCGCCGCCCTCGAACGAGTTGAGGAATTTTGTGGCGTGGAAACTGAAGACCTCGGCGCTGCCGAAGTTGCCGATCATCTGCCCATGGTAGGAGCAGCCGAAGGCGTGGGCCGCGTCGAACATCAGCGCCAGCCCGCGCCGCCGCGCGATCTCCTGCAAGGCCTCGATGCGGCAGGGCTGTCCCCAGACATGCACGCCGATGATGCCGCTGGTGCGCGGCGTGATCATCTCCTCCACGGACTTGGGGTCCAGGGTGTGGGTGACGGGGTCGATGTCGCCGAAGACGGGCGTGATCTGCTGCCATTGCAGGGCGTGCGCCGTCGCTATGAAGGTGAACGACGGGACGATGACCTCGCCGGTCAGGCCCAGCGCCCGGATGGTGATCTCCAGGGCGACGGTGGCGTTGCACATGGCGATGCAGTGTTTCACGCCCACCATCGCGGCGATCCGCTGCTCCAATTCCTGCACGAACGGGCCGTTGTTGCTGAACCAGCGCCGGTCCAGCATGTCGTTGAAGCGCTCCAGCAGCCGCGCGCGGTCGCCGACGTTCGGCCGTCCCACATGCAGGCTCTCCGGGAAGACGGGACTCCCCCCCAGTATGGCGAGATCGTGCGATTGAACTTTCATGCTCTTTTTTGTACTTTGGCCGGAACGCCGTACGCGACGGCATTATCGGGGATGTCATGGAGGACCACCGCGCCGGCGCCGATCACAGCACCGGCGCCGATGCGGACGTTCGGAATGATGACCGCGCCGATGCCGACACAGGCCGCTCGGCCGACGCGAACGCCCCCGGCCAGACGGACGCCCGGGCAAATGTGCGCGCCGTCGTCCACGGCGCAGTCATGGTCCACGCTGGCGCAGGTATTGATGATGGCGTTTTCGCCGACCCGCGAACCCGGGTTCACGACCGCGCCCGCCGCGACGACCGTCCCGTCCCCAATCACAACGTCCTCGGCGATGATCGCAGAGGGATGAATGGCGGCGACGAGGCGGAAGCCGTGTGCCCGCACGACCTCGGCGAGCGTTGTGCGCGCGCGGCCGTCGCCGATGGCGATGATCACCTGCCGGACGCCCTGCTGACGCAGAACGTCCAGATGCTCCCGGCCGCCCAGGACCGTCGCAGCGCAAAAGGCGTCCCCACGGCGCTCCGGGCGCTGGTCGTCCAGGAAGCCCAGGAGTTCGAAGCGATTGCCGCGGCGCACGATGTCGGCGACGACCTTCGCGTGGCCGCCGGCGCCGTAAATGACGAGACGGTTATCTGAACGGTTTTCCGACATGTCTTACCAGCCGATGTTACGAAGTCCCCCCACGGGCTGAACCCCACGGCGGTTGGAAAGAACCCCCTTCTGGGCTAAAAGGAGTCGCGGGCCGTGTCCCGCAGCCCCGGAGGGGGTGTGTCTCCAATAGCCGTGCCGTTGAGGGCATGGCGAACCTTCTGTCGAAGCAGGCTGCTCGCACAAGAAGTGATTACACCGTCCGACATAACTCGCCGACGCGTTCCGCGCCTTTCCCGCTCAAGCTTCTGAGGACGTTCAGCCGGGGCGCCATCTGCCGATCCAGATCATAGACCCGCTGGAACGCCCGCTGACCGTCCCGCGCCAGCCGGGCCAAGCGGTTCGGGTCGGCGAGGTAGCGCTCGATGGCGCAGCAAATGCCCGCGGCGTCCCGAGGGATAAGGACGATCTCCTCCCCGTCCCGGAAGTGGCCGTCATTCTGCCGCAGTTCGTCGCAGCAGAACACGGCCACGCCGCAGAGGCCGGCCTCGACGCAGCAGCCGGTCGGGAAGCCGTCGAAGGCCCCCGCCGCCAGGATGAACGGCGCGTTCGGGGACAGTATGATGTCCATGCCGGCGTAGAAGTCCGGGAAGAACTCCGTCGGCTGGGTCCCATGGAAGGTCACCCGGTCCCGGATGTCACGGACGTCGATGTCGCTCTCGTCGAACGGGCCGACCACGTGAAACCGCGCCTGCGGGTGACGCCGACTTAAGGCGCAGGCCGTCTCGATGAATCGGTCGTACCCCTTGTCGATGCCGCGGGGCATGTACTTGTGCGCGACGAAGCAGAGATCAATGGTCTCTTTGTTCACGCCGTACTTTCGCGGCGGGCCGACGGCGGCCAGGCGGTCGGAGGGCGTGACGACGCCAAAAACATATTCGATCTGGTCCGGCGCGCACCACCCCTTCTGGAGCAGGTAGTCCTGGGTGATCCGCTGGGTCACGATCACCTTCCGGAACATGGGCGATGAGAGAACACGCTTCAATTTTCCGTCGCTGACGGGGTCGTTGAGATGAAAATAGCCGCCGGGATACAGGGTGAAGACAAAGGGCAGCGCCCTCTGCTCCAGGGTCTCGATGTAGAAGTGGGCATTCATCAGGAAGACCAGATAGGCCAGGGTCCCGTTCAGTCGCCGCTGGGGATGGAACCGGCGGACGCGGCCCGCCCATTCGGGGTGGGCGCGATGAAATCTCCGGATCGACTCCGGGAGGGTGCTGTACTGCGAGAGCGCGCTCCCGGTGGAATGGACCTGGGCCGTCGGGAAGTCCTGAAGGTAGGCCGTGAACTCGGCCATCCGGAAGGCGGAGAGGACGTTCGGGAAGCAGTCGTCCAGGATGAGGAGATCGCTCGCTCCATGGTGCCGTGTCCGGGCATTTTCCATGCCGATCCAGGCGCGTTCGGCGACCAACTTTGTCCGATGGGCGCGATGCCCGACCGAGGCCGCGATTCTACGTATCAACCGAGCGCCGCGCACAGATAACTTCTCCTTCCGAGTGGCTTACCGACGGCCGGCGTAGGCGTGGGTGGGCCGGTCCTCCGGGGCGCCGCCCAGCATCTCCGTCTCCCAGTCCAGGCTGGGCCGGACGACCCCGCCCCAGACGTCGAAGTAGGTACCGCGGCCGGAGCCGTAGTCCACGGCCTCCACCGAGACCACGTGGTCGGCGGTGGCGACCGCGATCCCGTTCTCGACCAGGACGACGGAGAACCGGTATGGCCCGTCATTCAGGAAATTCGCCGGGATCCGGCACCGGCTGCGGAACCGGCCCACGGGATGCGGGCGCTGATACCAGGCCCGGTCGGAGATCGACGGCGAGGCCAGGACATAGACGTCATTGGGACCATAGACCGACGTGGAGATGTTCAAGATGGTCCCGGGGATCATGTTCACGTATTCGACCTCGACCGACAGGGGCCGGCTGATGTCGACCTTGTCGGCGAGCCTGCCCTCGTCATCCAGGACTCGGACCGCGGCGAGTCGGACATTCTCATTGCCGGGCGCCGTCTCCGCGTCCGCAAAGACGATCTCGGCGGCCCGGCGTGTGGCGCCGTCTAGGTACTCGTTCACTACGGTCAGGGTGGACCCATCGTTTTGGATCCGCCCGTTCCCCAGCAGGATGGCGCGCGAACAGAGTTCCGTGACGGCGGCCATGTTGTGGCTGACGAACAGGACCGTCCGGCCTTCCTGCTCGGCCACCTCCTGCATCTTCCCAAGACACTTTTTCTGGAACTGCGAGTCCCCGACGGCCAGCACCTCGTCCACAATCAGGATCTCTGGATTGAGGTGGGCGGCGACGGCGAAGGCCAGACGGACATACATCCCGCTGCTGTAGCGCTTGACCGGCGTGTCCAGGAACTGCGCCACCCCCGCGAAGTCCACGATGGCGTCGAACTGCCGGGCGATCTCCCGGCGGCTCATCCCCAGGATCGCCCCGTTGAGGAAGATGTTCTCGCGGCCCGTCAGTTCCGGGTGGAACCCCGTCCCGACTTCCAGCAGGCTGCCGACGCGCCCGTACAACTCAATCCGCCCCGCCGTCGGCTCGGTGATGCGGCTGAGGATCTTGAGCAGTGTGCTCTTGCCCGCGCCGTTGCGCCCGATGATGCCGACCACGTCGCCTTTATAGATGTCGAAGCTGACGTCCCGGAGCGCCCAGAACGTCTCCCGCTCGGCCCGGCGCAGCGGGTCCCGGAGGCGGCGCCGCAGCGCCTGCGCCGCCGAGTGTCCGGCGTCGTCATGGGCGATGGTGTAGGACTTGCTCAGCCCCTGAATCGACACGGCGAGGTCGCTAGATGACATGCATACTTCCTTGGACTTCGGCCATGCCTATAGATGCAGGCAAGGAAATGTTATCCCGGTCCGATTTTTGTAAAGGCCTGGGACTGGATAGGAAACGCCGTTCGAACGCAAGATGGAACAGAAAAGCCACACCCAACGAGAGTGGAACGCCGGACAGGAGCAAGACGAAAAAGCTCACCATCGGGGAAGCGTGGTGTATCCGGAGTGCGAGATAAAGACACCCCAGTACCAGCGCATGAGTGAGGTACAAACTATAGGAAAAGGAACCCAAGGCCTTCGCAGCGCGGCACTCAAACAGGCGCAGGAACAGTGAGACACAGAGTCCGGAAGCCTTCGGCCCCTCCTTCAGAGCGTTCGTGCAGCGTATCAAGAGGCTCGTGACGGCCAGGCCGATCAAGGTGTCCTTGATCAGGCCGTGCTTGAACGAGAACGTCCAGGATGCGACGGCTCCGTAAGCGACGCACAGCACGAACGCCAGCGGCAGCCACGGGAAACGGCGACGCCAATGGGTGACAACCGCGTCCTCGGAGAATCCGAGGATGACACCGGCCATGCCCAGGCCGAACAGGCCGATGTACCAGTACGACGCGGAGTCGACCTGACCGTGAAAAACGTAATGCGGGAGGCATCCCAGCACGTAGGACACGCCGATCAGGGCCAACAGGCCGAAGCGCCGCCAGACGGGGAGCAGGAGGAACGGCAGGAGAAAGTAGATCTGCCATTCCGTGGCGACGCTCCAGAGCACCCCATTGATCTTCAGGTTCCAGTGGCTGGTGAGGTTGTGAAACAGAAACAGGTGTGAAATCAAGGCGCCGCGTGAAAAGGCAGGCAGCACATGATCCCACCATGTGTGGCTGACCGTCCGCAGTCCGGGGACGAGCGCAATCAACAGCAGTGACAGCGCCAGCGAGGCGTAGTACGGCGGGAGTATGCGCCGCGCCCGCCGCTTCAAAAAGCCCCAGGCGCCGCCGCGCAATTTCCCGCCGTCCGTGGTGACCACGGGCAGCATCAGGCAGTACCCGGAGAGAACGATGAAGACGGCGACGGAGGCGGCGCCATATCGCATCCAGGAGGACGCCGCTTGCAGCCATCCCGGCAGCCCATCCCCATCGACGTGGCCCCGCAGGAATCCCTGCCAGTTCATGATCAGCCAGACATGAAACAGCACGACGTAGAGGGCGGACAGCCCCCGCAGGCCGTCCAGGAACTCCAGTCGGAGGCGCGGCGCGTCCTCCCGCGGGGCGGCCATGCGCTTCGGCAGACGGAGGACCGTGTCAGATGACATCAGCAAACTTCCTTTCCATCTTGCGGAACGCGAACACGCCGGACACGAACACTACCCCGACGAAGGCGGCGGCGTAGGCGAGCGCGCTCCAGGGCATCTCGCCCCGGCCCAGTAGGGACCAGCGGAAGGCCTCCAGCAGGCTCGCCAGGGGATTCAGGTAGTACAGGCCGCGCAGGTGATGCGGCACGGCGGAGATGGGATAGGCGATGGGGCAGCCGTAGAGCAGGAACTGGGTCATCACCGGCACCACGAAGCCGACGTCCCGGTAGGACACCATCAGCGCCGACGTGAACAGGCTGATCCCGATCGCCAGCGTGATGATCAGGAACAGCCAGACCGGCAGCAGCAGCAGGCCGGCCGTGGGGGCGATGTGACTCAGGGCCATCAGGACGGCCATCATGGTCAGGGCGACGCCGAAGTCCATCAGGGTGGAGAAGACGGTGGCGAACGGCAGGACGAGGCGCGGGAAGTAGATCTTGGAGACCAGGTTGGCGTTGCCGACCAGGGACGACCCGGCCTTGCCCAGGGTGCCGCTGAAGGCGTTCCAGCCGAGCAGGCCGGCGAAGGAGAAGACGAAGTACGGCACGCCGTCACTCGGCAGCTTCGCCACCTTGCCGAAGACGAAGGAGAAGATGCCGGCGGCGATCAGGGGCTGGAGGATGACCCAGACGGCCCCGAGGGCCGTCTGACGGTAGCGTAGCTTGAGGTCGCGCCCGGCCAGGGTGGTGAGCAGGTCGCGGAACTGCCACAGCTCGCGCAGGTTCAGCGGCTGCCACCCCCGGCTGGGGAGGATGATCAGTTGCGGTTTTTGCTTGATGGTCGCGCTCATAATACCGGCCTTCTTGCAGCCTGCCGCGGGGGCCGCCATCGCCGAGGCGGGCGAACCGCGCGGTTCGCGTCTTCCGGGGATACGGTTGTGCAAGAATCGTGCCAAGTGGCCTGGAACGGCAAGAATCCCAGGGCGAGAGCATCTTAGTTTCAGGAGGTATCAGAGTGGGCGTGGTGGAACCTGGCTCATCCCGTTGATCCGGGAGTCCGCTCATGTGCAGTACGCTCTGCTGGACATCCTTCGCCCGCCCGGACCCCGAGCAGTTCGGGCGCTGCCTGCTCTTATACCATCGTTCGCCCGGAGCCTGCACGCCTACACGCGGGGCGAAGTCATCGCCATCGGAAGTCATTGCCGTCGACGGCAAGGCGATCCGCCACAGCTTCGACGCGGCGACGGGGCAGGCGGCCCTGCACCTGGTGAGCGCGTGGGGCAGTGAGGCGGGCCTGTCGCTGGGCCAAGCGGTGGTGGACAGGAAGAGCAGCGAGGTCACGGCCATCCCCGCGCTCCTGAAGCTGCTGGACATCGCCTGGTGCGTGATCACGATGGACGCCATGGGCTGCCAGCGGGCCATCGCGCGGCAGATCGTGAACAGGGGACGAGGGGCGAGGGTGAGTTCGGGAAAACGGGCCGGATCCGGCCGCAATCCGGCGGCGCGGCCGCCATCCTTTCGGGGATCACTGTGGGCATCCCTCTGGGCTGAAAGTGGTGGAGAAACCGGCAATGAAAGCGGCTTAATATGACAATGATAATGTCACTTATCATTGCCCAATTACCATCACTTCCCCGACTGCCTCATCACCACTTTCACCGCCGCGCCCCTGTCGCTCATCCCGGGCACCGCCGCACCGTTCACCGGCCCTTCGACTCAACGTGACCACGGGAGCAGCGTTCCCTGTGGCTCAGGCGGGCGGTCCATTCCCGATGCCTAGTGATAGCTACCCTTTATCGCTGGTTAGAGTAGCCCTGTTTTCTGGGGCGTACGGGGGTGTATTGGAAGGCAGGCGAGGATCCGCGCAGCGAAATTGAGGAGATGATCATGGGCGACGGCCGTGTCTCGGCTGCGGACCGGCAGCGGAGTCGACAGCCGCACCAGGTAATTCGATCCCTGGCTCCTGCCTTTCAGCGCGTCCCAGAGCATGGTCGCTCGCACCGAGGCCAAATCACTCGTCACACGCCCGTCCACCACGAACAGGTACACAACATCCAGGTCGGCTGCGCCGGGTCGCTCGACGGCGCGGCAGGCGTGAATGGGCTGTCCGTCCGCCAGCCGCTCATCGTGCTCACCGGTGACGTGCCAGCCGCTGCCCGCCAGGCAGTCGCGCGGATCGTGTAGTGTCCCCGGCGCGTCACCGCTCATCACCACGCACTGCACCATCTCACCGCCGCGCCGGTAAGTGCGGGCGATCAGGCGTGTTCCTGCCAGTGCCTTACGCGCGGTCGGATCTACGATACTGTCCAATCCCACGTAGTCCAGGAGGTGACGAGGGATGGTCACGTCAGTCAAAGGAGCGTTGATGGCAGGCGGCGGGGGCTTCGTCAAGGCCGCAACCAGCCAGCCGGTCCCAAACAGGAACATCAGAAGAGCGGCCATCCGGCCAACGTGCGGCATTGTAGTCCTCTCGCCAGCAGGTACAAGGCAACAAAACTCAGAGTGAGGGTGATGAGCGCCCCCTGCGCGTCCACCTGATGGGCCGCCGACGGGCCCTGCCACGCCCCGGCGATGGCGATCAGGGCGACGCGCACCGCGTTTACAGCGAGGCTGAGCGGGAGCGTCGCAAGGAGCAAGCTCAGCCTTCGGGCGGGCGGGCCGTCCAGCAGAAGGGCGAAGGCGGCTCCAAAGGTCAGCAGCGAGAGCAGCAGCTTGAAGCCGGAGCAGGGCGCCGCGACCCAGAGAGTGAAGCCGGGCAGGGTGATCAGGGTGCCGACGGCGGCGGCGTGGCAGCCGACCAGGCGGAGGAGGTGAGCCGCCATTGTGGTGGAGAGTATCTGTAGGCCCAGAGTCGCCTGGTTGAGCAGAGTGCTGGGGAGCGGGGACATCAGCAGCAGAAAGGCGAAGGCGGGCAGGGCGATGCGCATCCAACGGCCCCCCAGCAGCAGCCAAGCACTGCCGGCAAGGGTGAGCAGGAGGGCGAGGGAGCCGATCCAGCCGCTGCCGATGCGGATGGCCTGGACGAGCAGGGTTCCAGCGGGCAGCAGGAGGGTGAGGGCGATAGGCGCGGGAGCTAACGGGGCAACGCGCAACCGCTCGCGGTAGTGCCAAAGGATGAGAGCGGCCATGGGCGGGACGAGGGGCCCGTGGCTATAGAAGGAGCTGGGATTGGTGAACTGTGCCCGCCAGAAATTCAGTACCGGCCAGGCGAAACCGAGAAGCAATCCGGCCGCCCCGAACACGGGCAACAGGGTACCCCAGACGAGGTATGGTGGGGCAGGCGGAATCCGGTCTGTCTGCTCCAGCTCGAAGCGGTGAGTTGTCATAAAGTTCATTGTGAGTGCATCAGGCACGGGCTGTCCGGGTACGCCGGATGGCGCGTCGCAGCACCAGGCCCGTCAGCAAAGTCAGGCCCGCCAGCGTCACCGCCGGAGACGGTTCCGGGGCCGCCGAGGGGCTCGCGTTGTTCAGGACGTTGTTATCCTTGCTGAAAGCACCATAGATGACGATTGGAACGAGCGGGCCATTCCTGAGTGCAGTGGCGAGGGGCGCGGGCCGCGCGGCCGCAGCCAAATCCTGAGCCTGCTCTGAACCGGCGGGGTGAACGGCCGGTGCGTCCATCGCGTGAATACCGACCTCGTGAATAGCGGCCTCAGGACGGTCTCCAGTGCCTTCAGCTGTGCCGGTGACAACAATGGGGATGAAGCTGGCTGCGGCGGTACTAGGGGTGGATCGCTTGTCCCTCTTCGTTCCACTGCTGACGGCGGCGGAAGAATTGCCGCCGGCGCTGATAACAATGGGACGAGGGCTGTTGGCGAAACCGCCGGCACTTTTGCCGTCCGAAGCGGCGCCGCGTGTGACAGTTCCAGGGCCATCTTCAGGGAGATTAAATCTGCTGGCATACTGTCCGGCGGTAGGAGACTGGACATGGGCAGCGGAACCGATCAGCGCCAAGCCGCCTAAAGCCAAGCCAGGTAAGGCAAGGCCTGTCCAGGCAAGGCAGGGTGCGTGAAATCTGCGAAGCATAGTGAGATTACTTCCTCTGCCGTCTCTCTTTGCCCCCTGAGTGGCACGGCGGCTGCGTTCTTTCTGGCTGGCGACTGAACTCGCGGCTTGAAGAGCCCGCAGTCCCTCTTCGCGGACCTGAGACCACGTTTGTCCTCAATCGCGCGGGCTGATTTCGCGCCCTTCCGGGCGTGGTCCCAACCGCCACCCATAAAGAGCGGGATGGCACTGTCCTGAGCAGGCGTTATGTTGCTATTTGCACAGAACGTGCCAAGGCATACTGATGATTTTGCTGTTTTTATGATTACAAATGCTGGAGGTGCTGACTAACTACGTGCCTGGGAGCATCAGTGAAGTTATTAGAGGGACGACAGCGGCGGGGTTGAGGTGAGAGTTGGACGGGGCATGGGAGGGAGTGTGCTGATGAGCGTATCAAATGCGGGGCGGCACAGCGTCCGTGAAGTCGACAGAAGCCCAGACCAATCCGCCCGGGCATTGTCACTTAAGGAATTTGACGACCTGGGCTGTTACCATGGCACCCAGCTCCGATTGTAGATAAAGGCGTGGATGGACACCGTCTGAACTCTGCGCGCTCGGGCCGCTCCCGGTCAGGCCGCTGGTTGAACCGAAATAAGTGTCCCCCAGATCAATCAGATGCACCTTAGCATCAACACTGGCAACAGCATTGGTGCCAGCCGTGATCGCAGCTTCCTGAAATCCCCCGAACGGCACGATCACAAAGATTTGGGCGTTGGGAGCTGCCGCGCGAAGCCCTTGGATCGTACCTGTTACCAGGGAAGGCGGCAGGCTGTCATCGTTCGTTCCTTCATTCAGAAAGATGTAATCCGGTGCTGGCGCGAACAGTCCGTTTATCAGCCGTGATACGCCACTGGTATAGTAGCCATAGGTCAAGGGAAGCGCCGGTGCGGTCCCACCAACACTGCGTGAAAAACCCTGTCCGGGGAAACCGATGGTCCCGTATTCCGCTCCTAAAGCGGTCCCAACTAAGGAAATGTAATCCTGTTGTCCATCACCGTTGGGGGCGAACACGCCATCAAAATCCGCGAAAACGTTGTCGGTGATCGAGTCGCCAAAAGCAATCATTCGCGCCGATTTAACGGACAGTGGCGTACTGGAAAACGAAGCCGAGGTCGCGCCGCTATCGAGCGTAAATCCTGACACCCGCAAAACCGATGTGGGCGTCCACCGATCGTGGTTACCGATGCCAATAGCATAGATAATGAATGTATGACTGCCGGCAGCCAAACCGTGTGCGATGGAGATGGCAGTGCTGGCACTATTCAACTGAACTGTCGTCCAGGGCATGTTGTCTACGGAGAAACGAATATACGGATATTCGGAAGCGGCGTCACCGACCGCGATGAGCGGCGAGACATCAACGTTCATGCTCAGACTCGTGCCGGTGAACCCACCCTTAATATAGGCGCCGTTGTTGACGGCCTGGGCGTAGCTGGAGTCCTTGATATACCAATTGTACGGGCTGAAAAATAGGTTGCTATCAGTGACGGATATTGTTGTCGGTCCTACGGCCACGATCGGGGTGGCGCTGGCCTCGTTGGAGGCGTTGCCCTCACCGACGCTGTTGGTGGCGGTGACGATGTAGTAGTAGGTCGTCCCGTTCGCCACGCCCGTGTCCGTGTAGCTCGTGCCGATGACGGCGCCGGGGGTGCTGAGGGTCATGTAGGGGCCGCCGCTGACGGTCGCCCGCTTGACGCTGTATCCGGTGGCGCCGCTGACGGCGCTCCAGGCCAGGGACACCTGCGCATTGACCCCCATCGCGCTCAGGCCCGACGGCGCAGGCGGCGCGGCAGGGATCAGCTCGATGGCGGAGACCATGGCGGCGTAGGAGACGGTCTGGAAGGAGACGCTCACGCCCCCGCCGCCCGCCGGGACGGTGACGGGGAGGCTCTCGTCCAGCGCCTTGCCCGCGCCGCCGGCCGCCGCGAAGACGTCGAAGTTGCTCAGGGCCACCGACCCGTTGACCAGCACGTTGAAGAGGCGCTTGCCGACGGCGGGGGAGGCGTCGCCCTCGACGAAGTGGAGCTTGAGGGTGTAGGCGCCGGGGCCGGCGGGCAACGCGTAGCCGAAGGTGGCGGCGCTGTAGCGCACGTCGCGGTAGAGTTCGGGGTCAGCCGTCCCAGTGATGCTCAGGCCCTGGAAGGACCAGGTGGCCCCGCCCGTGTAGTCGGCGTCCGCCTGCCAGGCGTTGCCCGCCGCGTCCGTGTAGAACCCCCCGCCCGCGTTGATGCGTAGCGAAGGGCTGGACTGCGTCTGTCCAAGTCGAAGGAAGTGGCGCAGACGGAGCAGGTCAAAGGCGATAAACTTATGATGAGACACGATAAATCCTCTGATAGCGGAAACCTCTCCACGCTCCTTCAGAGCCAACGAGCGGAAAAGCATTTAGGTCATAGGTCTTGTGTAGCTCGCTATCGAATAATCAAGATGGGCGCTCAAGAGCAGTGCCGTCTTGGCTCGAAACCAGTTACCTTAGAGGGACCTACCCCTTCGGTGACAACTCCCCCCTCGTAAAAGAGGCGGCTTCTTGGGCAATGCTTGCGGCATCCCCCTACGTTAGCGCTCAAAGGCAATTCCCGGCACTGGCTTTGCTGGACAAGTCAGCAAACCTGCACCTGTTGACATAGACGATTTGAGGATTATTTTTACACGTTCCTGGCCGCAACCCCTGGAATGTCCGTACTCAAGACCCTCCATCTTGGTGTATCCCGCGGAGTAAACTTCCGCAAGCGGAAGCGCGGTATTAAAGGCCTTTTGGTGAAACGAGAACGGAGGATGGAACGAGGAATGCCGGGTTCAAGGCAGCCTTCGCATTCCCAGGATTTTATAATGCTTCGGCAAACAGGAGAAAGTCCTGCTTCGCAGGGCAACATTGCTCTGCCGCCTGAAAGGCGGACAGTCCCCTGCTAAGTTCTCAACGGAACCGGCCGACAAGGTCCTCGGGCCGGTCGGGCGAGGTCCACTCCAGCGGCATTTGGTAGGTTCGCCGGTGCTGCTCGAGTGCCTCGTCTAGAAAGGCGGACATCTGCCGCATGAATGAGGCGGTGTCGAACCGCTCCGCGTGCGCGCGCAGCGCCCCCGGCGGCGTCGGCAATGTTCCAACCACTTGCAGCGCCGCCCCCAGACACTCCGGCGTTTGCTGGGCGAACAACACCCCCGTCACCCCATCCACCACCGTCTCGACTGCTCCCCCCGCCCCGTAGGCCACCACCGGGCGTCCGCAGGCCATCGCCTCCAGCGGCGTCAGGCCGAAATCTTCCTCTCCAGGGAAAATCAGCGCCCGGCAGCGCGCCATCTCCGCCGCCACTGCGCCGTCCGGAACTCTGCCCAGGAACGTGACCCCTGGCCCGGCGAGGCGGCGCAGCGCGGCCTCCTCCGGCCCCGTGCCGATCACGCGCAGCGGGAGGCCCAGTTGATTACAGGCCTCAATCGCAAGATCCACGCGCTTGTACCCTACGAGGCGAGAGACTATCAGAAAGTGTGGGCCGATCTCGTGGGCGGGGGCGGGCAGAAAGCGACTGGTCTGCACGGGGGGATAAATGACGGTGGACTCGCGCCGGTAAACTTTCCGAATGCGGCGGGCAACGTTGTGAGAGTTAGCCGCAAAGTAGTCAACCCGCTGAGAACTGGCGATATCCCAGACGCGCAGGTCGCGCATCATACCACGCATAAACGGCGTGAGCAGGCGGGCGTGAGGACTGCCCACAAAATAATCATTGGGACGCCAGGCGAATCGGGGAGGGGTATGACAGTAGCAGACGTGACAGGTCTCCGGCTGGGTGATGACCCCTTTAGCAAAACGGGTGGTGCAGCTGAGGACGAGATCGTAGTTCGAGAAATCAAATTCCTCGAAGGCAGCAGGAAAGAAAGGAAGGGCAAGCTTGTGCAGACGGTGTGAGGCCAGCGGCCACCGTTGAAGGAAGGAAGTACGTACATCCATGGTGGCGAAGCAGGGCAGAGTCCCGCGAGGGTCGTAGATGGATGTGTAGAGCGGAGCTTGGGGGAAAAGGTCATGCAAGCAGGCGGTGACGCGCTCGGCACCGCCGGCTTGGACCAGATCATCATGCACGAGTGCGACCCGCATGGCGTTGACTTCCTCAGCTAGTTGCATGGCTAGCGGTTTGCGATACTATGATAATAGATGACGAACGGTCTTTTCGCCGTCTCCTCGGCCCATCATACTGCGACCCGCTGTAGAACGGGTTCCATAGGACATTCTTGTCTTCACCGCCCGAGCATCTGCTTGTGCTGTTAGAAGAAATCGGCTTGGGTGTGTCTGCACCTTGAGCAAAAATGTTGAGGATACAGCAGTTCCAACAGGTCAATGCTGAATAAGCAAATTCCATGCCAAAGCTCGTGATCTCAGCCAAAAAGATGAAGTTCCGATAAAGTCCTGACAATATACCACAGAATGTGCCTCAAGAAACGTCGTTTCTGCCTGTTGCCTGGGAAGCATGAAAACCATCCCAGGATACTCCTCTTGTCGGATTTGGCTCAAGGGCGGTCACACTTCGAATCTAAAATTTGGCTATAAATGTCGTGCATTTGGTCCGCGACTCGTGCCCAAGTGAACTTAGCTTCTACCTGGGCTCGCCCGATTGCCCCCAGTTCATTCCGCCGATGGGGGTTGTCCGCAAGGTCACGGATGGCGGCGGCCAGAGCCACGGGGTCTTTCTCCGGGACGATCAGGCCCGCATTGCCGACCACCTCCGGTATGGCCCCCGAACGGGAGCCGATCACCGGCGTGCCGCACGCGTTGGCCTCGATCACCACGCGGCCGAACTGTTCCTTCCAGCTCGGCGTCGTGCGTGACACAAGCAGAAGCGTGTCCAGCGCGTTCATGACCTTGGGCAGATCCGTCAAAGGGCGGGCGGGCAGGAAACGCACCCGCTCGCTCACCCCCAGATCGCGCGCGCGCTCCTCCAGGTCCGTTTTAAAATCGCCGGCGCCGACAAACAACAGGCGGACGTTCCCCGGGCAGTGGGGGAGCGCGTCCACCGCCTCCATCAATCCCTTCGACTCGACGAGGCGTCCGACATAGCCGGCCACAAAGTCTGTCGGCTGATACCCCAGTTCCGCGCGGCAGGCCGCGCGTTCCATCGGGCGAAAAAGGTCCGCATCAACGGCGTTCGGCACAACCGCCGCCGGCCCCGTGAAGCCCTTTGACCGCAGTACGGCGACCGCTTCCGCGTTGCGGCCGACGGCAAAGTCGGCGTTGCGCAGGGTGTACGCCCGGCACCGCTCGAAAGGGAGCGGCAGATTCTTGTTGATGTTCTGCTCGGTCTCGGAGAGAATCTTCGTCTGCGGCAGGATTCGATTCCGCAGCCAGCATGTTTGGGCACTGACCAGCCCGTAGGGCTCTTCCCAGATGTCGATGATGTGGGGCCGGAATTCGCGCAGTATGGCGGCCAAGCGTGGGTACCAGTGAAGATACCACTGTGCCGGCCCGGTCCACGGCAGCGCGACTCGTTCCGCCGTGAAGGCGTAGGCCGCCCCCTCGGGAGCCTCGGCGCGGCGCCACCGCCCGTACTCGTACCAGCGGTCGGGGACGAGGACCCGAAGATCAAGGCCTTTCCAGGCGGCGAGCTGGGCGGCCTTCGGCTGGCCCTCGACGCGGGACTGGCACGTGTGGGAGATCAGCAGCACACGCATCAGGAGGTCTTCCCGCCACGCCCTGCAGTCCCCTCCGCGGCAGCCCGTTCCCAGAGCCGATGATAAACTTCCGAGGTCTGCCGCGCGTTCTCCGCCCATGACAGAACGGCGGCGCGCGCCGGGCCGGCGACCGCCGCCCCTGCCCGCCACGCCCGGTCCGTCAGCGCACGGTGCAGCCCGGCCGCGATCTCCTCCACGTCATACGGGTCCACCAGCATCGCCGCCCCGCCCGCCACCTCGGGCAGTGAGGACACGGACGAGGTCAGCACCGGGGCGCCGGCGGCCATGCCTTCCAGGACGGGCATGCCGAAACCCTCGTAGGTGGAGGGGTAGGCGACAAGATCCGCGCCCCGGTATAGCACCGGCAGGTCGGCGTCCTCGACGTATCCGGCGAAGTGGATCGCACGAGATTGCTCCCCCCCGCCCGGGACGCCGTCCGGCCCCTCAGGAGGCCGCTCGCCGACAATGACCAGCGTGTGGGGCAGGCCGCTGGAGGCCTTCAGGCGCTGAAACGCCTGGATCAGCCGCGGCAGATTCTTCTTGGGCTCCAGGTTGCCGACGAACAGAACGTAGGGCCGGGGAATCCCGAGCCGGGAGCAGGCCGGCCCGACCTCGGCCTCACCCAATGAGGCGGCCTGGACAAATTCCTTCCCCACCCCGTTTCGGATCGTCACGATCTTCCCTTCCGCGTGGGGCAGATAGCGCACGATTTCGCGCGCGGTCGCGTCGGAGACGCTGAGAATCTGGGTCGCCCGGCGGACCCCCGCCCGGATGAGGGCGCGCCCGTAGGCGGCGAAGCGTCGGCCGTAGGCCTCGGGGTGGGCAAATACGGCCATGTCATGTATCGTCAGGACAGTGATCGGCGCCGGTGCCGCCAGGGGGAGCATGTTGAATGTGCCGTGGTAAATGTCCGCGCGCAGGCGCCGCCCGGTCAGCGGCAGCGACACGTGCTCAAAAATGTCCCCCTGCGGGTGCCGGTTCGGGCGGCTGTCGGTGGTGACGGTCTGGGCGTCGTGGCAGCGGTCCAGCAGCATCGCCTGCGTGTCCGCGTAGGTCAGAAAGGTGTAGCGGGCGGCGGCGTGATCGCTGAGATGGGCGGCCAGCTCGTAGCGACAGCGGTCGCCGCCACGCCGTCGCGCGGAAAAGCGGGCGTCCACGAGTACGTGAGGGGGCCGGCGTACTGCCGTTCGGATTCGGGCGGGTGACATAACCGTAGATGACATAGCTTTGTGAGCGGGCCTAATTCCGGCAGTCCAGGAGCAGCTGCTCGTAGCGTTTCAAGACGACCGGCCACTGGTACTGGCGGGCCGTCCCCGGCGCCGCCGCGGAGAGTGCGGCGCGCGGCCCCTCTTCCAACAGTGGCTCCAGGGCGGCGGCGAGCTGGTCGCCGCTGCGCGGATCATCGATCAGCGCGCCGTTGACGCCGACCTGAATGGCATCCTGCGCCCCGGGAACGCGGGTGGTGACGACGGGAAGGCCGCTCCCCAGGGCCTCGAGAATAGCCAGACAATACGCCTCGTACTGCGTCGGCAGGACGAAGAGGTCGCTGGCGGCATGGTAGAGCGCGACATCCCGGGTCGGGCCGCAGGCGATGACCTGATCCCCAACACCCGCCTGCGCCGCCTGCCGGCGCACCAGCGAAACGTCCGGCTTTCCGACGACCAGCAGCCGCACCTCCGGCCGCCGGAGCCGGCGCAGCGCGGAAAGGATGGTGCCGTAGCCTTTGCGCTCCAATTCGTTGGCCGCGAACAGCAGCACGACGTTCTCCGGCCGCAGCCCCAGATGTGCGCGCGCCTCGCTTCGCCGCGCCTCCCGGCGCTCCGGGCTGAACTCCGACGGCGAGAAGCCGTTGGGGATGATGACAATGTCCTCCTCTGGAACGCCATAAAAGCGTTTCAGGTCATCCCGAATCTGGGGCGTGGTGGCGATGACCTTGCGGTACCGGTGCTGGCGGAAGTGGTACTCCTCCAGGTCCAGCAGGACCCGGTGGAGGGGGTTGAGGCGCTGGCCGATGCGGGCCGCCGAGAGCGGAGCGCGCAGCGTGCGACTGCGCTCCAGCCAGGCGCTGTGGACGCTCTGCACGAAATGCACCCCGCCGACCGGGCACACGGAGCCGAACGTGCCCATCACGTCGTAAGCGCCCGGGTCCAGCCGCCGCGTGCATTCCCGGAAGAACGACTGATCCCGCAGGAAGAACGGCTGCTGGCGCATGGGGACGTAGTGGAAGCGCAGCCCCGAGGCCTCGTCGGGGTCATAATCGTGAGCGAAGACGTCAATCTCATGGCCCCGCGAGGCCAGGAACAGCGCACATTCCAGCATGATACGCTCGACCCCGGCCCGCCGATGACATCCGGAAAAAGAAAGTGCGGCTCTCATGTGATTCTCCCTCGATCGGCGCGCCGGCGTGCGTCGCCCCACGCCCGCGTCGCCATCCCGGCCGATGCCCACGCCATCGTGATGGCCCCGCGACTCCAGTAATGGTCCACCATGCCATGCACCAGTTGGTCCAGCACCAGCGCGCCGCCCACCGCCAGCAGTGAGAACGGCATCTCATGCGGTCTGATGAGTCTGCGGCCACTCCAGACCATCCGAAAGAACGTCAGGTGAAGCAGCACAAAGGCGGCCAGCCCGAGCACGCCGGTCTCCGCGAGTGTAAACCAGAACAGGTTGGTGGCGTCGTACTGCTTGCGCAGCCCGATGCCGACTCCATAGACCGGGCTTTGTTCAAAAAAATGCTGGGCGATGTGTATCGACGCGTAGCGCTGGTGGATGTTCCAATTGTTTTGGTCGAAATTCGTAGCGTACGTCTTGGACTCCGACGGCATGAACTGCCAGCAGATGGCGGCCAGCGGCCCCAAAATCATCAAGAGGCGCAGCAGCAGCTGGAAGCGCCGGCGCAGGGCGGTAATCACGAAGACGCCCGCGAGCGCTCCCATCCAGGAGCCGCGCGACAGGGTGAAGATCAGGCCGGCGGCCGTGACGACTACGGCCGCCAGCAGCCAGCCCCGGCGGCGGGGCGTGTTCGCGGTCAGCCAGAGCTCAAAGCCGATCAGGAGCGCGCACGATAGGGAGGCCCCCGCGCCGTTCTTGTTCAGGCCGAGGAAATAGTTCGACTTCATGACCAGACACGCCAGGGACAGGAAGACGCCGACCAGAACGGCGCCATTCAGCGACAGCAGCAGATCCTCCTCCCGGTCGACCAATGAGGAGAAAATCACCACGGCCACCACCAGGTACAAAAACATCTGGAACAGCGGGACCAGGACGTCCCCGCCATGTCCGTTCGCCAGCGAGGAGTATACGCAGACAGCGAAGTAGGAAAACACCGGGATCGCGATCGGCCCCAGCGCCACCGGCCGCCGGTCCAAGGACCGGCGCACCAGCATCACCGGCACCGTCAGGGTCATGTTGACTTCCGCGATGGAGAAGCGCGCCGGGCCGCCCCCCGAAATGTCGTTTTGGAAGGGGGCCGACGCGAAGACCAGCATCAGCGCCACCGCCGGGCGACGCCAGGCCAGGGTCCAGAACATGACCACGTATATCAGCGCGATGTCGCCCATCGGCTGAACGACCGCCATCCAGCCGAGGAGGACCACGACCACCGCGTAGGCCAGCGCCGCCGCCGCCCGGGTGAGCAGCGCGGCCGGCGGCCGGATGATCGCCACTTCTTTGCGCCCGAGGCCCCTTAACACTGCGCGCGCCCCCGAAGGTCGAGGCGCCAGTGCGTGGCCTGACGCACCGTGAGCCACGCCTGCAGGCGCGCCTTGGAGCGGGCGAGCGGCCGCCGCCGTGGGACGGCCACCAGCACCAGCGTCCAAAGAATCGACCGCAGAAAACAGCCGATCGTCATCGCCAGGCGCAGCGAGATCAGCCCCGCCAGGCCGTGGTGCTTCCACTCGTAGTAGTCAAGGCTGTCGAAGAAGTGCCGGTTGATACGGGCCGCCTCCGTCGCACCGCTGGCCCCGCCGAGGTGCGTCACCTGGGCCGTGGGAGTGAAGGCGATCTGCCAGTTCCGGTCCCGCAGCCGTCGCTGCCACTCGATCTCCTCGGTGTACATAAAAAAGTTTTCATCGAAGCCGCCGACCTGTTCGTAAGCCGTGCGGCGCACCAGCATGCACGCCCCGATGACGGTGTCCACCTGACGCTCCCGGTCGTGCGGCCAGCGGCGGTAGTCCCCGACCACTGGATGGTTGGGCAGGGCGGTCGAGATCCAAAGATTTTCCAGCCAGGCCCGCGACGGCGACGGAAACGGGAAGCACGAGATCTGGAGTGAGCCGTCGGCGTTCAGCAGACGCGGGCCGGCGATTGCGGTGTCCGGGTGGGCGCGCAGGTAGGCGACGAGGGAGCCGACCGCCCCGGGCTTGGGAAAGGCGTCGGTGTTGAGGAGCAGGAAGAACTCGCCGCCGGCCCGTGCCATGGCCTGGTTGTTTGCGATGCCGAAGCCGACGTTTCGGCTGTTCTCTAGCAGATGGACCGCGGGAAAGGCCGCGCGAATCGCGGCCGGGCTGCCGTCGGTGGAAGCGTTATCCACCACCCAGACTTCCGAGTCTAACCCGGCCAAGTCCGCATAGAGTGCCCGCAGACAGTCGAGCGTCATCTCGCGCGTGTTATAGCTGACTATGATGACCGACACGACAGGACGTGTTTGCATCACGCCTCCTCACGCATGCGTACGACCCGCGCCGGGATGCCCACCGCCACGGCGTTGGCCGGGATGTCCCGGGTCACGACGGCGTTGGCGCCGACGACGGCGTTGTCGCCGATGCACACACCCTTCGTGACCGTGACCTTGGTCCCAAGCCAGACATTGCGCCCGATCCTCACCGGCGCCACGGCCGCTCCCTGGTCCCGGGTCGGAACGTCGAGGCGGTCGAAACAGTGGTCGTGGTCTCGGATGGACACCATCTCGGCGATCAGGCAATCTTCCCCGATGTCAACGGACTCGCAGGCGGCCAGGGTGCAGTGGTGCCCGAAGATGGTTCGCGCCCCCACCTCAAGCCGTCCCGTACATTCGATGGTGAGATCGTTATCAAGCACACAGCGCGGCCCGAAATCCGCGGACGCGCCGGGGCCTAGCCGGAGTCTCAGGCCCGAGCGGACGTCGCAGGCCGCCCCGAACCGTGCCCGAGGGAACCGCAGCCGCGCCCAGAACAGGCGAACCCGCCGCCCCAGCCCGCCGCCGATTCGCATCAGCACTGGGGGCTCGGGGGTAACGACGCCACGATTCTGGTTCGCTCCCGGGCGGCCCCGGTCCGTCAGGACGTCCATTGTCTGACCCCTTCCCGTGCGTGAGTGCCAATGTCCGGCGCGGCCGTCACTGGGGCGATGATGCGCTCGATCTCATCGACGCGTGCCTGCCACGTGTGTTGCTCGGCGGTCCGCCGACGCCTCTCCGGCAGATCGGCCGCCTCCGCGAGCGCCGCACGCGCCGCAGACTCAAACGCCGCGTCGTCCTCGGCCAGATAGACCAGCTCGGGGAAGTCCCGGAAACCGCTGACGGGCGTGGAGACGGTCGGCAAGCCGGAGGCCAGGTACTCGTACAGCTTGAGCGGACTGAGGCTTTCCGTGAAAGCCGTGACCAGGTGGGGGACGATGCACACGTCGAAGGCCGCCATCACCTGAGGCACCTCATTGAAGGGAACGGGGCCTGTCAGGCGGATGTTGGGCTCGGCCGCCAGGCGGCGGACGGTGTCCGCCTCCAGCTCGCCCGGGCCGACGAGGGCCACGGTTCCTTCGGGGAACCGCCGCGCCAGCCGGATGATAAGATCAATGTCCACACGCCCGGCGTGCAGGGTGCCGGTATACCCAAGGACGGGATGCGCCCACCCCGCGGTGAGCGGGTGAGGGGGCAGGCTGCGTTCGGCCACCCCCGCGTAGCGGTCGGCGTACACCCCATTCGGGACTCGATACAGCCGATCAGTCAGCGGGCGCTTCATTTGCTGAAGCTTTTCCGAGACAACGATGACGGCGTCCGCCTTCCGGCAGAGTTCGGCGTCCTCGGCGATCACGAGCTGGCGCAGCCACTCCTTCTGATCCGGCTCCGTCCAGTCGTCGCCGATGTCGTAGACGGCGCCGCACTCGCCGACCTTCCCCACCAGGTGCAGGGCATAGTGTGGATTCATCCAGAGCAGCGGCTGCTGGAGACCGAGGCGGCGGCATGCCGCCCGGATCTGGCGCTGCTCCACCCAGCGGTTAAAGGCCCGCCCCCAGCGCAAAGTATTCGGCAGCCACTTGACGGGGTTGAGCAGAAAAATGTTCGGGGCCCCCGGGGGCGACGTCAGTTCCTTGGGTGGGAAAATCGCCCGCAGCAGCGTGCCCAATCGGCCCTTTCGCAGGGCGTGTGAGACGTCCTGGGCCAGCCCGACGAACAGAATTCGGTGGTCGGGCGCGCGGCGCGCGAACTCCATCGCCAGGGGCTGGTTGCGGCGCCACATCCCGTCCCAGTTTTCCATCGCAACAAAAATCATGTCGCGCATACGGGCCTCACGATCGACTTCGGACAAAACTACATCACGCGGGGCCGAGAACTGGCCGCGGGCGGTATCGTCATCGGACCTCCTTGCAAAATTCATGCCAAAATGCATTCTCCGGGGCAGGAAGCCGCGTCCCTTACCGTGACCGGGCCAGGCACGGGCCGGTCATAGTAGACCAGACCGAGCATCAGCCAGAAGATCCACTCGCTCCACAGGTGGCCCGAGAAAAGGAAATGATCGACGAGGCTGTTGATGAGCAGCGAACAAAATACGCCGGCGGTGGCGATAATGTAGGGGCTGGATGGGTTGTCCCGCAGCGCCGAACGCAGGAAATTGCCGATGCCCCACAACAGATACAGGAACGGAAGGAACCCGATGATGCCGTCTTCCGCCAGGATCATCAGGTAGCTGTTGTGCGCGTGAGGATGAAACCCCTCCGCACTGGCTCGGCTGATGTAGTGGGCATTGTAGACGGTCGCGAACAGCCCTTCCCCCACCCCGGTCAAGGGGCGATCCTGTATCATGTGCAGGGTTGATTTCCAGATCAACACCCGCTCCGAGTTCGGCTCCCATTTTGGGTCAAAGATTGTGAGGGCGTGACCGACATACAAGGGAGACAGCGCCAGCGCCAGCGCGGCCGCCGCGCCGAGGGAAAGAAAGGCGCGCCTCCGATTGCGCGCCAGCCGCTGCCGGGACAAGTAAACGATCATCGGGAACGAGGCCGCAAGGGCGAGCCAGGGCCCACGCGCCTGGGAGCAGACAAGCGCGACGCCGCAGATGCACACCACGCTGAAATAGGCGGCCCGGCGGAGCGGGCCGCGCGCGGCCAGCAGCAGGGACATGGCCGTCAGAATCGCCGTGACGAGCAGAGAGCCGTACGGGGCGTGTACAGGGGTCGGCTCAAAGCCGGTGACATACAGGTGGCGCGTCCTGTAAACCTCGTAAATCCCCCACATGGCGGCCACGGTGTTGCCCAGGAGAAGGGAGTGAATGACGAGGCGCGTCCAGTGCCGATGGGGAGGGAGTTCCTTCAAGCCCACCAGCATCAGGAACACCGTGAGGCATGCGCTTGAGTGCAAAAAGTAAGCCAGGCTGTAGATGGCATTGGTGGAGAACGGCAGCAGGCCCGCCAAAACCGCCAGGAAGAGGAGTAACTGTGGGAGCGGCGCCGCCTTCAGCACCTCTGGCCGCCGCACGCCCTGTAGGATCCGCGCGACGTCCGGCGTGCAGCGGGCTATCCTCCAGAGCACATAAATTGCGGCTGCGACGATGGCCGAGGCCACGACGTATCTTGGCAGGGAAAGTGAGAACGCAAACCAGCAGAGCAGGAACGTCGCCCAGTCATTACGTTTGATCGGAAGCATGCTTGATTTCTGTGGGCTCCCCGCTGACGGCGTCCAGCCAGCGATGCCCCTGATCGTCTTTCCACACCGCGGGGCCAGCCGCGCGCGTCGTGCTTGTAGAACAGTGTACCCGGAGCAGGAGCGACAGGCTCACCGCCGGGTACAGGCCGCAGACGGGCACGAGCAGGAAAGTTGCCTTCCAAGCCAGAAGGCGGTCACGGACGGCCAGTACCGGAAGCTGATGAGCAGGATAATCGCCAGAGTCCCGAGGGTGCGCAGAGACAGGCGGGCCGCCGAGGCGTAGAGCACGATGCTGATCAGCAGGCAAGAGACGCTGATGAAAAACCAGGCCTTCGCCGTCAGGGGCGCCTCGTCCCAATCGCATTGTAGATCTGAACATACTCTTCCGCGATGGCGGGCCAGCGGAAATCCTGGACGCGCCTCAGCCCTGCGTCGCTGAGGCGCTGGCGCAGGCCCTCATCACCCCCAAGCCGCTCCAGCGCCGACGCCAGAGCGTCCGGGTCGTCGGCGGGCATCAGCAGGCCGTTCTCGCCGTCGGTGACCATTTCCGGCACCCCCCCCACCCGTGTCGCGATGATCGCCTTGCCGGCGGCCATCGCCTCCAGGTTGACGATGCCCTGCGGCTCGTCGCGCGAAGGCAGCACGAAAAATGAGCACCCCAGGAACAGGGCCACCGCCGTGGGCCGGTCCACGCGGCCCAGGAATCGGACTTTGTCTTGCAGGCCGAGGTCGCCCGCCAACCGCTCCAAAGGGCCGCGTTCCACCCCCTCCCCCGCGACCAGCAGGTCGTGCGAGGGCATCCGCGCCTTGGCGAACGCGCGGATAAGGACATCAAATCCCTTGTTGGGCACGAGCCGCCCGATCCCCAGGACGTACGGCCTGGGGTGTGGGAATGGGGCGACCGCTTCAAAGTCGTCCAAGTTGACGCCATTATAGATGACGCGGGCGCGGTCGCCGAACGGGCGGCCCCAGTATTGTTCAAGATCTTCCAGGGTGTGCCTGGAGCACCCGGTCACGAAATCGGCCTCAGACAGCAGTTGGCGCAGGACGCGGTTCATGAAGGCCGAGCGCTGGTACAGCTGGGTCGCATCAATCGTGCGCTCCCCCTGCGTGGTGACGACCAGGGGCAGTTTCAGCGCGCGCCGGGCCTGGAGCGCGTAGAAGCCGTTGGCGCTGACACAATGCACATGGATGCAGTCAATGCGGTGCCGGCGCAGGATGTCCAGCATTTCACGGCGGACGCGGCCGCCGGACAGGGAGTACCTGATCCGCGCCTTGACGTTGCCGTCGGGGACCCGCAGAGCCAGCCGGTAAACGGGAATGTCCTCGTAGCACTCATAGGCCGGCAGGGAAAGGGGCCAGCGGTTGGTCAGGACGATCGGCGACATGCCCCGGCGCCGGTAAGCGTGCGCGAGCTGCCGGACCAGTTCTTCGACTCCGCCCATGTGCGGGTAGAACGCGCTGGAAAAGAGCGCCACGTTCTTCATGGCCGCACCGCCTCGGCCTCACGGCGTCCGGCATACAGCGCTTCGTATTGGGCACAGACCCGGTCCCAGGTGAAGTCTTGCGCCCGCTGCAGCCCCGCCTCGCACAGCCGTTGCCGCAGATCTGCATCCGTCAGGACTTCCACCAGCGCCTCGGCCAGGTCTTGGTCCCGGACCAATCGCCCGGCGCGTCCTTCCTGAGTGACCTCCCTCGCGCCGACGTTGGGCGTGGCCACGACGGGGGTTCCGGAGGCCATCGCCTCGATGTAGGGGACCCCAAATCCTTCGTAGCTGCTGGGCAGGCAGAACACCCAGGCGCGGCGGTACAGGTCGGCCAGGGTCTCCAGGGGGATGCGGCCGAACCAGCGCACCCCCTCGCCCCCGACCGGCTCCTCACACACCGCCCAGAACTCCGCGTCCGGGACACGCGGGCGGATGACGCGCTGGAACTGGTCGAGCAACATCGCCCCGCGCTTACGCCCGTGCATTGTGCCCACGAAGAGCAGGGACGGCGCCTCGGATTTCTGGCCCGGGTGGAAGTGATCCATGTTCACGCCGCAGGGAATCACCTTCTTCACCAGAGGCAGATAGCGGCAGGTGTTCCAGGAGATGGCCACTTTCTCCTCGGCGAGCAGGCAGGCGGTCGCCTCGCAAAGCGCGAGCAGTCCCATGCGGGCCTTGCCGACCAGCGTCCGCGCATGCAGCATCTCCGCCAGACAGGACCCCATGAAGGTATGGACGTGGCGGGGCCGCGGGCGGCCCCACAGGAACCAGTCATCGCCGCAGGCGTTGAGCACGTCGAACTGCGTGAAATCGTACCGGCGCAGGTTCCAGGCGAACCCAAACGTCCGCAGGCGCCTGCCGGACGGGACGATGACGGCCTCGTAGAGCGAGTCGGCGGAGGTGCCCGTTTGGCTGAAGACCGTGACGCGGTGTCCCCGCTTGACCAGCTCGTTGGCGAGGTAGTGGACCTGGTAGCCGACGCCGATCTTGCTGCCGCTGGGCAGGTACATGGAGGTAATGGCAATGTTCATGAAGTAGTACGTTCCGCCCGCCGATGACGGCCAACGGCCCGGCCGTAGGCGAACAGAGATTGAACGACGACTTTCGGGGCGACCAGGGCCGCAAAGCGCATGTGGGTCATCAGCGGGCCGAAGGCACGCTTCCGGACGCAGACCCGACAGTTATCGAACGCCTGGCTGCCATAGACTAGGCGGGCGCGCTTCAGGCCGCTGGTCGCGGCCTTCAGGGCCGCTGTGTCCTGTTTCGCACGCGCCAGAGCGATGTGGTGGTGGAACAGGTGCTCCACCTCCCGGAACAGGAGCGCGTACTTGCGGGACAGGTTCCGGTCGTGCTGCCGGTACAGACACTCGATGGTCGGCACAAAGCGCATCGGGAAGTGGCGGGCGATCTTCAGCCACATGTCGTAGTCCTGCGTGCCGACGTAAAAGGGTTCAAACAGGCCTGATGCCGCCAGGGCGCTGCGGCGCAGCAGCACCGAGCTGGCGTTGATGCAGCAGCCGTGCAGCAACTCCAGGTACGTCTCCGCGCCCCCGTCGAAGCCCGGCCCGATCCGGCGCCCCTCGGCGTCGATCATCTCAAAGTTGGTGTAGCACAGGCCGACCTCGGGCGACGCGTCCATGGCGGCCACCTGTCTCTCCAGCTTGGTCGGCAGCCACACATCGTCCTGGTCGAGGACGGCGATGTATTCGCCCGTCGCCCTCAGAATCGCCACGTTGCGCGCGATGGAGAGGCCACGGTTTTCCTGGCGAATGAGCGTGATCGCCGGATGCATCCCCGCCACGTCGCCGATGTCCTCCGTCGAGCCGTCATCCACGATGATCAGTTCCCAGTCCGTAAATGTCTGGGCGATGACGGAGCGCACCGTAGCCGGCAAAAACGGGCCGGGATTGTAGGCACCTATTATCACACTGACGCGGGCCACAGGTCTCTCCCTTTCTCCCATAAAGCGTCTGGCCTGCGATGAGGCAGCGTGCAATGCCCCAGTCAGGCGGGACTGATGTGGCACACGAACTTCGTGTTCGGGATCTGCGACAGCGTCACCGACGAGGCCAGTTCGTTGAGGCACGTGTAGACCCCGTCGTGGGCATAATGGTAGTCGTGCCAGAGGATGACGCCGCCGGGGCGCACAATCTCCAGGGCCTTCTGCGAGTCCGAGCGCACCAGCTCGTAGGCGTGCCCGGCGTCTACAAAGAGGAAGTCCACCTGCCCCCGGTAGGGCGATTGGTCGAACTTGGTCGTGTCGGTGAAGACCTGCTCGATCTTGGCGGCCTCGGCCGTGTCCAGGAAGCGCGCTCCCACGGTGACGCCGCGCGAGTAGAACGTGTCGTCCGTGGTCTGCTGCCGGATGGGGTCGTCGGGGTGCAGGTCCAGCGTGACCACGCGCGCCTTGGCCGGGCTGTTCATCGCCAGGTGCAGGGCCGTCAGCCCATCGAAGGTGCCGAACTCGAGCATCAGCCGCGGCCGCAGGTGCGCGCACAGCGTCGACAGCACCACCAGCTCGTACGGCTCGGCGTTGGCCAAGGCATACGGCGTCATGACGGCGTCCTGGATGATGGCACACGTGCGAGAGAGGCCCGGGAAGAGTTCCTCCAGCGGCCGGGGGAAGATGCGGCGCTGCTGCTCGAAATACCGGAGGGCGGCCCGGTGTTCCAGCTGCAGGCGGATACGGTCCAGACGACCGTACGTATCCCGGGTCAGCGACTGTGTCTTGAACTTTGGCGGTTTTGACGGCGATGAAATCATGGTTGTATTCTCCTTAAGGCGGGCTTGGGGGCGCCGGCGTCAGGCGCGGCCAGTGGTGCGGAGTTGGAAGCCCAGGCCTCGCTCCGCGGCGTGTCGTCCGGTGCGATGCCATCCAGCGCAGCACGAATTTTTTTGCCCTCGGCATCGTGCCGCTCGGGGGCGCGGCCGGTTTTCAGGACCAATGTCAGGCCGGCCACGATTCCGGCCGTCGTCGCCAAACCGACGGTGCCCAGGCGAACGACGGCGGCGGCAATGCGGCGGAAGAATTCGGACAACGGGTTGGAAACGCTGAAGGCAAGATAGCGCCAGACGACTCCCGACCCCGGCCCGAAATTGCGGATCAGCAGGCAGATGTGGTTGCGCTGCAGGTAATAGGCGTAGCGGGTGTCGAAGCGCGAGCCGGTCGCCTGGGGGGCGCTGATGTGGTCCACGCAGGCCAGGGGGCTGAACAGAATCCGATAGCCCAGCCGCTTGACCCGTATACACATGTCCGAGTCCTCGCGCACCCCCGAGATCCCGGGATAGTCCTCACGGAAGCCCCCGAGGCGGGAGAGGACCTGGCGGCGGAAGGACATGTTACAGCCCATGATGTGATCCACCTCGATCACCCCCTCCGGCTCGGCCGCGAAGTTGCCGGCCAATTCTCCATTGGACTGGAGGCGGCCGATTTCGCCGACGCCGGTGCGCGCCTCGTCGGGCTGGTTGTTGAGGGCGCGCCCGCCCACGGCGCCCACGGTGTCATCGGTATAGGCGGCCCGCAGGCCGGCCAGCCAGCCGGGGTGTGCGAAGGCGTCGTCGTCCAGGAAGGCGATGATGCTGCCCGTCGCCCGCTTGAGACCGATGTTGCGCGAGGCCGTCATCCGGCCGAAGCCGTTATCGTTGCGCAAGTACAGCACGCCGGGGAAGTCCTGAACAACGCGGAGCGTTCGGTCGTCGGCCGAGGCATCCACGACAATGATCTGCTCCGGCGGCGGAACCTGGGCGACGAGACACTCCAGACAACGGCGCACGCAATCCGGGCGATTCAGAGTCACGATGATAACGCTGACGCTCATCTCCATACGACTGCTACTGCCTTTCCTAATTCAAACAACGCATTCATGCGGCCATCTCCGCGACAAGCCCGCGAGAGTGCCGCGCGCCCAGCGTCCGCCGGCGTTCGATCGCGCGGCCGTAACTGGCCTCCTGCAAACGCCCGATCCTCTCAGCGTTGTACTCCGTCAGCACGCGCTCGCGTGCCTCTTGTCCGAGTTGAATCCGCAAAGCCGGTGCGTCAAGCAGCTCCGTCACGGCCCGGGCGATCTCGCCGGGGCGGTGCGGGCTGACCAGCCGGCCGGCCCGGCCGCCGTCGAGCATCTCCGCCATGCCGCCCGCGCGGCTGCCCACGATGCCCCGCGCCGCCGACATCGCCTCCAGGCAGACGTTGGGGAAATTCTCCCACAGGCTGGGAAAGACGCACACGTCGGTTTCGGCCAGCATGCCGGGAATATGATCCAGGCCGACCGGCCCGGTAAACTCCACGGACCGCTGATAGGGACGCAGAAGATGTTCCAGGCGCTCGCGCATCTGCACGCCGTTCCTCTCGGGGACGGAGCGCCCGACAAAACGGATGCGCGCCTCAGGGTGACGAGCCAGGATCGCTGGAATCGCCCGCGCGAAGTCCAGGACGCCTTTACGTATCTCCAGGCGGCCCAGGAAAGTCACCACGTTTGTGCGCGTCCCGGCCGGGACGGCGAGCAATGCGGGCGAGGGGGTATAGGGATAAGGTACGTGGGCCACTCGCTCAGGGGACAGCCCCCAGCCCGCCGCGACGAGGTCGCCGAGCGACCGGCACGGCGTGGCGACCTCGTCCGCGTCCAGGGCGTGCCCGCGCTCAAGGCCGCTCCACGGATGCCCGGCCGGCGGGGTCCCGCGCCGAAAAGCGCCCACCGCGTGGCGAATGACCGTCCAGCGGTCCTGTCCGTAACTGATGCGCCACAGCAGGAAGGAAGGCGTGTGCAGCTTGACGACCAGGGGGATGTCCGGCACAAGCTCGACCGCCGTCCGCGCGTCGGCGAAATATTCAGGTCCCTCCAACACGTCGAACCGCGCCTCCGCGTGGCGGCGAGCGAACACCGGGCCGATTCGCTGCGGGAACTCTCGGCGGTCCGGCTCGGCGACCCGGTGAACCAGAATCCCTTCTTCCTCCGCCGCCCCTTCCCGGTTTGGACTGGACGCGAACACCTCCACCCGGTGGCCGCGCTCATGGAGCATACGCACCGCTTGCCGCACGTAGGTGGCGATCCCGCCATACGCGGTGTCCGGAGGATACTCGAAACTGATAAAGGCGATGTTCATGACGTTCGGGCCGCTCACTCCGGGCGGTGCTTGAGGAACCGCGCCGGGACTCCCCCCCAGACTTCGTAGGGCGGCACGTCCTTGTTGACGAAACTGCCGGCGGCGATCACCGCGCCGCGCCCGATGGTGACGCCCGGGCCGATGACCACGTGGGTCCCGATCCAGACGTCCTCGGCGATCTCAATCGGCGCGCCGACGAACCCCTGCCCGCGGATCGGGACGGCCCGTGACGCATAGTTGTGGTTGGCCGTGACCAGGTAGCTGTAGGCGCCGATCTGCGTGAGCGGCCCGATGCGGATCGGCTGGAACGCGCCCAGGTAGGTGTTCCGGCCGATGAAGACGTGGTGCCCCAGGGTAACGTCCGGCCGGGCGCCCTGATTGATCGAGATCCAGACCGTGCAGTCCCGCTCGATGACGCAGCCCGGGTCCAGGTGGAGGAAGCCCAGCGGCCGGCTGCTGCCCGTGAACTCGGTGGTCGGATGCACCCAGGTGCCGCGCTTCCCGTGCTCCCGCAGCCACCGTCGCCACTCGCGCCGCCACTGCCAGTCCCGCTTGCGCGCCGCCAGCGCCTCGACGGCCCCGCCCAGGCCCATGCGTTTCAGCGCGGCCTTGCCCCCGGCCTTGCCCAGGCCGAGCAGCTCCCGCGGCACGGCATCCCAGCGCGGGTCCAGGCGGGCCAGCGCCAGCCGGGAGGCGGCGTCCTCCGGGCCGGTCAGCGACCGGCCCGCCGCCACAAAGGAGGGCGAACGCAGGACGTCCCCGGCCGTGGCCGGTTGAGACTGTTCCAGATGCCGGGCGATGCGCTGGAGCGCCCGGATCGCGCGGGGGTGACGGCGCTCCCGCAGCATCCTCGCCTCGTCCAGCGGACAACCGTAAACCGGAAGGGCCTGCTCATAAAAGCGGGCGTCCATGGCGTCGAGCAGTTTGTTCTGAGCGATCGCGATCTGAGTGACGCTTTTGTCGTGAATCCGGTAGCGGACGAGCGGGACATCCAGATTGGCCAGTTGATGCCGGGCCGACATTCGCAGCCACAGATCATAATCCTCCACGTTGACCGGCCCCACGTCCCGATAGTTGCCCGCCTCCAGCACGGCGGAGCGGCGGAACATGACGGTCGGATGGGCCATGCCGTTGCCGTGCAGGTTGAAGTGAACGATGTCCGCGTGCCGAAGCGGCAGCGCGTCCGCCTTCCCGCGGCAGTTCCCGTCCCCATCAATCAGATCCATCTGGGAGCCGACCACGGCGACATCGGGATGCGCGCACAGAAAGGCGACCTGCCTCTCCAGCCGCTCCGGGACGTTGATGTCGTCGGCGTCGATCCGGGCGCAGAATTCGGTCCGGCACTGCTTGACCATCTCGCCGAGCGAGGCCCCCAGGCCCATCGGATGCCCCGTCACGATCCGGCCGGGCAGCCGGGCGGGGATCCACTCGCGCAGTACCGAGACGGTCTCGTCCGTCGAGCCATTGTCCCACGCCAGCACTTCCCAATTGGGGTAGGTCTGCGCCTCGATGGAGGCCAGAGTCTGGGGCAGATATGGCATCCCGTTCTTGATCGGGAGCAGCCACGTCACTCTCGGACTCATTGCGTCATCCCCGTCGTTATTTTCGTCGCGATCGTCGTGGGGAGCAGCGGCCTCAGTTGCTCAAGGAAGGCCCCGATCGGATCGCGGGGGACCATCTCCCGCACACGCCGCGCCGCCGCCTGTCCCATCTGCCGCCACTCGTCCCGGCGCTGCCACGCGCGCTCCATCGCCTCGTCCAGACAGTCCGGCGCGGCCGCCGCCGCCACGAAACCGCTGACGTTGTCCTGCACCAACTCGGCGTTGCCGGCGACGTCCGTGACGATGCAGGGCCGCCCGCATAGCATGGCTTCGACGATGACGAGGGGCAGGCCCTCAATGCGCGACGGAAGCACGAGAGCATGGTGGGAGGCCCAGACCGCCTCTATGTCCTCCGCGACCCCCCCGTATGTCACGTTCTCCAGCCGCATCATTTTTTTCAGAGCCAGCAGCGACTCGGTGTTAGGGCCGCTCCCGAACAGGGTGACCTCGATCGGCCGCCTTCGCCAGGTGTCCCGCCCCAGGACGTCGAACAGAATGTCCTGGCCCTTGAAATGCGGCTCCAGGCGGCCCACACAGGCGAGCCTCCAGACCCCGTCGGTGCTGGGCCAGGGCGGGGCCGCGTCGTAGGACACGTTGAACGGGTTCCGCACCACCCGCGCCCGGGGGAACGGCTGGACGAGCTGGCGCCGGGTCAGCGCCACGTTCCGCTCCGAGACGAAAAAGCACGCCTGTGCCGCTTCGTAGGCGGAGACGATCGCACAAGACAGTTCCAGCCGGGGCCAGAAGGTCTCCGTCGCGGCCTGAGCGATGGTCACGAACGGAACGCCGCGCCTCGTGCATTCCCGCATCCACTCGTAACCGTCCCAATTTCCTCCCTGCGAGATGACGGCGAAGTCCGGCTGGAATGTATCGAGCCACTGATAAACGCCGTCCCCCTTGAGTTTCCGCCGGATGCGATGGAATAGCGGATTATTCTCCGGGTCTCGCCGCCACGTCACCTGACACCCGGCATCAATCAACTCCTCAAGGCGCGGCGGTGTCTTCGCCGTGTGGGTCACGTTGGCCCCGACGGTCACCCTGGACTGGGCCAGCCGTAGCGCCGCGCGGCTCCAAAGTTCCTCACTGCCCCCCCAGAAGTAACCCTCCATCGTGGAAATGAATGCTATTCCGCCCATAATTCCGATATCTCAGGAGGGTCGCCGCCCGTGCGCAATGATCCCCTACCAGCGCCTACCCGCCCGACAGCGGACTGATGTGGCAAACCAGCGTCGTGTCGGGCACATTCCTCAGTGTCACCGACGAGGTCAGTTCATTGAGACACGTGTAGACCCCGTCGTGAGTGTAGTGGTAGTCGTGCCAGAGGACGACGCCGCCGGGGCGCACCATCTCCAGGGCCTTCTGCGAGTCCGAGCGCACCAGCTCGTAGGCGTGCCCGGCGTCTACAAAGATGAAGTCCACCTGCCCCCGGTAGGGCGTCTGGTCGAACTTGGTCGTGTCGCCGTATACCTGCTGGATTTTGCGCCCTTCCGGCTTTCCGCAGAAGTGCGCGCCCACGGTGACGCCGCGCGTGTAGAACGTGTCCTCCGTATTCTGCTGTCGGATGGGGTCGTCGGGGTGCAGGTCCAGCGTGACCACGCGCGCCTCGGCGGGGCTGTTCATCGCCAGGTGCAGCGTGGTCAGCCCGTCGTAGGTCCCGAACTCGAGCAGCAGCCGGGGCTGGAGATGAGCACAGACCGTGGACAGGACGAGCAGGTCATACGCCGGCATGTTGCCGAAGGACGCCGCCGTCGGCACCGCGGACTGCATCCGGGCGCGGGTCCGGGACAGCCCCGGAAATATTTCTTCCAAAGGCTGATGGTAGACCCGGCGCAGTCGCTCGAACCGCCTTTTGGCGCTCCGATGCTCCAGCATCAGCCGGACACGGTCGTAGCGGGAATTGGCGTCCCGTGTCAAAGTCTGATTTAATGATTTTCCCATAATCGTCTCGTTCGGCCCGCATGGCCGGTGCGGTCATGCGTCCATCCCTGCCCTGTCACACGATCTCCTTCACGCTGCCGGCCGCGCCCTGCCGGCCCGCATCGGGGACGCCCCCGCCGGTTTTACAGCGCGTGCCGCGTACCTGCGCGGGGACCCCGAGCGCGATGGAATACGGTGGCAGTGATTTCGTCACCACCGCGCCGGCGCCGATGACGCACCCATCCCCGATGGAGACGCCATCCAGGATGCGGACGCCGCAGCCGATCCAGACATCCGCGCCGATGCTGATGCCCCGGCTCGTCGGCGGCTGGTGGCGGATGGGCCGCTCCGGGTCCGCGAACGCGTGGTTGCTCGGGATGACCACCGTGTGCGACGCGATCAGGGTGTCCCGCCCCACCGTCAGGCCGCCGTGCCCGTAGAGGACGCAGTACGGCCCGACGAAGACGTTCTCGGCCAGCCGGATCTCCCCGCCGAAGGGGGCCAGGATCACGCCGTCGGACAGGCGGACGCCCGCGGCGACGCGGATGGCGCCGCCGCGCGGCTCGCCGTCCGGGCAGAGCTGGAGCTGGGCGCTTTTCGCCAGGAACGCCCGCCGGGAGACCGCGACGCCCGGCTGCCGATTTAATCGGCAGCAGCGGGCGCGCCATTGCCAGTCCGACAGGGAAGTGCGAAGGTCGCGCAGGGTCGTCCCCAGGCGGCGTCGGAGGCGGGCCGGCAGAGGGGCGGCCGGGCGCGTGGGAGAGGCAAGGCTTGTCACCGCGTCCCCCCCGCCGTTCGAGCGTCCAGAGTGTCCTTGCGTAACGGCACGTTTCACTCCCCGTCAGAGCGCGACCATTTGCCACTGGGGTTCCAGGTACACCATCCCCATGTGGGCAAAAGGGGTTCGCCCGGTTCCGTAAACGTCCGTATCCTCGATATGCAGGCTCAAGTACCCGGTGAGGCAGTCGAGGTCCACGGGGCCGTCCCCCAGCCACAGGTCAATGCTGTACTGTCCCTGAAGGAGCGGGAGGCGTTTCAAGTGACAGCGGAGGATCCCCGTCCCGTACGGGCCATCCGTGGCCCAGAAGTCGCTCATGCGGGTGTTGACGCCGCCCGCGATCCCGAGCGTCGCGTGATTGATGATCACGCCCATGACCGGCGCCTTCAGTTCCGGCCCGTTTTGGGTATCGAACGTCAATTCCAGCGTCACGTCCGATCCCAGGGAGAAGCTGATCTGTTCCTGCCCCTGGCTATCGAGCAGCCGTGCGGACGTGATGAGCGGGCGCGCCCACGACGGGCGGAAGCCCTGGATCAGGGCGTTCGTGTTCTGTCGGCCGTGCGAGGCGGCGGTCAGGTAGCGATCAATCACTTCCTCGGTCGGGCCGTAGTGGGAGAGCTGCCCGCCCTGGAGCAGGATACAGGACGAGCAGAGGTTGCTCACGGCGGCCATGTTGTGGCTGACGAACAGCACGGTGCGCCCGCTGTGGGCGACGTCCTGCATCTTGCCGAGACACTTCTTCTGGAACTCGGTGTCGCCGACGGCCAGCACCTCGTCCACGATCATGATCTCCGGCTCCAGGTGCGCGGCCACGGCGAAGGCCAGGCGGACGTACATCCCGCTGCTGTAGCGCTTGACCGGGGTGTCCAGGAACTGCTCGACGCCGGCGAAGTCCACGATCGCGTCGAAATGCTTGCGGATCTCGCGCCGGCCCATGCCCAGGATGGCGCCGTTCAGGTAGATGTTTTCCCGCCCGGTCAGTTCCGGGTGGAAGCCGGTGCCGACCTCGAGCAGGCTTCCGACCCGCCCGTACAGGTCGATCTCGCCCGCGGTCGGTTCCGTGATGCGGCTCAGGACCTTCAGCAGTGTGCTCTTGCCCGCGCCGTTGCGCCCGATGATGCCGACCACGTCGCCGTGCGGGATGTCGAACGACACGTCCCGCAAGGCCCAGAACGTCTCTTTCTGCGTCCGGGGCAGCGGCTTCTTCAGCCGGTGCAGGAGCGCCTCCGCAACCGTCGTGTGCTGCGTGGCGTCGTGAGCAATGGTGTACGATTTGGACAGGCCGCGGACCGAGACGGAAATATCGCTAGATGACATCGGCGAACCTCCGCTCCATTTTCTTGAAGGCAAACGCCCCCATCAGGAAGACCGCCAGCGCGAGGACCGCCGCATAGGCCACGGAACCCCAGGGGACGGCCCCATGCCCCAGCACCGACCAGCGGAACGCCTCGAGCAGCCCCGACAGCGGGTTGAGGAAGTACAAGTGTCGCCAGTGCGGAGGGACCGCTGAGACCGCATAGGAGACGGGGCTGGCGTACAGCAAGAACTGCAGCAGAACCGGCATCACATACTGTACGTCCCGATAGGAAACCGTGAGGGCGGCCGCGTACAACCCCACGCCCACCGCCAGCATCACAAGCAGCGCTAGCCAGACCGGGAGCAGCAGCAGCCCGAGATGCGGCGCGATGTGATAGGAGGCCATCATGACCAGCAGCATCACGAACGCGACGCTGAAATCGATCATGGTGGAGAAGACCGTCGAGAGCGGGAGGACCAGGCGCGGAAAGAAAACCTTGGAGACCAGATGCGAATTCTGCACCAGGCAGGTACTTGCTTTGCCCAGGGTGTTGGCGAACGCCGTCCAGCCGAGCAGTCCGGCGTAAGCGAAAAGGAAGTACGGGACGCCGTCACTGGGCAGTTTCGCTACCTTGCCGAAGACGAACGAAAAAATGCCTGCCGCCAGGAGCGGCTGCATGACCACCCACAGGACACCGAGCGCGGTCTGCCGGTAGCGCAGTTTGACGTCCCGCCCCGCCAGCGTGATCAAAAGGTCGCGGAACTGCCAGAGTTCCCGCACGTTGAGCGCCTGCCAGCCCGGCGCGGGCCGAATGGACAGGTGCGGCGTCTGTGCTTTGTTCAGTACATTGCTCATAATGTGATGCCCGTCGCGAGTCTATCCTCGGGCGAGACAGCTTATTTCAATAGGTTCGTGACAATGCCGATCGGCCCCAAAAGCCCCAGCAGGTCCGCCGCGCTGTGGCCCTTCTTCCGGCTGGGGACATACAGGATGTCGTCGGGCTGGAGCAGATAATTGCCCGTACTGCCCTTGAGCATGTCCTCGACGTTGATGGTGGTCGCTACACGCTTGCCGTCCGCCCCGCGCCGCACGATGTAGATACTCTTCCGGTCGCCGTCCGGGGTCGTCCCGCCTGCCTCGGCCAGAGCCGTGATCACGGGCAGGCCATCCCCGTCAGGGATCGGGTAGACGTTCGGGGAGTGGATCTCGCCCATCACGGCGATTTGGGCCGTGTTGGTCGGAATCAGGAGTACGTCCCCGGCCACAAGACGGGCCGTCCCGCCGGGGTCGCCGGCGTGGGACATCATGGGGCGCAGGTTCACGTCGGTGGTCTGGCCTTTATGCACGATCTGCGCCCGCGTCAGGGCCGCACGGGCGGTCGGCCCGCCCGCCTCCGTCAGTATCGTCGCCACCGATGCCCCGTCCGTCGGCACGGTGTAGGAGCCGGGCTTGGCGACCTCGCCGCTGACTT
>JAFAZD010000037.1 GCA_019239955.1 Armatimonadota bacterium | reverse complement strand
CAGGGCACGTTCTTGGCAATCGCGTTCTGTACCTTGCCGGAGGCCTCGCGGCCGGCCAGCCCCTTCGCATCCGGTGCAAAGACGGGGATGTCCTTGTCCCAGCCGTCCGGCAGCAGGCGCTTCTGCATCCGCGTCAGCTGGTCGGCCAGATCCGGGTAGGATTTCCCGTACTCATCGAGCCGAGCAAACCAGTCCTGGCGCAGCTGACGGCCGCGCACGCCGATGCCGTTGCGGAAGTGCTCGCGCACGCCATCCGGCACCAGGAACTTTTCGTCCTCCGGCCAGCCATAGTTGCGCTTGGTCAGCCGGATCTCTTCCTCACCCAATGGCTCGCCGTGCGCCCCGTGGGTCCCCTGCTTGGTGGGGGCGCCGTAGCCGATATGGCTGTCCACAATGATCAGGGTGGGGCGTTCTTTCTCCTTTTGAGCGACCACAAAGGCGCGCTGGAGCATGGCGAGGTCATTCGCGTCGCCGACGCGGGTGACGTTCCAGCCGTTGCCGATGAACCGTGTCGCCACATCTTCGCTGAAGGCGAGGTCGGTCTTACCCTCGATGGTGATTCGGTTGTTATCGTAGATCCAGCACAGGTTGTCGAGCTTCAGGTGCCCGGCGAGCGAGGCCGCCTCCTGCGAAATCCCCTCCATCAGATCGCCGTCGCCGCACATCGCATACACCCGGTAGTCGAACATCTCGAAGTCCGGCCGGTTGAACGTGGCCGCCTGCCACTTGGAGGCAATCGCCATGCCGACGCTGGTCGCGATCCCCTGGCCGAGAGGCCCCGTGGTTGTCTCGATGCCGGACGTCCAGCGGTATTCGGGGTGGCCGGGACAGCGGCTGTCCAGTTGGCGGAAGTGCTTGATGTCGTCGAGGCTGACACTGACCTGGCCGGTCTTCTCATACTTCGCATTCACCGCCTTAACCCCGGTCAAATGCAGCAGACTGTAAAGCAGCATCGAAGCGTGGCCGATGGAGAGGACAAAGCGGTCGCGGTTCGGCCAGATGGGATCTTCCGGGTCGAAGCGCAGGATGTCGTTCCAGAGATGGTAAGCCACCGGCGCCATCGCCATCGGCGTGCCCGGGTGGCCGGAGTTGGCGGCCTGGACCGCATCCATTGAGAGCGTGCGGATCGTGTTAATGCACAACAAATCCATCTGGGAACGTGTCTGCGTTGCGGGAGTGACACCCATGGCAATTCTCTCCTTGAGAAATAGGTTGTATCGAGGCAATCCTTCGGCTTCGCGCGTTCCTGTTATACCTCATTATGATATTCAAGGAAACTCGGTAAGTTTTTTCCCGCTTGTGCTGTCACCATTGGCCGTCAGAGAAGCATTCACCCGTTGAAGGGCCCACTCTGCGTGTTCGCGCACCAGCGGCTCCGGGTCGGCCGCGGCGGCGCGGCGGAGGGCGGGAAGGGCGCGTGGCTCGGCGAGGTTGCCGAGGGCGACGCAGACGTTGCGCAGGAGGCCGCGCCGCTTGGTGCGGCGGATCGGGCTGTGGCGGAACCTCTCCCGGAACTGCGCCTCGTCCAGCGACAGCAGTTCCAGCAGGTCGGGTGCGGTCAGATCCGCGCGGGGGCGGACGGCCTCGTCCGATGCCGCGCGGGCGAATTTGTTCCAGGGGCAGGCGGCCAGGCAGTCGTCGCAGCCGTAGATGCGCGTGCCGATCAGCGGGCGCAGGTCTTCGGGGATGCTGCCCTTCAGCTCAATGGTCAGGTAGGAGATGCAGCGGCGGGCATCTAACTGATAGGGTGCGGTGATGGCCCCGGTCGGGCACGCGGGCAGGCACCGCTGACACGTCCCGCAGTGCGCCGCCTCCGGCGCGTCCGGTGGCAGGGCGATGTCCAGCAGTATCTCGCCCAAAAAGAACCAGTTGCCCAGGTGCCGCGAGATCAGGTTAGTGTGCTTGCCGACCCAGCCCAGCCCCGCCCGCATCGCCAGGTCCCGCTCGGTGATCGGCCCCGTGTCGCAGTAGACCTTCCCATTCGCCTCCGGCCGTCGCTCCTGAATGAACGTCCGCAATGCCTCCAGCCGCGCCCACATCGTCTCATGGTAATCGTCAAAGCGCGCATACCGGGCGACGGTGCCCTGTAGGGGCGCAGCAAGCTGCGCCCCGACGAAATCGGCCGTGGCCTCCTCCGGCGCATAGTTCAGCGCCACGCACACCACCGAACGCGCGCCCGGAAGCACCTGCCGCAAGTCGCCGCGCTTGGGCTCCTGGCGGTGCAGGTACAGCATCTCGCCCGCCCGGCCCTCGGCCAGCCAGCGCGCGTACTGGCGATGGTGGGGCGGGGGATCGGCCGTCGTGATGCCGCACAGGGCGAAGCCGAGCGCGCGCGCCCGCTGTTTGACGGCGTCCGCCAGGTCGGAATCAGAGAGGACGGCGTCCGGCGTAGCCGGCGTCAATCTCGTGCCAATATTCAATGGTGTCTTCGCCCAGGTGCCAGCACAGGAACACCTCATGCGACGGGTCGCCGTCCCGAAAGTGCGGGAAGTCCACCAGGCCCCGCTCCAAGTCCTTGATCTGGATGCCCTGTGCGGCTATCTCCTCGATCAGCCGCTGGGCCTCGTTTTTGCGCGCCCCCTCACCGCTCAGGATCGGCCCCTTGCCGTTGCCGCGCATGATGATGACCTGTGCGCCGCCCTCCCGCTCCTGCCGGCGGCGTTCCTCTGCCAGCAGGGCGTGAATGCGCAGCAGGCGGCGCCGCAGGTCGGGCAGCAGGGCGCGGGCCTCCGCGACGGTGAAATGTTTCTCGAACTCGGACATGGTCGTCTCAGGATTCCGGCGGCAGGAGGAAGCCATGTGTCGCCGCGTACCGCGAGTCACGCTTGCGCCGCTCCATCATCGGCTGCCTCCCGATCTCCGCGATGTCCATGCTGCCGAACACGTCCCGCAGCCGTGCCATCGGCTCCAGGATCGGCACGGTCAGCCAGGGCAGCCAGTGGGTCTGCCCGTGCCCGCGCGGCGGGGGGAGCGACAACGCCTGTGTGAGCAGGCCCGGAGCGGCGTAGCTGGGCGTGCCGCCCCAGTCCAGCATCTGCTTGGTGTCATACAGCAGCCGCCGCGCCACGTCCCGGAAGTGGGCCTCGCCCGTCAGCAGAAAGAGGCGATAGTAATGGAACGCCGCGGCGGCCATGTAGTCGTCCGCGCCGGAGTGGCCGGCGGCGATCAGGCTCAGGCCGTAGGTCGTCCGGCCCTTCGGGAAGACGATCTTCAGGTCGCCGTCCGGCATCGGGACGTTCCAGCAGTAAACCCTCGTCTCGCTGTACCAGGCGGCCTGGGACGCCGCCAGCCACTTCCTGTCCCCGGTCAGGTCGTACAGGGCGAGGAAGGCGGCGAGCGCCATCATGCCGCCCTCCTTGTCCATGGCGTTCGGGATGTCCGGCGTCCCGCCGACGTAGGCATACGCCCGATGCACCGCCTTCCAGCAGAACGCCCCAGCGCGTAGGGCGGCCCGCCGGTATGCCGCGTCCCTGGTCGCCCGGTACAGGTCGGTCAGGAACGGAACCACCTGGTCCGTCGTGTCTTAGGCCGGGTTGACGGGCTGACCGTCAAGATCGTACTCGCGGGCGTAGGAGCCATCGGCGCTCTGCGCCCCCACCAGCCAGTCCCCGTAGCGCCGACAGAACGCCAGCCATTCCGGCCGGTCCTGCCCGTGCCGGCGCATCACGTCCCAGGCATGGAGCGCGCCGTCCAGGCCGTCGCAGGCGACCCGCAGGAACGTGTGGTAATCGCGCCAGGTGGTGCGCCCGTCCGGGTGGATGTCGTACCAGGTGCGCGGGACGCCCGCCGGAGTCACGCAGTTGTGCGCCCAGAAGTCCACGACTTCACAGGCATGGCTCACCGAGTCGGCGTCCCCGGTCTCCAGGCTGTTCTGGAGCAGCAGCGCGGCGGCGGGCAGCGCCTGGCCGACGAACCCCATCTGGCTGCTGGTGTCCACCACCTCGCCGCCGGGCACGACGGCGGCGAATGGGACGCTGATGACCCCGTGGTATTCGTGGATGTCCGCCGCCAGCAGCGCCATGCCGTCCCGATATACTTTCGCCAAGTCGCACGGAATGACGGGCGGGTCTTGCAGGTCGTAGACGGCCCGCCAGGCCCCGCGCACCGCCGCCGGGAAGTCCGGCGTTCGGCTGAGTTGCAGCAGCAGGCGGTAACGCTGCGAAAAACCCGCCCGCACCGGATGGCTGCGGTACGCCCAGCGGTTTCCCTGCACGGACGCGCCGCAGATGTACGTCCGCTCCCCCTCCGTGCCCGGAAACTGGAACGTCGGCGCGGGGC
>JAFAZD010000009.1 GCA_019239955.1 Armatimonadota bacterium | reverse complement strand
GCCGCGCCGACCGTGGCGACCGGCGTGGGGTAGCCCATCAGCCACAGGGTCAGGTCGAGGATGTGGACGCCGATGTCAATCAGCGGCCCGCCGCCCTGCTTGTCCTTCTGGGTGAAGACTCCCCAGGACGGGACGCCCCGGCGGCGCAGGGCGTGGGCGCGGGCATAATAAATCTCGCCGATCTTGCCGGCGTCAATGAACCGCTTGACCGCCTGCGGCGCGGAGCCGAAGCGGACGTTGAGGGCGACCTGGAATTTTTTGCCGGCCTTGCGCCCCGCCTCCACCATCTGCGCGCCCTGCTCGCCGTTGATGGCGAGCGGCTTCTCGCAGATCACGTGCTTGCCGGCGGCGAAGGCGTCAAGCACGGGCTGCATGTGCAGGTAGTTGGGCGTACAGACGTCCACGGCGTCCACGTCGTCCCGCTTCAGCATCTGCGCGTAATCGGTGAAGACGTGGGGGACGTCGAACTTGGCGGCGGCGGCCTTGGCGGTCGCCTCGATGACGTCGCAGACGGCGACGAGTTTGGCCTTGCCCTCGGCCTCCAGCTTCTTGTACGCGGGCATGTGCGCGTTCTGCGCGATGCCGCCGGAGCCGATGAACGCGATGCCAACCGGTTTGGTCATGGGGGACAGTCCTTAGAAGACAGAGTCGCGGCCGGGGCCGCTGCCTGCCTTTTCTCTGCCGAGTCCGGCATTTCCTTCTTTTGCGGCTGCCCCGCAGCAAAAAAAGCGGCGGGGCACTGCCCCGCCGCTTTTGTCACGGCTCCGACGGGTCGCCGCCCGCCCCCTGGCGTCCGCTCAGTTTATCGTCGCGCAGCAGCGTCGCCAGCGCCCTGGCCCTCTGCTGTATCTCCTCCTGACTCAGCCCCGGCAGGTCGGGCGGGTCGGGCGTGCCCACGGTCACGTCCCCGTCCTCCGCCCACTGCGCCCGCACCTCCACCCGGCAGACCGCCCGCCGCGCCGGCTCCTCCTCGACGCGCACCTGCCCGACCATGACCTCCGGCGCCTCCGGCGACGGCTCATAGATCGGCTCCAGCGTAAAACTGTACGTCTCTTTCGGCGGCATCTGCCCCTCCATTCCCCCTACTCCATAGCCGGGGGCTCCTTCCCGCCGGTCAGCAGGCGGTTCTCGAACTTCGTCATGGCCAATTCCAGCCGCAGCGCCATTTTCTCCCGCTCGTGCGACTCGTTCTCGCTGACGCGGTGCAATTCATAGGCCAGCCGCTGAACGGCCGCAGTCAGTTCCTTGACATCTTGCTGAAGCGCCTTGATGTCAGCCGTGTTCCTGTCGGTCTGCTGCTTGAGCGCCAGAACCTGCCGAGCATATTCAATGAACTGACGCCACATCCGCCACCATCCCCAGACTGATCCGTAGTTCGTTCAACATCGCCCGCGTCTCCGCCTGCAAACGATCTATGTCGTCCTGGTTCTGGGCGATACGGACGTCAAGCCGCTTCATCTCCGCCAGCATTTCCATGATCGCCGTTTCAGCCTCTTTCGCACTCGGCTCCAGCGTCAACGTACTGTCCATCGCTTCTCCCTCCACAAGACATTGCAGCAAGACATTGTAGCACAGACAGAGCAGCGCTCGTTGCGGCGCAGTGCTAGGCGGCCTGAATGCTCAAGCATTCGCTGCCGGCGAAGACGCGCTCCAGCCGGCGCTTGAGTTTGCCGAAACGGCGACCATCGGGCCGGAAAGTGATCTCCATCTCATCTACCCCCAACGCTCGCCCCCCGCGTCGTCGAACCTGACCTTGACTCGATCCCGGTGCAATTCAAAGCGCTCAATGCCGCCGTAGCACGACTGCCCCTGGCCGTCGCGCTCGACGTAGCACGTGTTCATGCCGAGGCGAACGTCCTGCTCATCGTCCTCATAAGACCGCTGGAGCGTCAGATGTTCGCGGGTGTCGTACTGCTCATCCGCGAACCCGACCAGCCAGAAGTCCTCCATGTCTTCGACGGCCACGCAGCTGGCGTGGAAGTTGTGTTTCAAGGGCAGACTCCCGGCCGCAGACACGCGGGCATCGGCGATGCTGCAGATGCCTCATCAGGCGGCGACCGCCTCGGCACGGCCTTTCACCTTTTGGCAGGTAATGATATAGGCGTGGCGAATCTCCACGCCGAAGAGTTCGCGGTTCCAGACCTCCACGATCCCATGTTCCACGGGGAATTCTTCTTGAAGGTCTTCCAGATAGGGATTGTCCGGCACGATGGGCGCAATGCGGGCCAATTGCAAGAATTCCTGCTCCGTCAGATCCGCCTTCAGACGGTCAACGAAGTAGCGAACCTCACCATACTGATTCTCGATCCACGGCGCAGCGACGACGACATCCCACCACCCAGGGAATGCATTCCTCTGGAAGAGGCCAAAGAACGTGAAGTCGCCCCGCTCCTGGGCGATACGCTTTTCTATCTCGATGAAGCGTTTAACAAGTTTTCTCATACCACCCTCAGCAACGTCCTCGCCGCCGCGACGAAGAGTTGCGCATCGGCCCGTGTGATGGCGCCGGTCGTATTGTACCGCATTTCCGGATTCCAATCAGAAACGGCGGTCCATTCTGCCAGGTAGCGCCTCCGAATCCTATCCTCAATTCCGGTCAGGGACAGCAGCACTTCGAGGCTGTGCGTCCGGAAACTCTGGTAGTCCTGGAACTCGCCGCGCGTTTCGGGGAAGCCACTCCAGCGGAGGGTCCGGCACATACGCTCCTTAAGCGCCAGTTCCACGACGTACCCCGCCATGTAGACCGCCGCATCGTACCGGCCGGCGCGCAGCAGGGCCGCCGCGTCCCTGAGGCGCTCGCGGGCGACCGCCCGCAGTTCGGCCCGGCGGATCATGCCCAGTCGGCCTTCCGGTACTCGCCCCACACGCGGTCGTAGACGGCGACCGTCTGGCCGGCGATGACGTCCCAGTTGAAGACGGTCAGGACGCGCTGGTAGGCCTCGTCGGCCATGCGCTTGACCGTCTCCGGCTCGTGCAGGGCCTTGAGCAGTCCATCGGCGAGGGAGTTGGGGTTGCCGGCGTAGGTGGTGATGCCCGTGACGCCGTTCTCCACCACTTCCGGCAGGCCGCCGGCGTCGGAGACGACCACGGGGACGTGCGCGGCCATCCCCTCCAGCGCCACGATGCCGAACGGCTCGTAGAGGGACGGGAAGCAGGCGATGTCAATGATCTGGTAGATCTTCATCAGGTCGTCATCGGGCACGAAGCCGGCGAAGTAGACGTGCCGCTCCATGCCGAGGTACGCGGCCAGGTTGACCAGGTGATCGCGGTAGCCGCCGCCGCAGATCAGCAGCTTGGCGTCGTGGTAGCCCCAGCGGACTTTGGGCAGGGCCTCGATCAAGACCTGGACTCCCTTCTCGCGCACCATGCGGCCCACGAAAAAGATGATCTTCTCCTCCGGCGCGGCGTAGCGGGCGCGGAAGGCGGCCTTGTCTTCCGGCGTGAAGTCCGGCAACTGGAACTTGGACGGGTCCACGCCGTTGGGGATCACGTCCATCTTGTCCCAGGGCGTGTGCAGGGCGTGCTCGCACTCGCGCTTCATGAACTCGGTGCAGACGATCACGCGCCAGGCCTCGTTCTGCAAGTTCCACTCGACCGAGCTGATGTATTCCTGCACCGGGCCGTTGATGCCGTTGTTGCGTCCGTATTCGGTGGCGTGGATGGTGGCGACCAGCGGCAGATGATATTTATGCTTGAGCGCCGCGCCGCAGAAGTGGGCGAGCCAGTCGTGGGCGTGGAGCAGGACCGGGCCGGAGGCTTGCGCGTGGCCGGTGGCGTCCAGGCCGGGGCCGCCGAGCAGGGTCGGGATCAGTTCATCGGCCCGTGCCAGCATGGCGTCGTTGAGCAGTTGGACCCAGTGGATGAAGTCGTTACCCTGCCCCTGCGGCGTGACGCGGTAGAGGTGGATGCCGTCCTCCACCTCCTCGGCGGCCGCGCCGGGATGCTCGGCGGTGATGACGTGGACCTCCACGTCCTGCTTGACCAGGGCGTGGGCCAGGTCATAAACGTGCCGGGAGATGCCCCCGACGATCTTAGGCGGGTACTCCCAGGTGAGCATGATGACGCGCATGGTGGTTGTCCTCGGTTCGGCATTCGCGGTTTTTGGATTGGTTGTAGCATAGTTCGGACTGAGGCAAGCGAAATCCTGCCGAATTGGGCAGAGAGAGAAAAACTACAACCGCATGAGTAACTCCGTCGCCCGCTCCCAGAGGAGAAAATCTCACCAAATGAGAAATTTTACAATCAGTCCGGCTACGATGCTGACGAAACGCTCTCATCTCATTGCTCTGTGACACAATCAATCCATATCGAGAGGAAAGAAGGCTCAACATGACACAGAACCAGATGCCTCAGCCGGAAGTCGTTTCGCGTGACGAATGGCTCGTCGAGCGCAAGAAGCTTCTGACCCATGAGAAAGAACTTACCAAGCAGCGCG
>JAFAZD010000163.1 GCA_019239955.1 Armatimonadota bacterium | reverse complement strand
TGCCCAGGCAGTGCCCGCGCCGCGAGGTGATCTCTAGGAAGACGTTGTTCTCCCGCGCCAGATGGGCCTCCTCCTCCGTGAGCAGCCCCGGATGCCCCAGCACGTCCACGTCGGGACACTCCACGCTCGCCCGATTGGTTCCCGGCGGCACGGGTTCCACCAGCGTCTCGCCGTGAATGACCACGACCTTGGCCCCCGCACGTTTGGCCTGACGGGCCAGCCGGGCGATGGCGCGCGGCGGGCAGTGCGTCAGTTCCACCCCCGGCAGCACGCGCATTCCCCACTCCGTCCACGCCAGTTCGCAGTCCCGCGTCACCTTCTCCACCAGCTCGTCAATGTTGGACGCCGACGCATGGTCCGTGATCGCCAGCGCCGTGTATCCTTTGGCAACAGCCCGCCGGATGAGCTCCATCGGCAGCAGCTCGCCGTCCGAGAAAAATGAGTGCGAGTGAAAATCATAAAGCGGCATGGTCAGTTCCCTTCCGGCTTGTTGCTCTTGACCAGCAGAAACGGCGGCACGCGGCGGGTGGCGGCATACTCCGGCAGACGGCGAATGGTTTCCTCCGAAGCCACCGGTTCTTGAACGCCAGCCACGGCCAATCCAGCCTCCATCAGCCCGTTCAGCAGCGTGGACACAGTCCGATGGTATTTGATGACGCCGGGGACGTACCATCCGAACTCGCGTCTCCCCTCGTCGCTGTAATCATCCACCGGCCAACAGAGCTTCCTCCCAGCCTCGTCACGAAGCCACGTCTGGTCGGCCTTTTGCGCCGTACAGATGGGGTGTTCCACGGAAAAGACAAAATCACCGCCCGCCGTGAGCCACCCGGCGACCTTCCGCACGAGGCCAGCATAGTCGGCGACGTAATGCAGCGCCAGCGAGGAAACGACCAGATCAACGCTTGCCGGCGGGAAGTCCAGGTCCTCCATGGCCGATTTCACGTACTCGATCTGCGGGAGCGCGTTCCGCTCCCGCGCCTGCGCCAGCATCCGCGTCGAAATGTCGGTCGCCGTCACGCGCGCCGCTCCCTGCGCGACACAGTACGCGGCGAGGTCGCCGAAGCCGCAGCCGAGGTCCAGCACGACCTTCCCCCCCAGCGGCGGCAGCAGCGCCCGCAGGGCCGGCTGCTCCACCAGGTTGTTGAAGTTGTCCGCTGTGTCCCTCAGCGCCCGATAGCCGGTGAAGAACGTTTCATCGTCGTAGATGTTTTGCCTCATGCGGCTTGCTCAGGTGCGGTGCCGTCCACCCTCTCCAACTCTTTTTTCACTAGCGGTTCCAGCTGCTCCCAGAGAGCCTCAAATGCCTTTGGCTGGCCTCCCAATTGCTTTACGTAAGACTCACGTTCAGCCTCCCAATACCATTTGAGCCGGTGCAGCGAATAATCCTTAATCAAGTGCGGGATATTGTGGATGTGATCCGCTTCGATGGCAGCCTTTTTCCCGTCCCCTGCCCAGCCTGCCATCCTCGCCCCGATAGCACCCGTGTAAAGGATTTCCAGCAGAATGTCTGCCATCTCAGGTGGGCACCTCATGCTCGCCCTTCTTTCTCACCTTGGGCTCGACGACACAGCGCAAAGATGTCATCGAGTTCAAGAAAGCGTGTCATGCCAGCCGTCGATACAGTTCCGCATTCTTCTCGAAAATGTAGTCCATGATTCTTTCCCGCTCTTCGTCGGTGACTTCAATCGTGATGGTGGTCATGCTCGTCCATCCTTCTCGTCTTCAGCGAGGTGGCACTTCTTATACTTCTTGCCGCTGCCGCACCAGCAGGGGTCGTTGCGGCCCAGGCGCTTGCCCAGGACGACGGGCGCCTGCACCGGCTCCCAGTCCTCCTCAATGGCGCGCTCCAGCTGGCGCAGCCGCTGCGCCGCCTCGGAATCGCCCTCCGTTTCCCTGTCCTCCTGCTGATGCTCCTGGTAGTTCTCCTCATACTGCTCCAGCCAGGGTTCGGCGGTGCGAAAATGGGTCTCGCCGCCGGTGGCGTAAATCTCGTTCACATCGTCCAGGCCGATAATCTTCGTGTTGACCAGCCCGGCGCGGTATGCCGATTCGATGAGCGGACGCGCTTGCAGGTCATTGACATCGGCCAGCGCGCCGACCAACTCGGCCACCATGTCGGAGTCGTCATCGTTGAACGGGTGCATCCAATCCCGGTCACGCAGCAGTTGGCGCTGCGGCGTGATGGAGATGGGCGCGGCGCGGTGGACGCGATCCGCCAGGAGCGGGCGCAGAGTCTCGGCGATCTGCGCCCGGAGCGCGGGGTCGGTCCCGGCCAGGTTGACGGCCGATTCGACGGCGGAGCTCCGGGGATACCAACTCAGTCGCTCATCGGTCATGACGGTCAGCAGCGGGCCGATGGCCTCCGGCGTTCCCAGGGTCAGCATGGCCTCGGGCAGAGTCTCGATGAGGTCGTCGGAATAATCCTCCGCGTCATCCAGATCCGCGTAGAGGCCGATCAACGTCGGGATCGCCGCCGGGGAATGGGGCTCGGCCAGCAGGCGGATGACGTAGTAAACGATGCTGTTCGAGTAATCATCCGACTTGCACATGCGGATGACTTCCGGCGTCAGCAGCTCGGTCAGCGGCGCGATGGCGGCCTCGCCGTGCGCGACGATCTCCCGCAGCAGGGCCGGGTCGGGCCAGTCCCACTCCTCCTGCAGACGCTGAACGGCGGCGCGGGACGCCTCGGTGGTTTCAGGCGACATCGGCACCCTCAATCGAACAAACTCGAGATGCTCATGTCCTGGTTGACGCGGCGGATGGCCTCGCCGAACATGGAGGCGACGGAGAGCTGCTTGATCTTCTCGCGCTGCTTGTCCGGCGGCAGGGGGATGCTGTCGGTGATGACGACCTCGGCGATGGCGGGGTGATTCTGCAAACGGTCGGTGGCGCTGGCGGCGAGGACGCCGTGCGTGGCGGCGACGTAAATCTGCGGCTGCGCGCCGTGCTCGAGCAGGGCGTCCACGCACTCGATGATGGAGCCGCCGGTCGTGATCATGTCCTCCAGGATGATCGGGATCTTGCCCTTGACATCGCCGGCCAGGTCGGTGATCTCGGTGTGGCCGTGGAAGGCATGATGCTTGTAGCCGACGGCGAGCGGGGCGTTCAATTGGCGGACCAGCTTGCGGGCCTGCTTGACGCGGCCCTCGTCGGGAGAGACGATGACGACGTTCTCCAGCTTTTTCTGCTCGAAGAAGTCGGCGAACATGCCGCGCGCGGTCAGATGGTCCACCGGGATATTGAAGAAGCTCTGGATGGCGTCCGCGTGCAGGTCGAGGGCGATGACCCGGTCCGCACCGGCGGCGCTCAGGACATCGGCGACCAGCTTGGCGGCGACCGCCTCGCGCGGGCGGTCCTTTTTCTCCTGCCGCGCATAGCCGAAGTACGGCATGACTGCCGTGATGCGATCCGCGCTCGCCCGGCGCAGCGCGTCGATCAGCAGCAAGAGCTGCACCAGGTTCGTATCCACGGGGTCGCAGGTCGGCTGAATGATGAAACAGTCCGCGCCGCGCACGCTTTCCTCATACTGCACATACGTCTCGCCGTCGGGGAAGCGTGAAACCGCCACTTCCCCCAGCGGCATCTCCAGCCACTCGGCGATGGCCTGCGCCAGCTTGGGATTCCCCGTCCCCGCGAACACTTTGATCTCGGTCTTTTCGCTCAACTCCGGCTGCCCTCCCCAGGAAACACGCCCTTATTATAGCACAGGGGTATACTCCAAGTCATGGCCCGTCTTCTTCCCGCCACGCCCGACGCCATCGCCGGGGCGGCGCGCATCATCCGCGACGGCGGCCTGGTCGCCTTCCCGACGGAGACCGTCTACGGCCTCGGCGCGAACGCCCTGGACGCCGGGGCTGTCGCCCGCATCTTCGCCGCCAAAGGCCGCCCGGCCAGCAACCCCCTGATCGTCCATGTGGCGTCGCCGGAGGAGATAGATGCTTTGGCGTATGTAGGGGCGCAGCATGCTGCGCCCCTACAGGCCGTGACGGACGCCTTCTGGCCGGGGCCCTTGACGCTGGTGCTGCCGAGAAAGCCGGTCGTGCCGGACACCGTGACAGCGGGCGGGCCGACGGTGGCCGTGCGGATGCCGCGCCACTCGGTCGCGCTGGCCCTGATCCGGGCCGCCGGCGTCCCCCTGGCCGCGCCCAGCGCCAACCGCTCCGAGCAACTCTCCCCCACCCGCGCCGAGCACGTCGCCCAGGGCCTCGGCGATGCCGTGGACCTCATCCTGGACGGCGGCCCGACTGACGTGGGCCTGGAGTCCACCGTGCTGGACCTGACCGAATGGCCCCCCCGCCTCCTGCGCCCCGGCATGGTCACGGCCGCCGAGATCGAGTCCGTCCTCGGCGTCCCCATCAGCGCACACCCCGCCCCCAATTCCGGGGGATCCGAACCCGCCCGCTCCCCCGGCCGGATGCCCCGCCACTACGCCCCCCGGACTCGCCTGCGCGTCGTCACTGATGTCTGGGCCGAGGCCACCTGCGCTGCCGCGCCCGTCGCTGTCCTCGCCCACACGTCCCCGCCTGCCGACCTGCCGCCGCACGTTCAGGCGACAATCCTGCCCGCCGAACCCCGCGCTTACGCCGCCCATCTTTATGAGGCGCTGCACCAACTGGACCGCCTGGCCGTGTCCCTCATTCTCGTGCAGGCCGTGCCGGAGACGGACGACTGGCTGGCGGTGCGGGACCGGCTGGGGCGGGCGGGGGCGTAGGAAGGCCCCCGCCCCGCCCTCATCGGGCGCCCCTCCCCCGCAGGGCCGGGAGCGGGGCCAATCACTGGAGGGCTTCTGCCTCCTGTCCAGAGGCACTTGAAGTCACTGGCCCCTCTCTCATTCCTATGGGGGAGGGGTCGGCTTTAGCCGGGGGTGGGGGCCGCTCCTTGACACCCTCCCCGCCTGCCGGGTAGACTCTGCCTGCCATGCGCTCCTACGATACCGCCGCCGATTCCCTCGACACCATCCGCGCCGCCCTCACCGCCCGCGACACCGCCCAGGACGCCCAGGCCGAGGCCGTCGTCCGCGCCATCCTCGACGACGTGAAAGCACGCGGCGACGCCGCCGTGCTGGACTACACCCGCCGCTTCGACTGGCCGGAGGCGACAGTTGACGCGATGCAGATATCGTCCGACGACCTGCTGGATACCTGGGATGCACTGGACGCCCATGGGCAGGGCTTGATTAACGGCGCTTCCGACCAGATCAGGGAATTCCACTACTCCGAGCGCGACCGCCTGAAGACATGGCTGGATTTACCGCATAGCCCCCGTGCGACTAATGATGGATTGCCGAACCTTGTGGGGCAATTGCTGCAACCTGTTGATCGGGTCGGAGTTTATGTTCCGGGGGGAAAGGCCGCCTATCCAAGCACTGTCTTGATGGCGGGCCTGCCCGCGTCCGCGGCTGGCGTCAAAGAGATCATCATCTGCACACCCGCCGATAGAGAAGGGAAAGTACTCCCTCTTGTTGCTGCCGCGGCCGCTGACTTCGCAAAGCGTCTGTTCAAGATCGGCGGGGCACAGGCCATCGCGGCCATGGCATATGGCACGGAGACGGTCCCCAAGTGCGATGTGATCGTCGGGCCGGGCAACAAGTACGTCAACACCGCCAAGCGGCTGGTCTATGGCGAGGTCGGAATAGACATGCTCGCGGGGCCGTCTGAAGTCGCCATCGTCGCCGACGAGGGAGCCAATCCCGCCTTCGTCGCCGCCGACCTACTGGCGCAGACGGAGCACGGGCCGGACAATAAAGGAGTGTTGTTCTGTTCTTCATCGCCTATTCTGGAACAATGTAGAACTGAATTATACAAGCAGCGAGAGCAGTTGTCGCGCCAGGAGATTTTAGAAGCGTCAGGGCAGAACCTGATCTTCGTCAGGACACGCTCAGTGGATGAGTCGCTGGACCTGTGCAACACGCTGGCACCGGAACACCTGGAGCTGATGGTGCGGGAGCCGCTAGCCGTCCTGCACCTGGTCAGGAACGCCGGGGCGGTGCTGCTGGGCGACCATACCTCCGCGCCCCTGGGCGACTACTGGGCGGGGCCGTCGCACACGCTGCCGACGGCGGGGGCGGCCCGCTTCTCCTCGCCCCTCTCCGTCGCCACCTTCATGAAGCGTACCAGCGTCCTCTATTATTCCAAAGAAGCCGCCGCCGAGGCCGCCGAGGATGTCGCCCGCTTCGCCGAGGCCGAGGGTTTTGACGCCCACGCACGGGCGGCACGACTGAGGAAGGAACCCCCTCCGGCTCGCTGAGGCTCGCCACCTCCCCCGTAAGCGGGAGAGGGAAGTCGGCAACTGCCCCTGCGGTTCCACGTGACCTTGTTTGTGGAATGATGAGGAAATTGTGAGGCGATGCCGCCTCTCGTCACTCATCCTCCCCCGTATCGGGAGAGGTGGCAAGCCTCAGCGAGCCGGAGGGGGTTCTCCTAAAAACCTTATGCTCCACGTCACCCCCGATGCCGAAAAACGCAAGAACGAACTCGACGCCGTCATTTTCGACATGGACGGCGTGCTGCTGGACATCACCGGCTCCATTCGGGTCGTCAACTGTCTCGCCGTGCCGTTCTATCTGCGGGAAGTGCTCGGCTGGCCCGCCCCCGATGACCTGCTCACGTCGGCGGACATCGAGCTGTTCAAGCACGCCGGGGGCTTCAACGACGACTGGGACTTGACCTACGCCCTTGTGCTGCACTTTCTGGTCAAGGGGCACGAGCACCCGGACGACAACCCCGCGACGCTGAATGTCCTGCCGCCGACTCTCCGGCGCTACACCGCGCTGATCAAGGAACGCGGCGGCTGGCTGCGCGCCGCCGAGGAGATCTGTTTTGAGGGCCTGTCACGCCAGGACCGGCTGGAGATCGAGGCGCAGTACCGTAAGAACATCATCCGACAGGTCTTTCAGGAGTTGCTGGCCGGCGAGCACTGCCAGCGGCTGTATGGCTTCCCGGCCACGCTCTACAAAGGGCGCGGGCTGATCAACAATGACAAGGCGCTGCTGGACCTCGCCAAAGTCCCGGCGGACAAGAAACTGGGGGTGCAGACCGGGCGTACTTATGAAGAAGCGATGCTCGGCATGGAGTTCACGGGGCTGGACAAGCGCATCCCGGAAACCCTGGTCGTCACCAAGCGCGACGGTTTCCACAAGCCGCAGCCGGGCGGGCTGGCGCTGCTCGCCGAGCGGCTGGGTTTTCGCAACGCCATCTACATCGGCGATACGCTGGACGACCTGCGGACCGTGCATAACTTCAACGCCGCCCATTCCGGCATCCAGTTCCTCTCCGCGCAGGTGCTCACCGGGCCGGCCGGTGCGGCCAACGAGAGCCTGTTCCGCAGCGCCGGGGCGGACGTTATCGCCCCCGATGTCAATACCGTGCTGGACTGGCTGGCGTCCTGAAAAGGCGCCCCACATACAGGAGAACCCCATGTCCGAACAAGAGGCGTCGCTGCCGATTACGCGCGTCACGCTCTACACCAGCGGCGTCGGCTATTTTGAGCGCGGCGGCGAGGTGGACGGCGACGCGCGCCTGACGCTGCTGTTCCCCGTCGGGCAGGTCAACGACGTGCTCAAGTCCCTGGTACTGCTCGATACCGACGGCGGCAGCATTCAGCCTGTCACCTACGCCGCTCAGGACCCGGTGAGCCGGGCGCTGCAGGCGTTCTCGGTGTACGTCGGCGACAACCCCGATCGGGCGACGCTGCTCAACCGGATGCGTGGGGCGTTGGTGACGGTGGCAACGGACGGGGCGGAGGCGCTCACCGGCGTCATCGTCGGCGTCGAGGAGCAGACGGTGCAACTGCCCGACGGCGGCTCGACCGAGCGGCAGACGATGAACCTGCTCGCCGAGGACGGCCTGCACTCGGTCGCCCTGGAGTCGGTGCGCCGCCTGTCCTTCAACGATGCCAAACTGAGAGAGGAACTGCGGCAGGCGCTGGCGGCGGTGGCGCAGGGGCGGGATGCCAACAAGCGGCCCCTGACGCTGACCTTCTCCGGCCAGGGCCGCCGCAGCGTCCTGGTGGGCTACATCGCCGAGGCCCCCGCCTGGCAAACGACCTACCGGCTGGTGCTGGGCGAAAAGCCCCTGCTGCAAGGCTGGGCGCTGGTGCAGAACACGGGCCAGGACGACTGGAACGACACGCGCCTGACGCTAGTATCAGGGCGCCCCATCTCCTTCATCCAGGACCTCTACACGCCGCTCTACGTCCACCGCCCGCACGTCCAGGCCCGCATCCCCGCCTCCCCCACCCCACAGACCTACGGCAGTGATCTGTTGGGCAAGAGAGACCGCGGCACTGCCATAGGAGAGATTGACTTCGCGCCAGATGAAGTGGCCGCGGCGGGAGCTAGCGTGAGCAGCGTTAGACAACGCAAGGCCGCGCCTGCTCCCGCCTCTCTACGTGATAACGCCGGCCTGGCGGCCATACAGTCCACCCAGCAGAGCATCGCCACAACGGGCGCGCAGCTCGGCACGGCCCTGTTCGCCTACCACATTGATGTGTCCGTGTCGATCCCCCGCCAGCAGTCGGCGATGATTCCGTTCACGGCCTCGGAGGTGCAGGCGGAGCGCGTGTCGGTCTACAACGCCCAGGTGCAGCAGAACCATCCACTCTCCGGTATTCGGCTCAAGAACACGACCGGGCTGCACCTGATGGGCGGACCGCTGACCGTCTTTGACGAGGGCGGCGGCGGGGCGGGCTATGTCGGCGATGCGCTGATGGACGACACCGAGCCGGACCAGACGCGCCTGTTGACCTATGCGATGGACTTGGCCGTGGACGGCGAGATGCAGCAGGCGCCTGCGCCCACCGACATCTCTGCCGTCGTTATCCATCAAGGCGTCCTGCACATCAGCCGCAAGGTCCAGCAAGCCTTTCAGTATTCCTTCAAGAACAACGACTCTGCACCGCGAACGATTATCGTGGAGCACCCCTATCCAGGCGAGACATGGCATCTGATCGAGCCGCTTACATC
>JAFAZD010000376.1 GCA_019239955.1 Armatimonadota bacterium | reverse complement strand
GCCGTTCGTGTGGGGCGGCAAGCGCCAGGCCCGGCGAGAGCGGGCGCGGCAGCGGCGGCACGCGCTGGGCGGCTCCGGCGCCTGCACGCTCCGGCCCGTGCGGCGGTCCAGGCCGAAAGGCTACGCCCATGACAAGTGACCCACTAGCGAAGGCGCTGGCGACCATTGAGGCTCGCAAAGAACAATCCGCGTGCGAGGCCGAAAACGCAATTCCCATTGGCGACGCCGTGCAGCAGTTGGATTTTGACGCCACACCGGAAGAGATTTGGGCAGAGGTGCAGATGCAACGGGCGCGTTCTCGGCGGGGGCACAGGCGGCGCAAAGCCGCCCTCTTTGCCGCCTGCGCCATGCTGGTTTCCGCCGGAAGTTTCATCACCTACGATCTGACCACCGCCAAAGCCTCCCAGCGCGTTGAGACGGCAACGACTCCCCTGTCCACCCTGGCGCGGAACATCGTTGTCCAAGATGCCGTGCCTGCCGGCTCCGTACTTCGCACCCTCAGCGAAGTTCCCGACGACCATACCGTCCGGTGCAGCGCCGACAATCTGATTGCCCTGGGCGAGTACGCCAACCGGCGCATGGAAGACGCCGACTGGCAGCGATTGCGGCATTCCGTCGGCAACCATGAGGCGATGCCATGGCGTATTGTCAGGTACGGGAATGATGTTTACCTCCGTGGCTGGGTCGCCCAGAGGCTGACGCCAAAAGCCGCCCGGTTGGGCGGCGTCGCGCTCTATGACACACCGCTCGCCCGGGAACTCGGTCCCCGGCCCGTCCCCATCACCTTCCGCATCACCACACGCGCCCTTGATCTTGACCCGCCGACGATGGAGCGGCAGGAGGTCATCGGCGGCGAGCGTCTGACCATCTCAGACTTATCAGACCTTCGCCTGGATCGGCATGCCTGGGAGAAGTGGTGAGGCCGGAGGGCACGGACACGATGCCATGCCGCAACAGGAGCAGACAGATCAGAACATCCCGGCGGAAGAGCGCCGGGTGACGCCCCAGGAGCAGGCGCAGGGAGATCGTTCGCGGCGACGGGCCGGGGAGCCGGCTGACTACACGGCGCTGTACATGATCGCCATCCTGGGCGGCCTGGCGGCCCTGCTGGGGGTCTTCATCTGGACCGGCGGGGGCGCCCAGCCGCGCCGCTACTTCGCTTACCCTCAGCCGGCGACAGCGCCCTTTGTTCATGCCTGGGCCGGCCCTCCGGTGCAGGTACAGGTCGTCGGGCCCGCCATCGTCATCCCACAACCCGTTTACGGCATTCACCGGATGCCCGTCACGGCGACTACCTCTCCCATGCCCCTCCACGCCCCGGACCGGGAGTTCCGCCGTAAGCTGGCCCTGAGTCGCGGGCCGCATCCGGCCTACCATGTCGTCGTCTGCCCCATCCCCGGCCTCGTCGGCGGCGACGGCGACATTGACTGGCCTCACATGAGAGCCTACCGGCTCCGGGACATCCCGGACGGCTACACGGTCCACGAGGGCCTCACGCCACACATGGCCCCCTACACCGAAGCCGAAGAGCCGTCCTACCGCGTGACGTTCGCCCCCGTCGGCGAGCGCCTGGTCGGCGACTGGGCTTTCACACGTCATCACGGCATCCACTACCTCCGGGGCCGGATCGCCCGCAGCGACATCCCCAACCTGCTCCAGCACCACACGTTCCGCGTCTTCACGGACTACCCGCTGACGCCCCAGATGGACAGCATCGCCGGGCCGCAGGGCCTGGCCGATGTCACGATCTCGCTGGCTCAGACCTGGGCGCAGCACTCGACCGGCGAGCAGCCCGACGGCAAGACCTTCCTGCTCCGCTTCCCCGAAGGGCAGCACCTCGCCCTGGACAAGCACGCCTGGGAGGAGTGGTGAAACCGGAGGTTGTTGTTATCGGGGGCGGGGCGGCGGGCATCATCGCCGCGCGGCGGGCGGCGGAGCGGGGCGCGCGCGTCACCTTGCTGGAAAAGAACGAGCGGCTAGGCCTGAAAATCCTTATCTCCGGCGGCGGCAAGTGCAACCTGACCCACGCGGGGGGGATGGAGGACATCCGCGCCAAGTTCCGTCCCAACGAGGCGCGCTTCCTCAAGCCCGCCTTCTACAAGTTCAGCAACGCCGACTTCCTAGACATCCTGCACGCGCGGGGGATGGCGACGTACACGCGGCCCGACGGGCGCATCTTCCCCACCGAACCTGCCGACGCCAAAGCCGTCGTCGCCCTCCTGACGCGGTACGTGGAGGAGGCTGGGGTAAGGATCAAATACGGCGCGGCAGTGACAGGGCTGGTCGCCGAGGATGGCGTGATGGCGGGTGTTTACTTCTCCGGCTCCCCCAGCATTGGGGGCGGGGGGGCCTTCCTCTCTGCCTCTCGTGTGATCGTCGCCACCGGCGGCTCGTCTTACCCGGCGACGGGCACGACCGGGGACGGCTGGGAGTGGCTGACGGCGCTGGGGCATACACTGGTCCCCCTGCGCGCGGCGCTTGCGCCCCTATACCTGGCCGACGCCCTGCCCGATCACTCTGGCGTCGCCCTGCGCGACGTCGTCCTGCGCGCCCGCGTCGGGCCAGGTGGCAAGGAGATGACCCGCTGGCGCGGCGACCTGCTGCTCACGCACAAGGGCGTCTCCGGGCCGACGGCGCTGGGCATCGCCCGCGATGTCGCCGACCACCACGCCGAGGCCCGCGCGTGGGCCGTCTTGGAGGCCGACCTCGTCCCAGACCAATCCTTTGAGGCCGTGCAGGCCGACTTGCGCCGCGAGGTTCGGGACAACCCGCGCAAGACGGCGGCGAGTCTGGTCGCCCCCTACGTCCCCGCCCGCCTGGTCGAGACGCTGCTGGTCGCGGCCGGCGTGGACGGGGTGACGCGCGGCGCGCACCTGCCGGCCAAGTCCCTGAATAAGCTGGTCGCCACGCTCAAAGGCTGGCCGCTCGGCGACGTGCGCCACATCCCCTTGGAGCGCGGCGAGGTGGTCGCGGGGGGCGTCTCGCTGGACGAGGTGGACCCGCAGACGATGCGCTCCCGGCTGGTGGGCGGCCTGTTCCTCTGCGGCGAGATACTGGACATCGCCGGCCCCATCGGCGGCTACAACCTGCAAGCCGCCTGGAGCACCGGCTGGGTGGCGGGCGAGTCGGCGGGCGGCTGACCCTCTTTACCGGACGGGCCGCCTGAGACGTATCAGGAAGATGTGAAATCCAACAAGATCATTGCCCCATGGAAAGGCGACAGGCGGTGGACGCAGATGGCCACCCGCGCCGCCGCGCTGAAAAAGGCCCGGCTGGGCGAAGCCGAAATCGTGGCCGCCATTGAGGCCGAGTTCGGCCCGCCCTCGCGGCCCAAGGACGCCCTGCGCGACGCGCCCCAACCCGCGTTCGTCTGCGGCGAGGTCGGCGCGGACATTGAGCCGGCGGCGCGGGCGCAGTTGGAGTTGGCCCTGCGCCTGCCGCCGTCGGTACAGGGCGCGCTGATGCCGGACGCCCACCCCGGCTACGCCCTGCCCATCGGCGGCGTCCTGGCGATGCAAAACGCCGTCGCCCCGGCGATGGTGGGCGTGGACATCGGCTGCCGGATGCACCTGAGCGTCTTCGAGAACCCGCCGGATGAGTTCCGCAAGAATCGCCTCCCCCTGTTCGCCGACCTGCGGGAAGTCACGACCTTCGGCCTGGGTGAGCGCCGCGCCCGGCCCGCCGACCATCCCATTTTGGACAACGACCGCTGGCAGCTCACGACTCAGACGCGCGGCCTGCGCGCGAAGGCAGCCCAGCAACTGGGCACGAGCGGCAGCGGCAACCACTTCGCGGAACTGGTCGTGGGCGAGGCGCTGGACCCAGCGGCCAGCCTGCCAGCGCAGTTCACGGCCTTGCTGACCCACAGCGGCTCGCGCGGCGTCGGCTACGCCCTCGCCAACCACTACATCCGCCTGGCCGCGCAGGAGACGGCGGCGCGGGCGAAGGTCCCCAAGTTCTACGAGTGGCTGTCCCTGGACGCCGACGCCGGGCGGGAATACTGGCAGGCGATGGAACTGGCGGGCGACTTCGCCCGCGCCTGCCACGAAGTCATTCACCGCGAGTTCGCCCGCCGCGCCGGTCTCACCCCGGCCCGCGTCATTCAGAACCACCACAACTTCGCCTGGCGGACGGACGACCTGGTTATCCACCGCAAGGGCGCGACGCCCGCCGAGCCGGGCGTCCTCGGCGTCATCCCCGGCAGCATGGGCAGCGCATCCTACGTGGTCCGGGGCCTGGGCCGGCCCGACGCCCTCTGGAGCGCCTCGCACGGCGCGGGCCGCCGGGGCAGCCGGACGCGCGCCCGCAGCGACATCGGCCTGGCCGACGTGCGGCGCTCTCTGAAACAGCAGGACATCCTGGTGGATGGCCTGAGCGTGGAGGAGGCCCCGCAGGCCTACAAGGACATCGAGCGCGTCCTGCGCCTGCAAGCGGACGCCGGCCTGGTCCGACCCCTCGCCCGGATGCGCCCCATCGCCGTCATCATGGCCGGCGAGCCAGGAGACAACTGAAAGTGAGTGATCAGCGCATTGACGTCTCAGCCTATCAGGACGCCCCCTACCCCGTATGTCAATTCGTCTTCACGATGGACGATGACCAGGGTTACTGGAAGTGGATCAAGGAGCCAGCCGTAGATGACCGGATCGGCAACACCTTGCTCCTCAATCAGAGTGGGGATGTGAGGTAGCTGACGGATCAAGAGCTGGGCAACATTATCGCCCAGGTCAATGCGTGATATGATGCCCGCAGATGACGGACCTTGACCGATCGCTCCTCCCCGCCGTTGTCATGGTCGGCGGGCCCGAAGGACTTCGAGAGCCTCGGCGGCCCCGTCACCCCGGACAAGGTCCCCGCCTGGCGCTGAACCCGATTGCGGTACAATGACCTTATGCAAGACCATGACAGGAGTACCGAACGAATGGGTGTTGAGGAATTTCGGCGGACGCTGGCGGATGCGACGCCCCCGGCGGGACCGTCGCCCGCCCTCCAAGCGTTATGGCTGGACGGCAAGGGGAACTGGCACGAGGCGCATGAGCGTCTGCAAGATGCCGATGACCGGGACAGCGCCTGGGTCCACGCCTACCTGCACCGCAAGGAGGGCGACCTGTCCAATGCCGGCTACTGGTACCGCCGCGCCGAGCAGCCGGTCGCCAGCGGCCCACTGGAGGCGGAGTGGGAGTCGCTGGTCAAGGCATTGCTGGCCTCCGCCGGCTAACGATTCCCGCGTCTTCCCAAGCCGGCGGCGCTCGGCGGCATCTCCGCGAGCGCCTTCAGCCGCGCGGCTAGGCTCGGCGGGAGGGCGCCCATCCCCGCCACCTCCCCCGGCGAGGCCGGGGCGCTGCTCGCCAGTTTCATCAGCGCGGACTGCGCCGCCGCGACGTTCCGCGTCACCGCCAGCGCCGCCCGGTCCGCCGCCAATGCCCGCCGCGCCTCCAAAGTGGCCCCCCGCCGGCTCAAGAACAGGGTCGCCAGAAGGGGGAGCAACATCAGGGGGATTAGGTAAGGCATCAGGCTGAAGAGCGTTGTGGCCCTGTGCCCGGTGAGTATCCAGGCAGCGAAGGCGATCGGCAGCACCGCCGGCAACACGGGAAGCAGCATCAGCGGCGTCAGCGGGACCTTAACCTGCATCAATGCGACCTGATGCGCCAGCAGGAACTCCAATTCATCCCGCGACATCGCTTCCAGCAGTTTGCGGCTGACCAGGATGCGCCCGCCACCTTCGTTGGTGATGGTGGCGTAATGCGCCGCCTTGCTGCTGTCCTCCACCCGGACCTCCTGCGGGCGCGCGCCCATCTGCATCCCCAACTGACGCGCCCGCCAGGTCAGGTCGTCATCGGGCGTGATGCAGGTGAAGGCGGCCAGGGGCCGGCGGAACAGGCGGGCGATGACCGCCGCCCCAACGACGGGCAGAATTTGGGCCAGCGGGTGGAGCACAGGGTACAGGGGGCTTTTGCGCGGCAGCAGGAACAGGCCGACAGCGACGCCGACAACAGCGGCTAGATGCGGCAGGGCGCTCCAGCGCGCCATGCGCTGGCGAATCGCCGTTTCCTCCGGCGACATCGAGATCGGGGCGGCGACCGGCGCCGGACCGAGATGGCGAGTCTCCAAGCGCCTCGTCGCGATCGGCATCAGGAACAGCAGGATCGCCGGGAAGGGGGCGAGGAAGGGGACCAACGTGGCCGGGGTGCTACTGCTGAACCAGAGGTCGGAGACGGCCAATGGATGCTGTGTGCGCAGATAGGCCATCATCAGCGGCGTGTACAAGAGGAACACACCCAGGATCGCGTTCATCGGCAACGCCTTCAAACGCTGCCGCCGCGTCTCTGCCGGCAGCCGCTCGTCGCGGGCGACCCGCACCACCGCCAGCAGGCCGATCATCCCAACGGCGGCGACGAAGATGAGGAAGAAGAGCAGCAGCCCGATGTCCGTGCCGGACAGCGACGCCCGGACATGCACACTGCCCATGCCGGCGACCTGGCGCTGGTCATACCAGTTGAAGGCGCGCGCCCGGTGGCGGGGCGGCGGCAGCGACACGCCGGAGGCGTAGAGGGGCACGCGCAACAGCGTGTGGGGCGCGAAGCCGGCCCGGCGCAGGCCGGTGACGAGCGCGCCGACGGGCACGGTGTTGGCGGCGCTCCGCGCCAGCAACTGCCCGTGCCCTTCCTGCACCAGCGCCGCCGAGTAGTCGTCCGCCGACCACGTCACCGTCCGCCCCGCCAGCGCCGTCCCCGCGGTCGAGGCCGCCAGCGCCTGCGCCAGCCGCTGCGGGGGCACCAACGGCAGCGCCAGTGCCCGCACCTCCGTGTAGGCCGCGCCTGCCGTGATGAACAGATAAACGTCCCGGCTGGTTTGCAGGGAGAGGGGCAGGTCGGTGCCGCCCCCCTGCACGCTTTCCAGCAGTGTCTGGGCCCGGCTGTTGAAGATCGGGTCGCTCGCCGCCTGTATCCCGGCCTGGGCCGCCGACGCGCAGACCAGCCAAAGTCCCACAACAATCCAAAACCAACGGTGGTGTCTCCGCTCCACCCGTGCCATGCCGCCTCCTGTGAGTACCGCCGACCGCTACTGCCCGATGAGAGTCTGAAAGGGTTTGCAGATGAAGATGTCCTCATTCAACGTCATGACGTTTGGCCCGGACAATCGCGGCGACCAGAGGAGCCGTGCGTCGGAAATCGGAGTCCCCGCGCAGGATCAGGTCGGCGTGGACCCGCGACGGCTCGACGTAGCGCGCGTGGCCGACGCGGGCGCTCTCGCGGTAGTAGTCGGCGATGAACCGCGGGTCGCGGCTGGCGCGGCCCCCGGCCATGTCGCGCAGCAGACGGCGCAGCGCACGCTCGTCGGCATCCAACTCGACGAAGAGGCGCAGGTCGAGGCGATCCCGGATGGACGGGAGGTACAGCGGCATCAATCCCTCCACCAGCAGAACGTCAGGAGCGTCCTGGGCGCGGACACGCGCCTCGACATCGGCGACCAGGCGCGCATCGTCGAAGGCCTCCGGGTGATTCCAGTCAAAGAGGGTCTCGCCCGTGGGCGAGAAGACGAAGCACGGTCCTCGGCTCTTGTCCTGAACCGCGTAGCCGTCCATCGCCAGCGTTTCGGCGCGCAACGGCGGGTCCCCGGCGGCCAGGGCATTGGCGAGGGCGGCGGCGAACGTGCTCTTGCCGGAGGCCGAGCCTCCGGCGATGCCCACGATGATCGGCCTCATCGGCCCGCCATCGCCGCCACCACCAGCCGGCGGGCGTCGGCGTCGCTGCGTGGCCAGCGGGGGAGGCGCTGCAAACGCCAGGACATCGTGCGCGTCAGCGTCTGGCCGGCGCGCAGGCGGACCATCCGGCTGAGCACCTCCATCTCGATGTAGGGCAGGTGCGGGTCGCCGTTGGTGTAGACCTCGGCGTTGCAGCCCTTGTCCGGGTAGAGGGCGCGGGGCCGGCGCGTGAAGCGCTCCGAGAACAGCAGGTCGCCGCCGAAGATGCAGGCCATCCAGCCCGCCGCGTCGTCCACGCCCATCTTGGTCGCCACGTTGTTGGGCCGCGTGACGGCCACCGTGTCGCCCCGCGCCCGCCAGTTGGGCAGCAGCGTGGGCTTGTCGCCCAGCGACGTGAGGCCGACGCCGGGGAACAGCCCGCGCCGGTTCAGTGGCAGGTAGATGGTGGCGTCGCCGCGCACCTGCGAGATGCTCCAGATACCGACGGGGAAGCCGTTGCGCCTGCCCGCCGCGTCCGGGGACTTGCGGAACGTGTCGCGGAGGTACACCCGTGCCCCGTGGGGCGGCAGGGTGATCTCGCGCACGACTTGAATCTGATAGTAGGGGCTGACGGGGCCGGTGAGGCGAAGGCCGCTGCGGATACGGGAGACACGGTACGGCCCCTCGTCAAAGTTGGGGTCCGGCGGCCAGGCCTTCGGCTGATGCCGAAACCAGTCAATTTGCTGCGACGGCCATAATTTGTCCCCGCCGTAGTTGATCCAGTCGTTCGGATAGACGCCCGACTTTTGGACGGCGGGCCGGCCAAGTTCCGCCCGGTTGTTGAACAGCGGGCTGGTCTCAGCAGACCCGGTGAAGCCGAACGCCATGATGCGCCCGATGCCCGGCACGACCACGACATCCACTGTCTTGTTGGACAGCCGGTAGGCGTCCGTCCAGCCTTTGTAGGTGGTGTGTGTCACCGTGACGCGGGCCTGCGCCGCCGAAAAAGATAGGGCCAGGAGCAGGACCAGGCAGGGGGCCAGCGCCACAGGGATCAGCGAATGAAATCGCCGCTTCCGGCGCGGACGCCGAGTGTCCGAGGGTAAGGACACGAACCTGTCTCCGCGAAGGCGGAGACTCGGCCAAAGGCCCTCAGCGGCGATTTCATTCGCTGTCCGCTTCTCTAATCGCTTGTTCTCCCTCATGGCTCCTCACTGCCAGAACTGGTAGGTGGGCGTCTCAGTGATGATGCCCCAGATGTTGAGCAGGCTGCCGGGGATGAACTGGCCGAGGATGAGGCCGTAGAAGAAGGGCAGGCTGGCCTGGTACATCTTCATGCCGCCGTAGCGCAATAGCACGCTCTTGACCGTCCAGGCGATCAAGAGCGGCATCCACAGCAGGTTCATCTCCCAGGAGCCGCTGACGGCGTAGGCGAGCGGGTGGAACGGCCACCAGGGCAGCTGCACCCGCATCGCCTGTAGGAACGTGGCGAATAGGAAGCCGACGACGATGGCGATGGCAACATTCGGGTCCGCCTGACGGGGGGCCTTGAGGTAGCCGGCGAGATTGTCCCACGCCTCGTTGCCGAACGTCCCGGCGGACTTGGCCTGCCCGCCGAAGATGTAGTAGGTGTGCAGCATGGCCCAGAAGGTGCAGACCATGCCGAACGCGCCCGCCAGGATCAAGGCCCAGAACCAGCGGCGCATCTCGCGGCGCGCGCCCGACTGCTCGGCCATCTTGAACGCCTCCAGCTGGAACGGCATCGGGTGGGAGCGGTAGGCGCGGTTGAACCAGAACAGCGTGCTCAGGGCGGCCAGGTTGGACGGCCCCAGGGCGCGCGGCCCCAGGAAGTCCGTGAACATCCAATTCGGGCCGGTGAAGTGCAGGTCATGCACCGGCGTCCCCAACTCCGCGCGCATCCGCGTGATCGCCAGCGCCAGGGCGAGGTAGACCGCGAAGAAGATCACACTCAGCCAGGGCGACAGCCCCAGGGCCATCGTGAAGGCGATGAGCAGGAGCAGGCCGACGAAGATTCCCACGAACGCCCAGCGGTAGCGCAGCGGCTCATCGGAGTCATCAATGTCCGAGGAGAGGCCGAGCGCCCGGCGCACCACCTGGCGGAAGTAGTGGCGGCTGAGGTAGATCGTGGACGCGAAGAAGAGCATGTAGGCCCCGAACGCCTGGTACTTGTCGTAGGGCATCTGCGGGTTGGCGTCCCAGGCGTTGGAGACCACAATGACGTGCTGCAGCTTCCAGATCAGGTAGAAAAACCAGGACGAGAACAGGAAGTCCAGCGGCATCAGTATCCCCAGGCCGATCACGAACGGGTAGAACGAGGCCGGGGTCCAGCCGACGGCGTTCCAGGGCTTGGTGGTCAGGAACTGGCCCAGGTCCAGCGAGCTTTGCCCGTGGCCGGGCGTCAGGATCGCCGGGATGCTGGGGAAGTAGTAGTTGAGCGAGTTGGTCAGGTCAATGCCCGCCGCCAGGACGAAGCCGAGCCAGAACAGGCGCTGGCGGGTCAGCGGCAGGCCGCTGCGGCCCCGGCCGCCGGGCTGGGCGTCGGTGATCTCCAGGGGCAGGCGCACCAGCGGGTAGGTCAGGCGCTCGTTGTCGGTCCACTGCTTGCGGATCAGCACGTTGACGCACTGCATCACGAACAGCAGCACGGTGATGAAGCCGGTCCAGACCAGCGTGGGCTGGAGCCAGGCCAGCAGGTGCGCGCGGGTGTAGAGGGTGTCGTTGCCCAGCCAGAAGCCCTGGACGGCCTGCTTGTCCGTCATCAGCGCCCAGGCGGGCAGGTAGTGCCAGAACAATTGGGCGTAGCCGTTGCCCTTGGTGGCCTGCGAGTAGGGCCAGGTCAGGTGCGGCACCAGAATCTGGCCGGCGTCGTGCGCGGACATGCACGAGTCAATGGTGAGCATCGCGTAGATCAGCAGCAGCTCGCCCTGGCAGAAGGCCCAGCGCGGGCGGACGCGGGCGACCAGCCCGTTCAGGCCCGTCAGGACGACCAGGATGAAGACACAGTTGAAGAAGAGGGAGATCGTGGTCGGGTGGGCCGAGTAGCGGATGCGCTCCATCATGACGACCCAATAGGAGTTGACGACCATCAGGACCATGCCCAGCAGCACGGCCCGGAACGTGACGGTGCGCGGCGGGGACGGCGCAGGGGTCACGGACGGCGCGGGGACGGCTTCGGGGCGGGCATTGACCAGGCTCATGGCGGCGTCACCTTCACGAGAACGGTCGCGGGGACACAATCACGACCTTGCGGCCATTATCGCAGAAAGCGGGGCGCTTGTCAAGCAGCCGGCGGCCGCTTCGGGAGGCGCAGGGTGATGGCAGTTCCCCGGTCGGGGGCGCTCTGGACGCGGACGGCGCCGCCGTGCTGCTCGACGATGCGGCCGACGATGCGGGTGCCCAGGCCCGTGCCGCCGGGCTTGGTGGAGCGGGCGGCGTCGGTGAACAGCGCCGCGCGCACGTCCTCGGGCATCCCCCGCCCGGTGTCGGCAACGGTGACGGCGTAGAAGGCGGGGTCGTCCGTGTCGGGAGCGACGGTCAGGGCGATGCGGCCCCCCGCCGGGGTCTCCGAGAGGGCGTTGCCGACCAGGTTGTAGAGGGCGTTGTAGAGGCGGAACTGGTCGAAGACCGCCTCCATCTCGGCGTCACCCTCCAAATCGAGCGTGATCCCGTGGCGCTGGGCGGTGACGGCGAAGGCGCGCACGACCTGCCGGGCGACGTGCATCGGGCGGCCCGCCTCGAAGGCCAGCGGGGCCACCTCCCCCTTGACGGCGCGGGCGATCTCGCGGGTGCGGAACTGGACCTGCTCCACGCCGTCGGCCACGCTCTCGACCACCTCCTGGTAGAATGCCTCCAGCGCCTCCAGCGCCCCCGGCTTGCCGGCTCGCACGTCGGCGATGTAGGCGTCCAGGCTCTGCACGTAGGGCAGCACGTAGGTAAGCATGTTGCCGACGTCGTGGCTGATCTCGCCGGCCGCGTAGGCGACGGCGGCCAGGCGGGCGCGCTGGGCCAGGATGACGTTCTGCACGGCCATGACGACCAGGCTGCCCATGACCTCGATGGTCGCCACGTCGCTGTCGTCAAAGTCGCCCGCGCGCTTGTTGACGAACTGGACGACGCCGAAGGGGAGGCCGCCGTCGCGTCGGCGCAGGGGGACGGTCATCAGCGAGCGGGTGTGGTAGCCGGTGCGGGCGTCCACCACGCGGACATGGTCGGCGTCCTCGTCCACGTTCCGGGTGATGCGCGGGACGCCGCTGCGGAAGACCTGGCCGGCGATGCCTGGAGTCCGCGCCAGGTCCAGCTCCGTGCCGGTCAGGGTGTCGGCGACCGGCCCGACCACGTAGCGGAAGACGAGGACGTTTCTCTCCAGGTCGTAGACCAGCAGGGAGCCGGCGTCGGCCTCCACCACGTCCATCGCCGTCTGCAAGGCCATCCGCTGGAGTGCATCCAGGTCAGTGAGGGAGTAGAGCGCGGTAGAGATGCGCTGGACGGCCTCGATCTGCCGTCGCGCGAGGACGAGCTGGTTTTCACAGTCGGTCATGGCATCTCTCCCTCGCCCGGCCCCCTCACCCTGCCCTCTCCCTCGCGGGGGAGAGGGTTCCTTCCGCCAATGGCTTCTCCGTCTCCCCTTCGCCCCTCCGAGGGAGAAGGGGCTGGGGGATGAGGGGGGCCGGCGGGGGCCGGATGCCGGTACAGCCCCCGGCGGGCGATGTAGGTCTGGACGGCGTCCGGCGTCATGTACTTGATGCCCCGCCCCTCGGCGACGCGGCGGCGCAGGTCGGTGGAGGAGATGTCCAGGCCGGGGATCGGCAGGAACGAGACCCGCTCCAAAAATCGGGTGCCGGCGATCTCGGAGAGCCGGTCCAGCACGAAGCCGGGCCGGGTGACGGCGATGAACCGGCACTCTTCAATCAGCCGCTCATACTCGTGCCACGTCAGGATTTCCAAAATCGCGTCCGCGCCGGTGATGAAGTACAGAGCGTCCAGTTCCGGGTAGGAGCGCCGGAAGTGCCGGATGGTGTCAATGGCGTAGGACGGGCCGGGGCGCTCGATCTCCACCCGGTCGCAGCCGAAGTGCGGGTTGGAGCCGGTGGCGAGCAGCGTCATGGCGTAGCGGTCCTCCGGCGCGGAGACCAGGTACGCCTTCTTGTGCGCCGGCTGTCCGTTGGGCACGAAGACGACCTGTTCCAGCGCGAAGGCCTGGCGCGCCTCCTCGGCCATCAGCAGGTGTCCGTAATGTATGGGGTCAAACGTCCCGCCCATGATTCCCAATCGCTGCATCGGGGTAAGGATACCTGAAGCGAGGCGAGTTGGCAAGGGCCGGACCGCCTCCTATGGCCCCGCATTGAGGTACGCCGTGACAATCAGACCGGCGAGGACAACGCCGAGCGCGAGCACGGGGGCCATGAACACCCAGACGTGGGGCGGCGCCCAGCGGCGCAGGCGGCCCACGGCGGCGCGTCCGGGGGCGTGTTGCTCCGCCTCCGCGATGAAGGGCGCGTAGGCCGCCGGGGTGAACAGGCACAACAGGAAGGCGATCTCAGCGCGGACGGCGGCCCGGCCGTCCAGGTGGACGCCGTCCGCGTCTAAGCGCAGGGTCCCGTCGCGGAAGTCCGACACGGGGCCGCCCGCGGTGAACATCTGGGCCGAGACCAGATGCACTGGGTTTGGCGGAGGCGCAGTGGGCGGCGGGGGCCAGACAGTGGACAGGAGATCGGACTGCCCGTTGTTGCCGGTGTCCATCAGAAATTCCTTTCCAGGCGGTTCAGCGCCCCCTGCCGCGCGGCATCGGTCAACGGCCGGTGATGCCGGTGACGCTGGAGTAATAGACTCGCGGGTCGAGCACGGCGACTTGGGCCTTGCGGGTCTGGCCGGGGGCGAGGGTGCCGATTGGAATCGCGGTGTTGGACAGCATGTTCCCCTGCCTGTCGTCCAACCGCAGCAGGACGGCGACGCCGCGCCAGGGGCGCGCGCTCTTGTTGAGGACGGCGGCGTAGGCCCAGGTCTGCTGGTGCGGGTTGCTGTCGGGCCCGAGGAAGTTCCAGCCGAAGTCGGTGATCTCCAGGTCGGCGCGCTCGCTCTCGCCGTAGGTCGGGCCGCCGGGATTGGTGGGGCCGGACAGACGGGGCAATCCGTTGCGGCCCGTCGTCATCCGGTCCATGTCGAAGCCCCCTCTCCAGCCGCGCAGGTCGAAGACCAGGAATACCGAGGCGCCTCCGAGGACCAGCAGCAGCATCAAGCCGAGAATCAGCCGCAGCGGGCGCGGACTGGGCATGGACGCGCCCAGCGGCAGCCCACAGCGAGGACAGCGGATTTCGCCGATGGCCGGCATTGCCCCGCAACGTGGGCAGATCGAAGTCACGGTGGCGCGATCCTCCTGGAGTGACCGAACGCGAAGGCTCCTGCCTTCAGGCATTTGAAGCCATCACCTGCCTGTACGCCGCGCAGCCTCCGGTTCCCTGCTTTTGCACAGGGTCATTCCGTTCTCGTGCCCGGCCACTGAAGTGGCGGGCTTGATGACAACGAAGTCGGCCCTGCCGACCGGGTCCTCAGTCCCGCAGGGACTTCGCTGTCATCAAGCCCGCGAATTCATTCGCTGGGCACTTCCATCGCCGGGTTGCCCACGCCAGCGAGGATGGGATGGTCCTGTGCTTTTGCGCCCCCATTCGTTGACACCCCTCCCCAGTTTGTGCTATGCTAACGGGTGTCGCAAAGGACGCCCAAGCCGTGAGCACGATCCCCAAACCCCTGGTCGCCATCGTCGGCCGCCCCAATGTCGGCAAGTCCACCCTGTTCAACCGCCTGGCCGGGCGGCGCATCGCCATCGTGGAGGACACGCCGGGCATCACCCGCGACCGGCTGTACGCCGACGGGGACTGGCGCGGGCGCGAGTACACGCTGATCGACACCGGCGGCATCCAGATGTTCGACCCCGACCCGCTCAAGGCGCAGGTCCGCACCCAGGCCGAGATCGCCATGGCCGAGGCGGACGTGATCGTGTTCGTGGTGGACACCATCGCGGGCCTGACCGCGGACGACTTTGAGCTTGCCACGGCGCTGCGCCGCTCCCCGAAGCCGCTAGTCGTGCTCGCCAACAAGGTGGACAACGGCGACCAGGAGTATCGCAACGTCCCCGAAGTCTACGCGCTCGGATTCCCCGAAGTCTATCCCGTCTCCGCCCTCGGCGGGCGGGGCGTCGCCGACGCGCTGGACGCCATCGTGGATCATCTGCCGCCGCCGCCGCCCGCGCCCGAAGAGGAGGCCGAGGACGAGCGCACCAAGATCGCCATCATCGGGCGGCCCAACGTCGGCAAGTCGTCGCTGCTGAACGCCATTCTGGGCGAGGAGCGCGCCATCGTCTCGCCCGTCGCCGGGACGACGCGCGACGCGGTGGACACCTCGTTCGAGTTCAACGGGCGCGAGCTCGTCCTGATTGACACGGCGGGGATCAGACGCGCGGGCAAGATTCAGGGCGGTGTCGAGTACTACACCGTGCTGCGCGCCCTGCGGGCCATCGAGCGGGCCGATGTGGTGATGCTGGTGATTGATGCCATTGACGGGCTGACCGACGGCGACAAGCGGGTCGGCGGCTACGCCCACGAGGCGGGCCGGGCGGCGGTCATCGTGGTCAATAAATGGGACGCGGGGCGCAAGGACGTTCTGGAGGAGGCGCCCGGCAAGAACCCGATGAAGATTTTCAGCGACGGACTGCGCGAGCAGATGCCGTTCATGAGCTACGCGCCGCTGGCCTTCACCAGCGCCCTGACGGGCAAGGGCGTCGCCGCCGCCGTGGACGCCGCCCTGGACGCCGCCGAGAACCACGCGATGCGCATCCCGACCGGCGAGTTGAACCGGCTGCTGCGCGACGCCGCCGACGCCCATCCCTATAATGAAAAGGGCCGTGCGCTCAAGATTTACTACGCCACCATGCCCACCGTCAAGCCCCCGACCATCGTGCTGTTCGTCAACGACCCGGAACTGATGCACTTCTCCTACAAGCGTTACTTGGAGAACCGGATTCGGGAGTCGTACTCGTTCGAGGGAACGCCCCTGCGGATCGACGTGCGCAAGGCGGCGGACAAGAAGGAGGCCTAATGGTGGCGACGGACGCGGAGCATGTGCTGAGGGCCTGCCACGATGGCGGCGTCCGTCTGGCCCGCTTTCTCTACTGCGACAACGGCGGCGTCATCCGGGGCAAGGCGACGGCAATGAGCGGCCTGGCCGGACGCCTCGCCGACGGCATCGGCCTCACGGTCGCCATGATGGCCATGAACAGCCTGGACCAGCTCCAGCCGGTCGCGGGCATGGGGCCGGTCGGCGAGGTGCGCCTGGTGCCGGACCTGGACACGTTCGCCGTCCTGCCCTACGTCCCCCGCAGCGCCGCCTTCTTCTGCGACATGCTCAGGCTGGATCGCGCGCCCTGGGGGGCCTGTCCCCGCTCTTTCCTCAAGCGGATGCGCGAGCGCGCCGCCGCCCAGGGTCTCACCCTGCGCGCGTCCCTGGAGGCCGAGTTCTCGCTGGCCCTCCCCACGCCCGAAGGCGGCTACCGGCCCTTTGACCGGACCCTCTGCTTCTCCACGGTCGCCATGACTCAGGCCGCCGCCTTCGCCGACGCGCTGGTCGGCGCGCTGGAGGCGCAGGGGTTGACGGTGGAGCAGTATTACCCCGAGCTCGCCCATGGCCAGCACGAGATCTCCGTCCGCCACGCGGAGGCGCTGCGCGCCGCGGACAACCACCTGACGCTGCGGGAGACCATCCGGGGCGTCGCCCGTGAACACGGCTTGGCGGCGTCGCTGGCCCCTAAGCCCTGGCCGGACGCGGCGGGCAATGGCGCGCACATCCACTTCAGCCTGTGGGACGCGGCCGGCGGGAACGCCTTCTTCGATGCGTCGGCCCCGGACAGCCTCTCGGAGCGGGGCCGGCACTTCCTGGCCGGGGTGCTGGCCCACCTGCCGGAGCTGGTCGCGCTGACCTGCCCCAGCGTCAACTCCTACCGCCGCCTCCAGCCGCAGACCTGGAGCAGCGCCTTCGCCGTCTGGGGCCACGACAACCGGGAGGCCGCGCTGCGGGTCGCCTCCCCCTTCTGGAGCAACGCGGCGGACACGGTCAACCTGGAGCTCAAGGCGGCCGACTCCAGTTGCAACCCGTACCTGGCGCTCGGCGGCCTGCTGGCCGCCGGGCTGGACGGCCTGGACCGCCGCCTGGAGCCGCCGGCCCCTGTCGAGGAGGACCCGGCGGCGCTGACCGAGGAGCAGCGCCGCGAGTGCGGCATCCGCCGTCTGCCATCCACGTTGGAGGAGGCGCTGGCGGCGCTGGAATCCAACCCATTCCTCACCGATGCACTTGGCCCGCTGCTGGCCGAGTCGTATCTGGCCGTGCGCCGCTCCGAGGCGGCGGCCTACCGCGACCAGGGCGTGGACTTTGAGATCGCCGGCCATTTTGACAAGTACTGACGGGGAGCGGCCACGCCACCAGGCCGGGCGGCCCCGCGTGGCCGCCCTTGCGAAATTGTCCCCCGGCGGTGAACCGCTGGGTTAAACGGACGGAACCCCCTTCGGGGCTAAAGAACAGGCTCTCCTAGCCCCGAAGGGGTTGCTCCGGCGGAGCCGGGATTAGCCTGGGGGTTTCAGCCCCAGGTGTCCACAGATATTCGTCCTGCATCGGCAAGCATGATGGACCTGACGGCAATCCCGCTGTACGATCACCACTGCCACGCGCTGCGGCGTCCGGGGGCGGCGCTGGACGGGGCGGCGTTCCGCCGCCACTTCGGCGAGAGCCGGGACCCGGCGATGGCGGCGCATCAATCGTCCGGCCTCTTCTACGGGCGCAGCCTGCGCGACCTGGCCGCGCTGCTCGGCTGCGCGCCCGAGGAGGATTCGGTCCTGGCGGCACGCCACCGCCAGCCGCCGGAGGCGCATGCCCGGCGCTTGCTGGACGCGGCCCACGTCGTGGCGCTGCTGGTGGACACGGGCTTTCGGGGCGCGGAGAACTACACCCTGACGGAGCAGCGAGAATTTCTCCCCTGCCCCATCCATGAGGCGCTGCGCCTGGAGACGCTGGCCGAGCGATTGATTGCCGAGGCCGCGAACTTTGACGAGGTCGAAGACGCCTTCCGGGCGGCGCTGGCGGATGTCCGGGCGCGGGGCATCCTGGCCTTCAAGAGCATCATCGCCTACCGGGGCGGCCTGACGGTGCGGCCCCGGACGCGGGCCGAGGCGGCCGCGGCCTTTCCTGCCCTCCGGGAGCGGGCCGTGCGGGACGGGCGGGTGCGCCTGACGTCGCGGCCGGTGCTGGAATACCTGCTGCGCGTGGGGTTGGAAGCCGCCGCCGTGCAGGAACTGCCGGTGCAGTTCCACACGGGGCTCGGCGACGCCGACCTGGACCTGCGGCGGGCGAACCCGCTACGCCTGCGCCCGCTGCTGGAGGAGGCCGCGTGGCGCGGCGTCCCGTTCGTGCTGCTGCACTGCTACCCGTTCGTGCGCGAGGCTGGCTATCTGGCGAGCATTTACGGGAACGTCTTCCTGGACCTGTCCCTGACCATCCCGTTCACGGCGCACGGGGGCGAGGCCGCCGTCCGCGCCGCCCTGGAACTGGCGCCCACGTCGAAAGTGCTGCTGGGGACCGACGCCTTCAGCATCCCGGAGCTGTTCTACCTGGGCGCGCTCCATGCGCGGGAGGGCCTGGCGCGGGCGCTGACCCGGCTGACGGCGGAGGGCTGGCTGACGCCGGGCCAGGCGGAGCGGGCCGCCCGGCAGATGCTGTGCGAGAACGCGGCGGCGCTCTATGGAGGGTGAGAGAGGAAGCAGACATGACTGACATCGCGCGGCTCCGGTTCAAGAGCATCAAGAGGCCGAAAGAACATGGCGCGCTGGTCCTGAGCGATGACGGGACGTTTCGGATTGAGCCGAGCCGCGAGTTCCGCGAGGAGATGGCGCGGCTGGAGGAGGAGGCCCTGGAGCGCTCGCAGGCCTGGGGGACGCGCCTGGGGCTGGGGCTGATGGCGCTCGGCGGGCTGGCGCTGGCGCTGGGCTGGTATGCGGGCCGCACCTTCGGCCAGCTGGGCAACAGCCTGAGTGCACCGCGTTCCATCCGGGACGTGGAGGTCACGCGCGATGACAACGGCAACCTGCACGTGCGGATGCCGGGGGCGGAGAGCCACTTCCAGAAGATTCAGATGGGCTGGCACGCCGACGAGTACCTGGCACCGGAGGCCGACAAGTTCTTACAAACGTTCGAGGAGATGCGAGGATGATGCACAGAGGCATGAGGACAGCACTGGCCGTCGTGACGATGGCGCTAATGGCGTGCGCCGTTCAGGCGCAGGACGCCGCCAAGAACTTTTTCCTGCACGACGGTGACACGGTCGTCTTTTACGGCGACTCGATCACCGAGCAGCAGATGTACGCGGCGGACATCGAGAACTACGTGACCACGCGCTTCCCGAAGATGCGGGTCCGCTTCATCAACTCCGGCTGGGGCGGGGACCGAGTCTCGGGCGGCGGGGGCGGCCCCATCGAGACGCGGCTCCGGCGCGACGTGCTGCCCTACAAGCCGACGGTCGTGACCATCTTTCTCGGCATGAACGACGGCGGGTATCACCCCTTTGATGAGCCCACGTTCCAGACCTACGCCCGGGGGCTGACGCACATTGTCGATGAATTGCAGAAGTCGCTGCCCCACGTCCGGCTGACCCTGTTCACCCCCTCCCTGTTCGACAACAAGGACGGCCAGCCGGCGGGCAGCGCGCCGTACAACCAGGCGTTGATCAAGTACGGCGATTTCGTCAAGCAGCTCGGCGCGCGGCGCGGCATCCCCGTCGTGGACCTGAACGCGCCGATGGTGGCGGCGACCGTGAAGGGGCGGGAGACCGACCCCAAGTTCACGCTGGCGAACGACAACGTTCACCCCGGCCCGGTCGGGCATCTCATCATGGCCTCGGCCATCCTGCAAGTCTGGGACGCCCCGCCCGCACTGGGCCTCGTCCTGACGCCGGGCCAGCCCACCACACTGACACTCCCGGCCCCCTGGCCCGTGCCGGGCGACGCCCATCAGGCCCTGGACGTCTCGCCGCTGCCCGGCCCGCTGGCCCGCGTCACCGTCACGTCGTCCGCGATGACGCCCCCGGACGCCCGCTACGCGCTCCTGGCGGACGGGCAGGTGGTCGGGACGTTCACCGGCGCGCAGCTCGCGCCGGGGGCGGGCGTGGACCTGACGCAGTACCCCGACCTGCCCCTCAACAAGCAGGCGCAGGCGGTGGCGGCGATCAACAACGAGCGCATCAACCGTTGGCACGAGTACTTCAAGGGCGGCAACGGCATCGCCCGCGCCGATGACAAGCCGACGCGCGACGAGATCGGCGCGCTGACCGCGCTGGACAAGTGGCTGGATGCGTGGCGCGTCCGCGCCCATGACTCGGCGCAGCCGAAGCCCCACACGTTCGAGCTGCGGTCTGCCGCCGCGACAACCACGCCGTAGGGCAAGGCCGATGGAAAAGCAGATAGACGTGACGGTGCTGCCGCCGCAGGAGAATGAGGCCCGCCGGTGGGTCCGCTGGCTGATCTGCGACAACGGCATGACGATGGGCGAGGGGACGGCGCTGTGTGATCCGCAGACCGGCGGCTGCATCTGGGAGGAAGAACGCCCCCCGGCGGAGTATGAGGGACAGGTGCGCCTCGCCATCGCCCGCGCGCTGGCGGCGCACTAAAGGAGAATCCTGATGGAACCATTACGCTTTGGCATCGTCGGCTGCGGCGTCATTTCGGGGACGCACGGGCAGGCGCTGAGGAAATTGGAGGCGGAAGGGCTGGCGCGGCTGGTCGCGGCGGCGGATGTGGACAAGGGGCGCGCGGAGTCGTTCGTGGGACAGTGGGGCGGCGTCGCCTGCGGGTCGTTGGAGGAGCTGCTGGCGCGCGACGACGTGGACGCCGTGACGCTCTGCACGCCGTCGGGCCTGCACGGGCAGATGGCCGTGCAGGCGGCGCAGGCGGGAAAGCACGTCCTGTCGGAGAAGCCGCTGGACGTGTGGATCGAGAACGTGGACAGCGCCATCGCCGCCTGCCGGGAGGCGGGCGTGACCTACGGGGGCATCTTCCAGGAGCGCTTCTCGCCCGCCGCGCGCAAGGTCAAGCGGGCCATTGACGCCGGGGCGTTTGGCCAGATCGTGCTGGCTTGCGCGGAGACCAAGTGGTACCGCAGCCAGGGCTACTACGACAGCGGCGACTGGCGCGGGACTTGGATGCAGGACGCCGGGGTGTTCTCCAACCAGGGCATCCACAGTCTGGACAAGGTGCAGTGGCTGGCCGGCCCGGTGGAGGAGGTGCTGTCGGCGACGCTCAAGGTCGGCTTCCTGCGCAGCATCGAGGCCGAGACGCTGGGCGTGGCGACCGTCCGGTTCGCCAACGGGGCGCTGGGCACGATCACGATGACGACGCTCTCCTACGAAGGCTTCCCGGAGCGCATTGACGTGTCCGGCACGACGGGCAGCGCGATGCTGGTCGGGGATCATCTGGCCCACTTCCACACCCGCGAGCCGTTCGAGGAGGACGCGGCGGCGCAGGAGCCGTCTGAGGCGGAGTCGGGCGACACCGGCGCGGCCAAGGCGAGCGACCCGGCGGCCCTCTCCGGCGACGGCCACCTGGGCAACGTCCGCGACTTCGTGCTCGCCGTTCACGAGAAGCGCCAACCGCTGGTCTCCGCGCAGGAGGCCCGGCACGCGGTCAACCTGCTCAACATGATCTACCAGAAGGCCCAAGTCGGGTTGTATGCCTAAGACCTCTTGCCTGAAGACGGCCAAATGGCCCCAAGGCAACCTTGCCACTGCGCCTCAGATTACCCTAAAAGGGTATAGACAATAGCAGGCAGGCCGTGTTATAATGGTCGCAGACCATCTGAGGAGCCACCCGCCCGTGCCTACCGCCGATCAACCTTCCCGCGCGACCGTATTGCCGCAGGGTCGGGCACCTGTGTTTACTCGCCGAAGGGCAGCCTACGCACGTTCGTGAATGTCGGGGACACGGCGGCACCTTCCTGGTAATCATTACGCCGGGGGGCTTTGCGCGATTCTTCGCGGAGCTGGACGCGCTGCCCCCGGCCCCCGGATATGGCGCGGATACTGGAAATCGCCAGCCGATACGATCTCGTTCTCGCGCCGACCTCAAGGGATTGATTTCGATCACGGCCTCCGTGTGCGAGAGGTCGGGGAGGCCCGATGGGCGCGATCCTGATCCTGGGCCGCAACGAAGACTTATGCGGTCAGATAGTGGCCGAGGCGTTGCGGCGTGACGGGCGGAAGGTCCTGTTCCTGCCCGAAGACCAGCTCCTGCCGGAGATGTCGCTCGCCTGGACGCCGGCGGACGGCGGGGGCGGCGTCCGCTTCCGGGGCCAGGAGGCGCGGTTCGCCGAGTTGGACGGCGTCCTGTACCGGTTCTATGGGATGCCCCTTCCCGCCGAAGAGTTTCAGACGCAGGACGGGCGCTACATCTGCGCCGAATGGAACGCGCTGTTCATGGCCTGGCTGCGCCCGCTGCCCTGCCCCGTCATCAACCGCCTACAGCCTGACCTGTGGTACAAGACGCGGCTCAACGTGCCCGCCCTGAGCGCCCTCATGCCCGACCTGCCCTTTGCGCGTCCTCGCATACTGGTGACGACGCGCGCCGAGGAGGCCCGCGCCTTCCGCCGACGCCTCGCCGGCCCCGTCACTTACGCCGCGCTGAGCGGGTCGGCGCCGTACCCGATCCGCGATGAGGACGACCTGGAGAAGCTGACGGCGCTGAGCGGCGCTCTGCCGCTGCATCTGACGGAGGCGCTTGATGGGCGAGCCATGGAGGCGTTCGTGGTCGGCAACACGGTCACGCTGGTCGGCGCGGATGGGACGGCGGCCGGTTCCGCGCCCGCCTCCCTTGTTGATCGTTGCCTCCAGGTCGGGACGCACCTGGGGCTGACCTTCTTCCAGCTCTCTCTCGTGGAACGGGCCGGGGGCGATTGGTACTGCCTGGCGTTGGATCGGATGCCGCAGCTCTATGCGTGTGGCCCGGCCGCCCGTGAGGAGATCGTGGGGCATCTGGTTGCACTGCTCACCGGCAAAGGAGGACAGGCAGCATGATTCTCGTCTGCGGCGTCCTGGCCGACGGCATGACCGAGCTGATGTGCGCCCGTTTGGAAGACCTGGGCTACGAGTACCTGTTTCTGGACCAGGCTCAGTTCCCCGGGCGCTACGACCTGTCCTGGGAGCTTGGCCCGGACGGCCTACGGGGCCGCATCGAGTCGCCGGGCGGCGCGGTAGATCTCGCCGACCTGACCGGAGCCTACGCCCGCTACGTCAGCTACAAAGGTGGGCCGGAGCGTCCCGAGTTCTCCGAGCACGAGAAGCAGTTGGTGGACGCCGAGTACCAGCTCTCCTTGATGCAGCTTTTGGAACTGCTGCCCTGCACCGTCGTCAACCGCGCCGGGGCCTCGGTCAGCAACGACTCCAAAGTCTATCAGGGTTTCTTGGCACAACAGTTCGGCCTGCTCACGCCGGAGACACTGGTGACGACCGACCCGGACGCGGCCCGCGCCTTCTATGAGGCGCATCACGGGGAGGTCATCTACAAATCGCTGTCCGGCGTCCGCTCCATCGTGCGCCGCCTGACCGAAGAGGACCTGGGGGAGCGCCTGGAGCGCGTCCGCAACTGCCCGACCCAGTTTCAGGAGCGCGTTGAGGGCGTGGATCTCCGCGTCCACACCGTCGGCGACAAGGTGTTTGCGACCGAGATTCGCTCCGACGCCCACGACTACCGTTACGCGCGCCGCGAGGGCGCGGACCTGTCGCTGGAGGAGACGGAGATTCCCGACGCCGTGGCGCAGTCCTGCCTCGGCCTCGCGCGCTCCCTGGGCCTCCACCTCTCCGGCGTGGACCTGCGGCGGACGCCGGAGGGCCGCTACTACTGCTTTGAGATCAACCCGTCCCCGGGCTTTATCTTTTACGAACGCGCGACCGGGCAGTCAATCAGCGAGGCGGTGGCCCACCTGCTGCGCGGCACCCCGGGGTAGTCCCACGACCGGCAATCGGGCCGGTCCCATTCCGCTCACAGCGCCGGCGATGACCGCCGGCAGGAGGAACTCACGATGGCTAACGAGCCCTTTATTGACCCCCAGAGCCGCCCGGACCTGACCGTTGACTTGAACTCCAAGGTCGGCGATCTGTCCGTGCGCCAACTCTCCGATGTCCTCGGCAAGAGTACGTCCGCCAATCCCCCAGTGAAACAGGTCGTGGAGAAGCAGGTCGTGGAGAAGCAGATCAAGGATGTCCCGGACAAACTCCCGACCAAGGAGCACAAGGAACAGAAGGACGCCAAGGACACCAAGGACCACAAGGAGCCGAAGGACCACAAGGACACCAAGGACCAGAAGGATCACAAGGAGCCCAAGGACACCAAGGACCAGAAAGATCAAAAAGAACACAAGGATCAGAAGGACACCCCGGACCACAAGCAGGCGAAAGACCACAAGGACACCAAGGACACCAAGGACCATAAGGACAGCAAGGACGGCATCAAGGACACGATCAAGGACCGCATCAAGGAAGACATCAAGGAGTTCAAGGAGATCGAAAAGCAGATCAAGGAAGAGGTCAAGGAGGTCGGCAAGGAAGCCGTCAAGGAAGACCTGGAGAAGCTCGATGACCGGCCGGGGGACACCAACCCAGGCGACCAGCAGAGCATTGACAGCCTGATTCAGCGCGTCAGCGGCCTGGAGCAGCAGGTCGCCGCTCTCCAGCAGGGCGCCGGCTCCGCGCCCGCGGCCGCATCGCAGGCGGGCGGTCAGGGTTAAGCCCTCTGTCGTCCGAGGCAGTGTCCGTAGGGGCATGGCGCGCCATGCCCCTACCCATCTCTGAGAAAGGACGGAACCCCATGGCGCGCAAACGAAACACTCCTCGCGGAGACTCGGCCGCTCCCAAGCCCCAGGCTGAGGACGCTGCCAAGCCCGACCCCAAAGCCGCCTCGCCTGAGCCGGCGAGCACTGGTGCGCCCGGCGAGCCAAAGGTCGTGGACATGTCGGTGCGCGATCTGCTCACGCTGCTGGGGCGCACCCTCCCCGCAGGCCCGCCGTCTCAAACTATCTCCCCACCGACTTTGCCGGCGGGAGTCGACGCGGAGGGCAATGTGGCGGACCTCAAGGTGAGCGACCTGCTCCAATTGATCGCCTCCTCCCGCAAGCCCACCGGAGGATAGACGCTACGGGGCACTCACAGCGGCGGGCGCGGCAGACTAACACACCCGCCGCTGTTGACAACTTCACATGATAGTGCCATAATGCCATTGTTGCAAGTCTGTTTGTAGTTCCCGATACGTTGCTCCAGTCCTGCTGCGGCGTCGCCGCCCTTTCGGCGACAGAAATGGAGACATTGCCCGATGAGCAGACGAAGATCGCCCCCTCTCTCACTGTGACTCCATCTTTGGTTCGGAAAGCGCACTTCACCCAATCTTTGTCATCCAGGAGGTGACGTGATGTTTCTTGTTGTTTCCCGCTGGGAAGCCCTCCCCGGCCGCGCGGAGGAATTTGAGCGAGTCAGCCCCGACGTTCGCGCCGTCCTGCGCCAGCAGCCGGGCGTGGTCCTGGTCGAATCCTTCCGCAGCGAGGGCCACTATGTCGTGGTGCATGGCTATCAGGATGAAGCCGCCTATCATGCCGTCGTTGACGATGCCAACGGCCCGTTCCGCCAGGCGCTCGCCAAGCACAAATTGGAGGAAATGGGCCATTGGATCAGTTCGGAACGCGGCGAGACCTTCCCGCACGACTGAACAAAGGAGATCGCCATGAATGGTTCCACGACGGCGGAGGCCGCGGAGACCTTGCGCCGCGCTATTGAGCAGAACGACGCCCCATTGCTCGCCAGCCTCTACGCCCCACACGCGGACCTGCGCGTCATTGATCGCAGCCACACGCCCAGTGCGCCGCTGGAGATCCAGGGACAAGCCGCGATCCGGCGCTTTTACGATGACATCTGTGGCCGCGCCATGACCCATCGGATTGAGCAGGCGGTCGTGGGAACGGACAGCCTGGCGTTCACTGAAGTTTGTGAATATCCGAGCGGCTCGCATGTCTACTGCGCGGCGATGCTGCAATTGCAAGACGGAAAGATCATCCATCAGGTGAACGTGCAGGCCTGGGATGAATGACGGAGAAGCGCAAGGCTTGGGAGAAGGAGGTGTCAGATGGACACACTGCAGACAACTCAGCCGCCCCCTGATGAGGCCAAATTGATGGCGTTCCTGGGCAGGGTGGTCGGTGACTTCGGGGCCGCCATGAGCGCCGCCCTGGCACACATCGGCGACAAACTCGGACTGTACCGGGCGATGGCGCAGGCCGGCCCGCTCACGTCGGCGGAACTGGCGCAGCGCACCGGCACGGCAGAGCGTTATGTCCGCGAATGGCTTATCAACCAGGCCGCCGGCGGCTACATCGAGTACGACCCGGCGGCGGGCCGCTATCATCTGCCGCCGGAGCAGGCGGTCGCCCTGGCCGACGAGGCCAGCCCCTTCTTCGTCGGAGGTGGGTTCCAATTGGTGACGGCATTGGCGAAAGCCGAACCACGCATCACCGAGGCGTTTCGCACCGGTGAGGGAATGTGCTGGGGCGAGCATGACCCGGAACTGTTTGAAGGCACCGAGCGATTCTTCCGCTCCAGCTACCTGGCCCACCTGGTCTCCGACTGGATTCCGGCCCTGGATGGCGTGGAGACAAAGTTGACCGCCGGGGCGAAAGTGGCGGACGTGGGCTGCGGGCACGGTGCCTCCACCATCATCATGGCAAGGGCCTACCCACACTCCCGCTTCTTCGGCTTTGACAACCATGCGCCCTCCATTGAGCGGGCGCGCCGCGCGGCGGCGGAGGCGGGGGTAGCCGACCGGGTGACTTTCGAGGTCGCCCAGGCGACCGAGTTTCCCGGCTCGGATTATGATCTGATCGCGTTCTTCGACTGTCTCCATGACATGGGTGACCCGACTGGCGCGGCCCGGCGCGCCTGCGGCGCGCTCGCGCCCGGCGGGACCGCGATGATCGTGGAGCCGATGGCCGGCGAACGCACGGAGGAAAATTTCAATCCGGTGGGCCGCGTCTATTCCGCCGCCTCCGTACTCTGCTGCACGCCGAACGCGATCTGCGCCGGAGGCCCTGCCCTCGGCACGGTGGCTTCGGATCAGGCGCTGCGCGATGTCGTTCTGGCAGGCGGGTTCACCCGCTTCCGCCGCGCCACACAGACGCCCTTCAACCGGGTCTTCGAGGCACGCGCCTAAATCTCATTTTCAGGAGGCTCCTAATGAAAGACCCTCTGCAACTTCAGCGTGAAAAGGTGGACCAGCATATCCGGTTAGAGAATGCCCACCAATGGCAGGCCGTCCAGGAAACGTTCACGGCGACAGGCAACGCCTTCTTCGACCTCGTGCCGTTCAGCGCGCGGCTGCCGGGACTGGCTGGCGTTACCCAGGCTTACGAGATTCTTTCAACCGCCCTGCCGGATGTCACAATCCGGGTCAACAGCGCCTACGATGTCCCCGGCTGTTCCATCCGCGAGTTGACTGTATCAGGTACGCATCAAGGCGACTATTCCGGCGCACTGCCGCTGGGGAAGCGTGTTTCCATTGAAATGGCCTGCTTCTTCCTGTTTGGCATGGGAGAAGATGAGGGTCAACTCATCGCGGAGCGCGTCTACTTTGATAACGAGACACTTCTGCGGCAGATGCGGGGCGAGGAAAACGCGCCGACTGGCATCGGCCTATGAAGACGCCACAAAAAGAGGGGCGTGGCGAATGCCGCGCCCCCTTTGTCATCTTGCCATAGCCAGGGGAATGGCCGCAGATTGAGGATTGGAACGACGGACAGGGTCGTCCAGCTCGTCGTCGGCGTGAACTTGGTTGTAGAAGCTGTCGCGCTCGATAGGAGTGCGGCCCGCCTCCTCGATCAGCCCGATGAGTTGGCGGCGGGTGAGGACCTGCTTCTTGTTGCCCTGGTCGCCGTCCTGATAGGTGATCTCGTACTCGTGGATGGTGCCGTCCAGATCGTCCGCGCCGTACCACTGGGCGAGCTGCGAGACCTGCGGTGTGTTCATGATCCAGAACGTCTTGATGTGCTGGAAGTTGTCCAGCATCAGGCGGGAGACGGCCAGGGCGCGCAGGTCGCCGTCGCCGGTCGGGTGCGGCAGGTCGGCCAATTGCGTCCCCTCCGGGTGGAATGACAGGGGCGTGAACGTGACGAAGTGACCGGTCTCGTCCTGCAAGGCGCGCATCTTGACCAGGTGCTCGACGCGCTCCGGCACGGTCTCGATGTGACCGTAGAGCATGGTCGCGTATTGGGTCAGCCCCGCCTTCGCCGCCGCCTTGGAGATTTCCATCCACTGGTCGCCGCTGAGTTTCCGCCCAAATAGCTCCATGTGGACGCGGTCGGACAGAATTTCAATGCCGCCACCGGGCAGGCTGTCCAGGCCCGCTTCCCTCAAATCAGCGAACACCTCATCCAGCGGCTTATTCGCTTGACGCCAGATCTCGGCGATCTCCACGCACGTGAACGCCTTGATGTGGACGCCGGGCCGAATAGCCTTGACCGCGCGCAGCAAGTCTAAATAATAAGAGTACGGCAGCTTGGGGTTGATGCCCGCCACCATATGCACTTCTTTGATGGGCACGTCCAGGTGCATCCGCAGGCGGTTCTGCACCTCCTCGATGCTCATCGTGTAGGGGTCCGGGCCGCCCTTCTGGGCGTAGAAGGCGCAGAACTTGCAGCCCTTGTTGCAGACGTTGGTGTAGTTGATGTGCTGGTTGCGGACGTAGTAGGTAACGTTGCCGTTCATCCGCTCGCGCACCAGGTTGGCGAGCGCGCCCAGCGCGTTCAGGTTCGGGTGGGTGTAGAGCGCCAGCCCATCGTCATACGTCAGCCGCTCTCCCGCCATCACCTTGTCATGGATCGGCATCAGCCCCGCCGACTCGATCAATCGCCTGCTCATAACTCCTGCTCCGTTCTCATGCGCGACATTGTGCCATTCTTCACGAAGTATTGTACCACATTTTACCCCCCATGATGGAGGGCGTCAAGACAGAGACACCTGCGGCCCCTCCGCCGCGAACTGCACCCGGGCGGTTGCATTCCCGGCGGCGAGACGTGATAGCTCCTCGCCCAGTGCCTGCCGCCGCCAGCCGGTCAGCAGCGGCGGGTCCGGCTGCCGGCGGGCCAGGGCGAGGGCGTCGGCACGGCCCAGGACCAGTTCCGGGGCGAGGTTGCGGGCAAGGCACAGCGACTCCCCCAGGGCGTGGAGCAGGTCGGCGGCGGCGCGCTCGGCGGGCGTGCCCTCATCGAAGGCCCCGGCCAGCGCGGGCGGCCATTGGTCTTCGGGCAGGGCGCGGGCGGCGTCCAGGGCGGCCAGGATGCCGGGGCCGAGATCGGCCTCCTCGCCCTCGGGGAAGCTGCGCAGGCGGGTGAAGTCGGTCAGGCGGCGCGGGGGGCGCAGGGCGATCTCGGTCAAGACCTCGTCGCGCAGCACGGAGCGCGTGGGGACATCCAGATCGGCGGCGCGGCGCTCGCGCCAGGCGGCGACGGCGCGCAGCAGGGCGGTCGGGCGGGTGGTAAAGCCGGCGCGCGGCCCCCGCAGGCGCAGGTAGGCCTGGTCGGGATCCAGCTCGTAGACGCGCGACTCGGAGAAGCGCCCCATCTCCTCGCCCATCCACCCGTCGCGGCCCAGGCGCTTGAGGACTCCTTGCAGCTTGTCCGCGACGGGCAATAGGTAGCGCACGTCGTCGCGGGCGTAGCGAATTTGCTCAGGCGTCAGGGGCCGCCGGTCCCACTCGGAGCGCGTCTCGCCCTTGCCGAGCTTGACACCGGCCAGCGCCTCTACCAAACGGGCATAACTCAGCGGGTACATCGGCAGGCCGACGAAGCCGGCGGCGATCTGAGTGTCAAAAATGCCGCGCGGGGTCAGCCGCCCGCCGCCATAGAAGGCCAGCCGCAGGTCCTCCCGCGCCGCGTGGAGCACCTTCTCCACCCCCGGGTCACCCACCAGCGCCCACAGCGGGGCGAGGTTCTTGACCGCCAGCGTGTCCACCAGCGCGATAAACTCCCGCGTGGCGACCTGCACCAGGCAGAGTTTGGGGACGTAGCTGCGCTCCCCCAGAAACTCCGTGTCCAGCGCGAACCGACCGGCGGCGCGCAGCTCCGCGCACAGCGCCGCCAGCCCCTCATCCGTCCGCACCATCTCACGCTCAATGAGTTGTGTTAAGGTCATGAAACCATCTCAGCGAAATAGGGCCGTGGCGGGCTACCCCTCCTCCGAATACCTCTCCTTGAGACTCGCCGCCACGGCGGGATCGGCCAGGGTGGTCGTGTCGCCCAGGGCGCGGCCCTCCGCGATGTCGCGCAGCAGGCGGCCCTCATTCATCGGCTGGCGGATGTTCGCCGACGGCCATGAGTGCGCGACGCAGATTGAGGACGCCAGCACGGTTAAGTTTAAGTCTTTCCACTGTGGCCCGACCCGTGGGCGTTCTGCCAATGACATGAAGGCCGTCCGCGCTCCATCCGAAGTGATGGCCCCAGACAGAGTTGCGCGGATGATACAACCGAATTCTTCTCAGCGTCAGCGGATCTGGAGCACTGACGGCAGTAAATTTCCGGTTGTTACAGCCTTGACAGGACCAAGCGAGATTGGCGAAATCATCTGAACCACCCAGCGCGCGGGGCAAGATGTGCTCCACCGCAAAGTCATCGGAGGCGTGTGAGGCGGGGCAACGACAGTATTCACATCGCCCCGCCGCCCGTTCCGCAACCTTACGCCGAGTCTCCTCCGAAATCACAGGTCACTCAACCCGCACCGGCCGGATGCCTAGCTCATTCATTAAGGATCGGACTGATGTGCCGCGACGCGCGGCGAGTTCCGTCAAATAGACAAGGCGCTCGGCGGCCCGTTGCTCGGCGCGGTCGGAGAAAGTGATTAGCTCCGCCTGCTGTTCGGGAGTGAGCGTCCCGGCGCGGCGCTCGGCGACCAGCTCACGGTAGCGCCGCCAGAACTGTTCGGGGAACCCCAGGTTGATGTTTCGGAGCAGATCCGCCTCCGTCATTCGCTGTGGCGAACCGGCAGTGGGTAAGTAGGCCCGCAAGGCTTCTTCCAAGACCGTGGACACGTCCACTCCTTCCGCCTCGGCGACTTTGCGCGTCTGCGCTTCGGTCTCCGGCGGCAGGTCAACAACGAGTGTCATAGCAGGCTATCCCTCCTCCGAATACTTCTCCTTGAGACTCGCCACCACGGACGGGTCCGCCAGGGTGGTGGTATCGCCCAGGGCGCGGCCCTCCGCGATGTCGCGCAGCAGGCGGCGCATGATCTTGCCGCTGCGGGTCTTGGGCAGCTCGGCGGTGAAGAGGATGTCGTCGGGGCGGGAGATGGCGCCGATCTTCTTGGCGACGTGGCTTTTCAGCTCGCCCGCCAACTCGGACGTGTGCGTGACGCCCTCTTTGAGCGTGACGAAGGCGGCGATGGCCTGGCCCTTGATCTCGTGGACGCGGCCGATGACGGCGGCCTCGGCGACGGACGGGTGATCCACCAGGGCGGACTCGACCTCCATCGTGGAGATGTTGTGGCCGGCGACCAGCATGATGTCGTCCACGCGGCCCAGCAGCCAATAGTCGCCGTCCTCATCGCGGCGCGCGCCGTCGCCGGGGAAGTAGTAGCCCTGCGCCTCGAACTTGCTCCAGTAGACCTTGCGGTAGCGCTCGTCGTCGCCCCACAGCGTCCGCAGCATGGACGGCCAGGGCCTGGTGATGACCAGGATACCGGTCTGGTCCGTGCCCTGCGGGAGCGGGCTGCCCTGTTCATCCACCACCTCGGCGGCGATGCCGGGGAAGGGGCGCGAGGCGCTGGCGGGCTTGGTGGTGGAAAGGCCCGGCAGTGGGGTGATCATGATCGCGCCGGTCTCCGTCTGCCACCACGTATCCACAATGGGGCAGCGCTCCCCGCCGATGTGCCTGTGGTACCACAGCCACGCCTCCGGGTTGATCGGCTCGCCGACCGAGCCGAGCACGCGCAGGGTGCTCATGTCGTGCTTGGCGGGCCAGTCCGTGCCCCACTTCATGAAGGCGCGGATGGCGGTGGGGGCGGTGTAGAGGATGGTGATGCCGTACTTCTCGATCAGCGCCCAGAAGCGGTCGCGCTGGGGCCAGTCCGGCGCGCCCTCGTACATGAAGACGGTCGCGCCGTTGGCGAGCGGGCCGTAGACGACGTAGGAGTGGCCCGTGACCCAGCCCACGTCCGCCGTACACCAGTAGACGTCCTCCTCCTTGATGTCGAAAATATCTTTGGTCGTGGCCGTGACGCCCGTGAGGTAGCCGCCGGTGGTGTGCAGGATGCCCTTGGGCTTGCCCGTGGAGCCGGACGTGTAGAGGATGTAGAGCGGGTCCTCCGAGTCCATCGGCTCGGCCTCGCTGGACGCGCCCGCCTCTTCCATCAGGCGGTGCCACCAGAGGTCGCGGCCCGGCTCCATATGAACGTGCCGGGGGTCCTCCATGCGGTTGTAGACGATCACCTTCTCGATGGTCGTCTCGCCCTCGATGGCCGCGTCCGCCGCGTCTTTCAGTCGGACGACGTTGCCGCGCCGCCAGCCGCCGTCGGCGGTAATCAGCAGCTTGGACTGGCTGTCCCCGATGCGCTCGCGCAGCGAGTCGGCGCTGAAGCCGCCGAAGACGACGGTGTGGACCGCGCCGATGCGCGCGCAGGCCAGCATGGCGATGGCGGCCTCCGGGATCATCGGCAGGTAGATCGTCACCCGGTCGCCCTTCCTGACGCCCTGGGATAGCAGGACGTTGGCGAACTTGCAGACCTCGCGGTGCAGGTCCCAGTAGGTCAGCACGCGGGTGTCGCCCGGCTCGCCCTCGAAGATGATGGCGGCCTTGTTGCGGCGCGGCCCCGCCAGGTGCCGGTCCAGGCAGTTGTCGGCGACGTTGAGCCGGCCGCCCAGGAACCATTTCGCGTGGGGCGGGTTCCACTCACAAATTTTTGTCCAGGGCTGCGTCCACCGCAGCTCGCCGGCGCGCTTCGCCCACCACGCCTCCGGGTTCGCCGCCGCCTCGTCGTAGATATGGGGGTCTCTCACGTTCGCCTGGGCCGTGAACTCCGGGGACGGGGGGAACGTCTGCCCCGCACGGTATCCTTCCACCTTTTCTATCTCTGCCACGTTGCCGGCCTCCTCAAAGGGATTGAAAATCGGTGTCGTCTGATGGTGCTATTCGCCGCCGGACAGCCGCGTTCCTGCCGGGCCGCCCTCGTGGCATCAGGCCGCAGACGCTGCGGGCTTTGTGTTCATCCTTTCCAGGTGCGCCTTTGCCTCAGACAACGGAGGCACGTTGAAGGCGCGGCGCAGGTCATCGCTGAAATCGGGATCAACCTGGTGGAGATACCAACTTTTGCCCCCGTCGTCGGTACGGTATTGGGTGCCGAAACGCTGGGGCCGCCCGATGCTCATCAGGTAGCGGTCCTCGCTGGCCGCCGCCAGCCACTTGGCCCGCTCCTCGCCTTTGCCGATGGCGACGACGCAGAGCTCGTGAGCCAGAAGATAATCCTCCGGCTCGTGGGCGTGTTGAAGGATCATCGCCGCATGGTAGTAGTCGGCCCCCGTCCGCAGGGCCTGGCCTCGGCACATCTCCTTGACCCGCCCCAGACGCGCCGCGTCGCGGGCCATGACCGCCTCGATGTCGATCTGATCCATCGGCCGGGAGGTGCGGTCGGACTGATCCTCAGAGAACAGTCCCGCCAGTTCCTCGCCGGCCTCCTGTGCCGACGGGCTGAGATGTTCCGCTGACATAGTCTCTCCTGAACGTGTATTGCTCTGCCACCCAGCAATGGGATATGCCGCAGAAGCGGGCATCACCGCGCCCTATTTCCCGGCGCTCCAGCCGCCGTCAATGATGAGGGCGCTGCCGGTGACGAAGGCGGACTCATCGGAGGCGAGGTAGAGGGCGGCGGCGGCGATCTCCTCCGGGCGAGCCATGCGGCCCAGGGCCTGGGTGGCGGCCATCTCGGCGTAGGCCTTCTGCGGGTCGGGATATTCGGCGATGCGGGCCTGGACGAAGGGGGTCTCGACGCGGCCCGGACAGAGGCAGTTGACGCGCACCTGCGAGTCGGCATGATCCAATGCCATGCTCTTGGTCAGGCCGACGACGGCGAACTTGGTGGCGCAGTAGGCCAGACGGTCGCGGACGGCGATGACGCCGCCGATGGAGGCCAGGTTGACGATGCTCCCGGACCGCCGCTCGATCATGCCCGGCAGGACGGCCTGGGAGCAGAACAGCACGCCCTTGACGTTGACGGCATAGAGGCGGTCCAGATCGTCACCGGTGGTGGTCAGGGCGGTGCCGACGTGGCCGATGCCGGCGTTGTTGACCAAAATATCGCAGCGACCGTGCGTGTCCAGAACTGTCTGGATGGCCTGGCGGCAGGCGTCCTCGCGGGACACGTCGCAGGGGAGGAACGCGCCGTGAATGGTCTCGGCGACGCGCCGCCCGCCCGCCTCGTCCCGGTCGGCGACATAGACGAAGGCCCCGGCCTCGGCGTAGGCGCGGACGATGGCCTCGCCGATGCCGGACGCGGCTCCGGTGACGAGGGCGACTTTATCGGCAAGGCTGAACATGGGGATCAATCTTCCTCGATGATGGGATCACGGACGATGGCGGGGTTGTCGAAGTAGGAGTCGCTGTTCTCGTCGTGGGTGGAGACCTCTTCAATGACGGCCCCCTCGCGGGAAGAGAAGGCGTGCCGGACGCCGGGGCGGAGGGTGAAAATTTCGCCGGGGCGCAGCGTGATCTTTTGGCCGTCCGCCTCCAACTCGACCTCGCCCTGCAGAACGAAGAAGGTCTCCTTCTTGAGCTTGTGGTAGTGGCGCGGGCACTGCTGGCCGGGGCGCAGGGTGAGCCACTTGGAGCAATACTCCGGCTCGTTGACGCGGACGACGAGGCCCAGGCCCTCCTGCGCGTAACGCCCCAGGCCGAAGTCGGCGGCCTCGATGGAGAGTTCCGGGGCGACGGTCAGGCCCGCCTGTTCCAGTTGCGCCCGGATTTCCCGCCGGGCCGCCTCAACCTGGCTACGCTTCATCGGTCGTCTCCTTCTCCACGTCAATGGCGAGGTCGCGGATGTCGGCCAGGATGTCGGCCAGGACTTCCACGGGGGTGCGGTCGGTGTTGATGCGGCGGATGATGTCGACGGGGTAGTAACTCAGCACCTGGGCGGTCTCGGCCTCGTAGACGTAAAGGCGGTGCTGGATCACGGCGTCGGAGGCGTCGTCCAGGCGGTTCTCGTGCAGGGCGCGGCGCTTGAGGCGCAGGAACATCTTCTCCTTGTCCTCGCAGTCCAGGTAGTAGACGCGCTTGACATCCACATACTCGTCCATCAGCCGCGCCTGGGCGACGTTGCGAGGGATGCCGTCGAGGATCAGGGCGTCGGTCGCGGGGTCAAAGCGGCCCAGTTGCTCCAGGCCCTCGGTATGCTCCTTCCAGAGCTGGATGGTAAAGTCGTCGGGCACGAGTGCGCCCCGGCTGCTGTAGTCCAGGAAGACTTTGCCGAGGGGCGAGCCGACGCGCAAATCCCGAAAGATCTCGCCGCAGGCGACATGTACTAGGCCGGGGATGCTGCCGAGGATTTTGCCCTGGGTGCCCTTGCCGCTGCCGGGTGCGCCGAAGAGAAGAAAGGTCTTGTATCGCGTGGTGGCTGGCATGAGGCTATTGTAGCACGGGGGGCGGGGCCAGGACAAGCCCCCACCCCGGCTCGTTCCTCGCCACCGGAGACCCCCACCCCCCGCTTCGCGTACCCCTCCCCCGTAGGAACGGGAGAGGGGCCGGTGACGGAAGGAGAGGCGAGAACTCAGGGGTTGCTGCCGGACGACTGCGTATTGTCGCCGTTGCCGCCCTTATCGTTGCTGCCCTTGCCGCTGTTGTCGCTCGTACCGTTGTCGTTTCCCGCGCCGTTATCCGAATTGCCGCCGTTCCCATTGGCGTTGTCATTGCCTTTGTCGGAGGGCACGGGGACGGGCACGTACTGCTTGTCGTGGACGACGGTGGTGTGATTGAACACCTTGACGATGGTTTTGGGCTTGGCGTGCGCCCCGCCGGTCGCAATGATGGTCAGCTTGTTGATGACGCTGCTGACGCCGGGCGTCTTGCTGGCGGTGGTGGCGGCGAGCGCCTTCTGCTGCTGGTTCTGCACGGTGCCGTTCAGGCGGGCGACGCCGTTGGTGACGACGGCCTCCACGCGCGAGCCGGTCATCTGCTTGTTATGCACGATGGCCGCGTTGACAGCATCGGCGGTGGCGGCGTCCGTGCCATTGGAGGTGCCGGGGCCGGCATTGGTGTTGATCTTGGTATCGGGGCCGGTGGGGGCGGCGCTTGTCGTCGTGGTGGCCGCGCCGGGCGTGACGGTCGTGGTCGTCCCGGCGGGCGGGGCCGGGTTGGTGGTGACGACGGTATTGGTCGGCGGGGTCTCCGGCGGGTTGTTGTTGCAGCCGGTCAGGGCGAGCGCGGCCAGCAGCCCGCAGGCGGTCGCGCCGACGGGGCGGCGCGCGAGGATCATTCCCTTTTGCATCAATTTCACTCCTTTAGCGGCCCGTCGGCATCG
>JAFAZD010000368.1 GCA_019239955.1 Armatimonadota bacterium | reverse complement strand
TGGTGCCGAACTTGATGACGTCGGTATCGCCGCAGTGGGGGCAGGAAAGGGCTATCATGCTCCCATCTTCGGAACAACGCGACTAAATCCATAGCCATATCCGGCTTGTCTCCGCGAAGGCGGAGACTCGGCCGCAGGCCACCAGCGGCGAATTCATTCGCTGGCTACCCCGCCTTCCAACCCCAACAACCGCTCCGCCCCCGCCGCCCGCAATTGCGCGGCCACCTGCTGGCCCAGGATTTCCGGTGCCGTCATTGCGTCCACGACGGAGCGCAGGTAATCGGCAACCGGCAAACCTTCTGATTGCGGCGCGACTGTTGCTTCCACCGTTCGTTTTCTCAAAATGGTAGTGCCGTCGGGGGCGGCAATCATGCCATCCAGCCACAGGTAATGCCCGTAGTTTCCGCCCACCGTTGCTGATGCCCCAATAGGCGTCTTGCAACTGCCGCCGATCGCACGGAGGAAGGCGCGTTCGGCCCGCGTCGTCAACTCCGCAGTCTCGTCATTGATGGCCTTGACCAAGTTCGGGATACGATGGCTGTCCCGCGTCTCCAGCGCCAGTGCGCCCTGGCCGGGGTCGGGGGTGAACCAGTCAGGGTCAAAAATCTCAGCGACATGCTCTTGGAGACCGAGGCGGCTGAGGCCGGCGACAGCCAAACAAATGGCGTCGTACTGGCCCTCTTGCAACTTGCGGAGGCGGGTGTCAATGTTGCCGCGAATCTCCAGCATCTGCAAGTCGGGGCGGCGGGAGAGGAGCAGGGCGCGCCGGCGGACGCTCCCGGTCCCGACGCGCGCGCCGGGCGGGAGGGCGTCCAGCGCGGAGCCGAGGAGGCAGTCACGGGGGTCTTCGCGGGGGGGAACGGCGGCGATGGTCAGGCCGTCCGGCAGGGTGTGGGCCATGTCCTTCAGGGAGTGGACGGCTAGGTCAATCTCGCCGGCGAGCAGGGCGGTTTCCAGCTCCTTGGCGAAGATGCCCTTCTCGCCGAACGAGGCCAGGGGGACGTTCGCGGCCTGGGTCGCGTCGCCGCGCGTCTGAATGGAGCGGATGTCAATCTCCAAGTCGGGGTGGACGCGGCGCAGGGCGTCAGCGACCCACCGGGTTTGGGCGAGAGCCAGCTTGCTGCCGCGCGTCCCGATGACCAGCCTACTCACGCCGCTCCCCGATCAGCTTCCACCCGGCGGGCACCAGGCCGGCGGCGAGCAGGGCCTTGACGGCATCGCCCGGCAGGAAGGGGACCATGCCGTCCATAATCGCCGCCCGTCCGCCGAGGAAGCGCGCCAGCCAGCCGACGCCGCCCGCGTAGATGACCAGCGAGCCGAGCAGCATGGCGCAGAGCATCGTGGCCGGGCGCCGGTCCCAGCCGCACGTCGCCAGTCCGCCGACCAGCGCGGCGGCGAACGGGTAGGACATCAGGTAGCCGCCGGTCGGGCCGGACAGCTCGGCCAGGCCGGACGTGCCGCTCTGGAACACAGGCAGGCCCGCCGCCCCCTCGATCAGATACAGGGCCATCGCCTGAAAGGCCAGGCCCGGCCCGAGCAGCGCGCCCGTCAGCAGCACGGCGAACGTCTGTCCCGTGATCGGGACGGGCGTGAAGGGCAGGTGAATGGAGAGGCGGGCGGACAGCGCCGTCAGCAGGCTGAAGGCGACGGCGAGCAGGGCGTCACGCCCCCAGGCCGCCGCCAAATTTGTCGTTCGGCGCGGCCAAACGGCCTGCGCCATCGGAATGGTGGTCAATGTCAACTCCTCAAGACCTCCTCCGTCTCGTCACCTCCCCGAAACGGGAAGGATGGACAGGCATTTGCCACCCTTCCCCTCCCGAAGCGAGAGGGGTGTAACGGCTTGCCGGGCCGGGGTGGGTCATCTTACCTTGCGTTGAAACAAATCCGTCTTCACGTTGGACACGCGGTCCAGAAACAGAATGCCGTCCAGGTGGTCAATCTCGTGCTGCAAGACGACCGCCTCAAAGCCCTCGGCGTCCACTCGCATGGCCTCGCCGTCCAGGGTCAGTGCCTCCACCGTGACCGACCGGCGGCGGCGGATGTTGGCGGTGTAGTCGGGGATGCTCAGGCAACCCTCCCGGAAGAACTGATCGCCCTCCGAGGCAATGACACGCGGGTTGACCAGCGCCAACAGCCCATGCCCGCCGGGGTGCTTGGGGCTGCGCGACGTGTCCACGAGCACAACGCGCGTCGAGGCCCCGATCTGCGGCGCGGCGATGCCGACGGTGCGTGGCGGGCCGGCGTCCATCGTGTCCAGCAAATTCTGTGCGACGGCGCGCGTGGCGTCGTCAATCGCCTCCACCGCCGGGCAGACGACTTTGAGGCGCGGGTCGGGATAGAGGATGACGGGGCGGATTGCCATGCGCGGCTAAAGCGCCTCCGACTCCAGGGGGTGGAGCGCGATGTCCACGCCCAATTCCCCGCGCAGCGCCGCCAGGTCCCCCGCCAGATCGGCCTCGCCCGCCGCCACCTCCAGCAGCATCACGTAGATCGGCGCGTCCTCCGCGCCGGCCACGCGCGTGTCCATGTCGGTGATGTTGACGCCTCTGGCCGCCAGCCGGGACGCGACCCGATGGACGATGCCCGGCTTGTCCGCGCCGTAGACGCTCAGGAGGTGATCCGGCGGCGTCTCCGCCGGCGGCAGGTCGGCCACGCTCTGCACCGTCAGCGACAGGGCCAGCCGCTCCCCGACCGGCGCGAGGGCCGCGCGGGCGTCCTCCGGCGTCCTGTTCGCCGGCAGCCGGGCGGACAGCATGGCCGCGAACGCCCCGTGCAGCCGAGTCATGCTCGCGTCGTCCAGGTTGCCGCCCAGGTCATACATGGCCTCTGCCAGCGCCGCGATGATCCCCGGCCGGTCCCGCCCGACGGCGGTGATGACGATAACCTGGCTCACTCCTGCTCACCCCCGTCAGACTACCGCCCATTATACCCGGAGAATTCATTCCTGCGGACGGTCTCTGACGGAAGCCGCCCTTAGGAGAATGTCAAGGCCGTCAAGCCAGCACGGGCGCATGAGGGCCGGCCCTGCAAACCTGCGACCTGACGCCGACGCTGGGGTATGACCTGCGCGCGGAGCGGGGCCGGAACAACGCCTGGGCCGAGGTGCATCTGGTGGCGGCGCTGCAAGGGCTGGTCAACTGGAAGCGGCCCCGGCTGTACGTCACCTACCTCCCGGCTCGCCAGACAGTGCAGATGGGTATCAGCCCAGGCATGGCATTCCCTCCGATGGGACGGAGAGTATAACCCGCAGCGCGTTATGCCGCCGAAGTGCGGCTGATACACTCGTTGGGCCGCAGAGCCAGGGGCCTGGCTGAATTCGCTCAGGAGCATCGGGTACAATAGCCGCATGAGTGTCCAGGAGATCGAGACCGCCATCACCCAACTCTCGGCCCGGGACGTCGCCCAACTGACGTCCTGGCTGGTGGACTACCACGCACGGCTCTGGGACAGGCAGATCGAGGAGGACCTGGAGGCCGGGCGCCTCGACGCCATTCTGGCCGAGGTGGACCGGGAGTACAAGGCCGGCCAGGCGCGGCCCCTGTTCCCATCAACCACCTGACCCTGCCGCGCTTCTGGCGCCACTACCATGCGTTACCTGCGGAGGTGCGCGATCCAGCGGACAAGAACTACCTACTGCTCAGGTCGGACCCGTCTCACCCCTCGCCGCACTTCAAGAAGGTCGGGCGGCGGCGGGAGTTGTGGTCGGTGTGGGTTGGGGACCACTACCGAGCGTTGGCGGTGGAGAATCCGGAGGGCCTCGTCTGGTTCTGGATCGGCACCCACGCCGAGTACGACGCTATTAGCGTAAGCGCACCGTCTGCGGTTCAACACGGTGCTGCGCCGGACGGACACTGCTGCCTCACCGGTTTCATGTCCGGGTGCGGCATCATGGCAGTACCCACCGGTTGTCAAAACGAACCCGCCGAGGCGGAGTAACGAACTACCGGCGGGCTGGCATGGAGGCTGCTGCTACTGCGGGGGCAACGAAAATGAAAACAGACGCTTCGTGGCTCTGTCTGGGGGTGATGGTGTGTCTCACGGCGAACGCCGCTCCCGCGAATGCTCAGGCGTCATCAAAGACCCGCCCGCAGTTGGGAATGTCCGGCCTGGATTGGCAACGCCTCGGACAGCACTACTCGCTGGCCCCGCCCGCCTTTCCGTTGTCCGAGATGTCCCCCCCTGGCACATTCACCGCGACAGCCATCGGAGGCCCCACCTTCCGGGCCGGGCAGCCGATCCCGCTCCGGCTCACGGTGACGAACACGTTCCACACCTTTTTGTTTCTCTACTACAACGACCGGTATCGCTCGGAGTATGTTTACCGGGTACAACGCCGGGTCAAATCGGGCGCTCTCCGGGACGTTTCGATGACGGCCCTTGGCCGCTACGTGTTCGCGCCTCCTCCCCCCTTCGTGGGGACCGGCTCTGTAAGGGGTTTCGGCTTGTCACCCGGACGCCGGATCTCTGAGTGCGTCCACATCAACAGCCTGTTCGACATGAGCGCACCGGGGACCTACGTGATTTGCGCCGTGCGAACGGCGGTAGGGCTGGAGGAGCCGGGGTCGCCTCCAGGAGTCCTGGCCATGGCGGCCCCGCCGGTGAAGGTCAACGTGCTGGCAGCTTCGCCGAAGGGGAAGGCTCCTCCCGAGGGACAGACAAAAACCCCAGGGCTAGGCGCGGGGGTCGGCAGGGCTGCCCTCGGCCCGCGAAGGCGGGCCTTTGCCCTGGGAAGCACGGGGGCTCAACCCCGTGACTGATGAGTCTCATGCGTAGATTTCGGATGCTGTTGTGGCTGCTGGCCGCCGTGCTGACATCCCCGGCCGTGGCTGCGTCGGGAGGGAGGCCGGCCCTGCAAACCTACGACCTGACGCCGACGCTGGGGTATGACCTGCGCGCGGAGCGGGGCCGGAACAACGCCTGGGCCGAGGTGCATCTGGTGGCGGCGCTGCAAGGGCTGGTCAACTGGAAGCGGCCCCGGCTCTATGTCACCTATGTCACGGACGACGGCAGACGGCCCGCGCGCATTGACAAGTTCTGGCTGGCGCGGATGCGCGCGCCGGGCGGCTGGCTGTCGGACGCGCCTCTGCATCCGGTGGACTCGCTGGAAACGCTGGTTCAGACCTTCCGTAGAAGCGTTAAGGGCGTCGTGCTGTATGACCTGCACGTGCCGGCGACCAGCAACGTCGCCAGCACCGTCGCCGGGTGCGAGGACCTGCTGCCCGTGCCCTATGACCCGGCCCCCGGCTCGGTCTATGACCGGCTGGTCATTCGCGGGCCACGCCTGCCCGTCAAAGTCCGCCTGCTGCATGAGGACGGCTCGCCCCTGTTCACGGGGGCGGAAACGGGTAGCGCCAAGTGCGACGCCTATCTGTGGGCCAAGCGCCGGTATTTGGACACAGGCAAGTGCGACCCGGCGCTGCTGGGTTATTATCTCGACTCCTGGTGGCTGACCGCCCCGACCAAGTCCGGCCCGAACACCCACGGGCTGTCCAACCACGACTTTTTCATCGCGCGCAGGGCGTTTTTCTTTGACCTGTCGCCCTGGGAGGATGAACTGCCCCAGGATGATCCGCACCAGCCGCCCGGCACGGACCATCGGACACTGCTCGCCATCCTCCGCTCCGCCTACGACCGGACCCACGGCCGGAAGATGATTCACGTCGGCGGATTCGTCCCCTGGGCCTGGAAGTACACGCAGACCGCCGGCGGGCGACACGGAGACGTGGCCTCGGAATGGCACTACGCCGCCATCCTGTCCTGCTTCAACGCCTACATGGACGCCGACGCCCCCGGCCTGAACGCCATGGCGAACGCCTCCGTGTTCGCTCTGTTCCCGCTGAAAAGCCGCTACCCCCAGCCCACGCCGGGCCCTGCCGACTGGACGAAGGCCGGCTATCTGGACGCGGCGGGCCGGGTCGTCCCCGACACCTACGTCACCTTCTACGTCGGCGA
>JAFAZD010000323.1 GCA_019239955.1 Armatimonadota bacterium | reverse complement strand
CATTCGTTCGGCGGCTGTCCCTCCCCCATCGGAATGGGAGAGGGAAGGTGTCCGCCAGGCCGCACCGCTACCCGACACCCCTTCCTCTCCCGGCACGGGGGAGGTGGCTGTAGGGGCAAGGCGTGCCTTGCCCAGCGAGCCGGAGGGGGTTCCTAACGCCGAGCCGGAGGGGGTTCCCACCCCTCCCCATCGCTTGCCCGCACTGTACGTCGTCCTGGCCGGGGCGTGGCTGAGCGGGACGGCCCTCTTGCTACTCTGGCTGACGGCCTGCCAGTGGCACCTGGCCCGCCTGCGGCGCGGGGCGATGCCAATCACCGCCGGACCCGCCGCCGAGGCACTGGCCCGTCTGACGGCGTCCCTGCGCGTCCGCCCGCCACTCCTCCTCGCCAGCCCCCGCGTCCGCAGCCCCTTCCTGGCCGGCATGATCCGCCCGGCCATCCTGCTGCCCGCGACCTGGGAAGCCGACTACGACCCCCCGACGTTGCAAGCCATTCTCGCGCACGAACTGGCCCATCTTTCCCGCCGCGACTGCGCCTGGACATTGCTCCTGCGCCTGACCTGCGCGGCCCTCTGGCCCCAGCCGCTCCTCTGGCTGCTGGCCCGCCAGTTGGAGCAGGCCACCGAGGAAGCCTGCGACCTGATGGTTCTGGCCCAGGACTGCCTGCCCCGACAGTACGCCGACTGCCTGCTCGCGCTGGCCGAGCGCGTCCTCCCCTCCCCCGCCGAGCGGATGCTGGGCGCGGGCGTCGTCCCTGTTCGGTCTTCGCTGGGCCGCCGCATTCAGAACATCCTTGACCGGAGGAACCTCGCCATGCCCGCCATTCCGCTCCATACCCGCGCCGTTATCACCCTGGGAACAGCCGCCGTCGTGACTGGCGTACTTTGTTTGGTTGCGACGTCGTTGCCAGCGCAAACGCACCCTCCGTTCACCGTGGCAGATCGTGGTGCTGTAAGCCCAGCCGATGCACTGTCGCAAGCCCAGTTCCTGGCCGGCCTCACGCCGGTACAAGGTCCAGGCATCATTGTCACTCTTCGGGAGAGCCGCAAGCCCGTGCCGCACGGGTGGCCGAACGGGGCGGCCCCGCCGAACCTCGTTCACGATACGGACATCAATGCCGTCGACAACGGGTTGAAGGCGGCGGGCGCGGAGGCGATTGCTATCAACGGCCAGCGCCTCATCGCCACCAGCCCCATCCGCTCCGCCGGCCCCACGATTTTCGTCAACAACGTCGCGCTGACGCCGCCCTACGTCATCCGTGCCATTGGGGACACGGCAGCCATGCAGATCGCGCTCAATCAGCCGGGTGGCGTGATCGCACAGTTCAGAACGTTTGACCCGGCCATGATCCAGGTTCAGGAAGCGGGGCAGATCACCCTACCGGCATATCGGGGCGATGTCCGCAGCCGATACGCCCGGCCCGTGCTGTCGGCCCCGGGACGCAACGGCCAGGTCCCCACTACCGCCGGGAAGCCAAGACGGTTCTCCATCCTGTGGAGCGCCCCCAGAACAGGCACACACCACCTCCGAGTCTTCGTGCGCGATGCGTCCGGGCAGCGCTTGGTCCTGGATCGGGATTGCCAGCCAAGGCAGATGGTTCGTGTGAACGTGTCCGCCACCGGCCAGCATATCGGTTTCCTCCTGTACGACAATGGGCGGCTGGTTGCGAACAAGCAGGCTCCCGAATTTAGAAGCCTGTTTCTTTCGCAATCCAGCATGGCACAACCTACTCAAGCCGACAGAAAGAGGCTTGCCACCTGGGAGTGGTTGAGCAAGGCAGCGCGACGGCAGATTACCCGTGACGTCTACATCGGCGACCTTGCCGCACTGGAGAGGTCAAGAGATGAAGTCCAAATACAACTTCAAGTGGCGCAGAAAAGCGCCGAGACTTACAGCCGACTCGCCGCATCGAGGGAGCCATCAGTGGTTATAGCAATGAGTCCACGTAATCGCCCGGAGGCCCAACGGTTGCAGTCTCAAATTGTCAACGCGAAAGAAGAATTGCAGGAATTGTCTGTGCATTTCACTCCGCGCCATCCAGCCCGTCGGCGGGCGCAGGCATGGCTTAAGGCGTTGCAAGAGGAGTATAATGCTTTGCTGAACGAGCCGCACACCGTCTCGCGCCCTAACCCCGAGTACACTGCGTTGCTAGCTCAGGCAGATGTCGAAAAGGCGGAGGCGGCACGGGCGCAGGCCACTATCGCGTCACTGGACACGCTGATTTGGCGGGTGAAGCAGGAGCAAAAGCACACGCAACGTTAAACGCCCAAGGCTTCGCTATCAGCGACGGCGCGTTCCCAGGCGGTGAGGGCGGCGGCGAGGTCGTCCTGCAGGCGGGTGTGCTCGGCGGCGAGGGCGACCATGTCGGACACGGAGCCAGAGGGGGCGGCGAGGCGGGCTTCCACCTCGGCGATGCGACCTTCCAGGGCGTGGACGGCGCTCTCGGTGGTCAGCACGGCCTCGCGGGCCTTGACGCGGGCTTTGGACAGCTCGCGGGCGTTCATCTCACCCCCCCGCCCCAATAATGGGGGGCCGGAAGGGGCCGTCGTGCCATTCCCTCTGGCTTCCCCAGGATTGGGGGCGGGGGGGGCCTTCTTCGCCGGGGCGGGGGGAACGGCCCGTTGGGCCTCGCGCCAGGCGGCGTAGTTGCCCTCGAAGAACGTGGCGGGGCCGGTTCCCGACAGGGCGAGGGTCTTGGTGGTGGTGGCGTTGAGCAGGTAGCGGTCGTGGGAGACCAGCAGCAGCGTCCCGTCATACCCGGCGAGCATGTCGGTCAGACTCTCGCAGCTGGCGATGTCCAGGTGGTTGGTCGGCTCGTCTAATATCAGCAGGTTGCACGGCTCCAAAATCATGCGGGCCAGGGCGAGCTTGTTCTTCTCGCCGCCGGAGAGCATCTGGACGGTCTTGAACACGTCGTCGCCGACGAACAGGAAGCGGGCGAGATAGTTGCGGGCCTCGGTCTCGGTCATGTCGCCGGTGTCCTGGATGTTGCCGATGACGGAGGACGACGGCTCCAGACTCTCGGCGGCGTGCTGCGAAAAGTAGGACAGGCGGACGTTGTGCCCCAGGGTCAGGCCGCCGCGCGTCGGCTGTTCCGTGCCCAGGATCATCTTCACCAGCGTGGTCTTGCCCGCGCCGTTCGGCCCGACCAGGCCGACCCGGTCGCCGCGCTCGATCAGAAAGTTCAGGTCGGAGAACAGGGTGCGCTCGCCGAACGTCTTGGCGACGCCCTCGCAGCGCAGCACGTCGCGCCCGATGCGGCCCGCGCCCTCGGCGTCGAAGCGGGCGCGTAGGGTGCTGGTGTCTGTCACGGGGCGGTCCACGCGCTCCATGCGCTCGATGCGGCCCCGAGTCTTGTTGCGGATTTTGCTCTGGGTGGCGTTGCCGCCCATGTTGCGCTTGATGAGGTCTTCCAGGCGGGCGACCTCGGCCTGCTGCTGCTCATAGACGACCTGCTGGCGCTCCCACTGCTCCTGCTTCTGGCGGCGGAAGTGGGAGTAGTTGCCCTTGTAGACGGTCAGCCGGTAATTCTCGATGTCGGCGATGGAATCCGCGACGGCATCCAAAAAGTAGCGGTCGTGGCTGACCAACAAGATGGCCCCCTCGTAGCCTTTCAAAAAGCCTTCCAGCCACTCGGTCGCCGTGATGTCCAGGTGGTTGGTCGGCTCGTCCAGCACCAGCAGGTCCGGCTTGGAGAGGACGATCTTGGCGAGGGCGAGGCGGGTCTGCTCACCGCCGGAGCACGCGCCGACGAGTTTTTCATAGTCCGCCTGTGAAAACCCCAGTTTTTCGAGCACCAGGTCCACATCGGCGGCGTAGTGGTAGCCCCCGGCGGCATCAAAGGCATCGCGGGCCTCAGAATACGCCTCCATCGCCCGCTCCAAGTCGTCATCGGACTGCGCCGCCTCCATCGCCCGCTCCAATTCCTGCATCCCGTCTTCCATCGCGCGCAGGGGCGCGAAGACGGTCTGCACTTCTTCCAGCAAGGTGTGTTCGGGGTGGACGGGGGCCTCCTGCCGCAGATAGCCGAGGCGTCGCCCGCTGGCGAGGGCGACCTTGCCGCCGTCGGGCAGCTCCTGGCCCAGCAGAATCCGCAGCAGCGTGGTCTTGCCGCAGCCGTTGCGCCCGACCAAGCCCAGCTTCTGCCCCGCCGCGATGCTGAACGTCACGTCGCGGAACAGCAATTCGGTGCCGTAACTTTTCTCCAAGTTGCTGACGGTGAGGATGCTCATAACCGGGCGTTATTATACCCGGAAAGGCCCCCACCCCGGCGCATTCGCGCCACCCCTCCCCCGCAGGGCCGGGAGAGGGGCCAGTGACTTGGGGCTTCTGCCGCTTGTCATGAGGTTCAGCCTGGAAGTCACTGGCCCCTCTCCCATGCTTATGGGGGAGGGGTGGCGAGGGACGAGCCGGGGTGGGGGCCGACGCAGGAAAAGCCCCTCTCCCCCGCGAAATTCCCGGCAAAGGACACAGGAGACGGACAATGACAATACGCGGGCTGGCGCTTGTCCCGGCGGCAGTGATCGTGATGGCGCCGATGGGGATGGCCGCGGATAAGAACGGGCCGGCACCGGAGGCGCAGACGCAGGCCGCGCTCAAGCGGCTGGCATCCCTCTATGGGCCGGCGTGGACGCTGACCTATGAGTCGGTCATCACGACCAAGGAGTTCGGGCCGGCGAGCGGGGCGCAGACGACGCAGGCGACGGTGCATGGGGTGCTGCAGAAGCCGAATAAGTTCCGGCTGGAGGTGATGCAGAACAACAAGTTGATCGGCCTGCTGGTCTCCGACGGCGACACCGTCTCCCTCTACAGCCCGCTCCAGAGCGTCTACCGCCGGCAGGCCGCGCCCAAGAATCTGCTGCTGGGGGGGCTGGTGACGGCGGACAAGACGCCGCTGGCACGGCTGACATCCCTCGTCCCAGCGGTGGCGATGACGCCGGCCCTGTTCTCCCTGGCGACCCGGCCCGATTTCCTGGGGCCCAACGCCACGGACTTCGCGGCCTCCGCGCTGACGCTGCACGGCCAATCGGCGCTGGACTGCTCCTGGACTGAGGAGGGCGCGACGGAGCACCTGATCTTCAACCAGTCCACCGGGCTGCCGCTGCGCTCCATTGATTCCAGCACGGACAAGAGCGGCACGACCACCCAGCAGCAGGAGGACCTGACCGCCATCCAGGTCGGCACTGTCCCCCTGCCCCCCTCCGCCTTTGAATGGACGCCGCCGGCGGGCGCGAAGCCGGTGGAAGACAAGCCTGCGGCGGCCCCGTCCGCACCGCCCGCGGCCGCCTCCCCGCCGCCCTCCAAGACGACGCCCTCCCTGCGCCACCGCAGGCACCGCAAGACTGATACGGGCGACACGGATTCGGGTAAGACACCCTCAAACAAGATCATCCGTCCCGCAACGTCACCATGACGCCTCTCTTGCAGGAACCATTCCCGGCACTTCAGTGCCGGGCTTCCCAGGGCAAATACCCGCCCCCTCCAGGTCCGCCAGTGCGGGGCGCGGGCAAGGCTTGTCTTCTGCCCGCGCAGGCAGGCATTTGAACTTTGAAGCGCGGGGCTTCAGCCCCGTGACACCGAAATGCCGTTCCTTGGCAAAGCCCAGGCCTCTGTTGACAAAGAACCAGGCATATGTTATAGTGTTAACGTTGCGTCTTCGGGACTCAGGAGCACCCCCATGGCAAACCGCCTCTCACTCAGCGACCTTGACCACCTCTCCACCGGCAAGCGTGCCCGGCTGTACCGGATGCTGCACCAGTTCGGCCCTGGCAACGGCACGGCGCTGTTCCTGCCGATTGACCAGGGGCTGGAGCACGGCCCGCGCGACTTCTTCGCCAACCCCGACGCCGCCGACCCGAACTTCCAGTTCAAATTGGCCGTGGAGGGCCGCTACTCCGGCATCGCCCTGCAATACGGGCTGGCGCAGAAGTATTACCGGCAGTACGTCGGCCAGGTGCCGCTGATCGTCAAACTGAACGGCAAGACGGAGATCCCCTCCGATGCCGAGGCGTTCTCGGCCTGCCTGGCCTCGGTGGAGGACGCCGTGGCGCTGGGGGCGGACGCCGTGGGCTACACCCTCTACGTCGGCTCGCCCGCCCAGGCCCAGGACTTCACGCAGTGGGAGACGGTGCGGCGCGACGCCGAGCGGCTGGGGATGCCGACCATCATCTGGGCCTACCCGCGCGGCGAGGCCGTGGAGAAGAAGGGCGGCAAGGAGAGTTCGTGGGCCATCGAGTATGCCGCCCGCGCCGCCGCCGAGGTCGGCGCGGACGTGGTGAAGATCAACTTCCCGACCGAAAGCCCCTCCGAAGGCTCACCCAAGCCGTATGACACCGAGAAGTTCAGCCCCGAGGAGAGCATCGGGCGGGCCGTGAAGTCGGCGGGCAAGACCCTGGTGCTGGTCTCCGGCGGCGAGAAGGAGCCGGACGACGAACTCTTGGAAAAGGCCCGCCGCTCCTTCGCCGCCGGCGCCGCCGGCCTGATCTTCGGCCGCAACACCTGGCAGCGCCCCTACGACCAGGCCCTCCAACTCGCCAAGAACCTGCGCGAGATCGCCCTGGGCGGGAGTGACGCATGACCAAAGCCGCCATCCTGTCGGTGCCGACGGAGACCGGCGGCCTCACGTACCAGGCCGTCGCGGGCGACAAGCGTTCCGAGGGCGCTACGCCAGGGCAGGCTCTGGATGCGCTGACGCGGCAACTCTCCGGCGACCAGACCGGCTCTGGCGCGGGCCTGCTGGTCGTCGTGCAGGGACTGCGCCCGGACCGCTTCTTCAGCGCCGATCAGCAGCGCCGACTGACGGAACTGATGAACGACTGGCGAACGGCCCGCGACCAGGGGCAGGCGTTGCCGCCGGACACGCAACGCGAGCTCGATGCCTTGGTGGAGGCAGAACTATCCGCCTCGGCGGACCGAGCGGCCGCTCTGGCGGATGAATTGCGCCCGTGAATCCGCTCTACGGCTCGGTGGCCCAACGGGCGGGCCATCGGTGTGAGTATTGCCATGCCCCGGAGGCCGTGTTCAACTTCCCGTTCGAGGTCGAACACATCCTCCCCGTCGCCCGCGCGGGCGGTGACGCGGGCGGAAACCTGGCGCTGTCCTGCCGCTCCTGCAACTTACGCAAGGCAGCGTACATCACAGGCATTGACCCGGAGGGTCAGGGAATCGCCCCGCTGTTTCATCCGAGGGAGGACGAGTGGGCGGCCCACTTTCGCATTGATGAGGAGAGCGCGGAAGTCCAGGGGCTGACGGCATCGGGTCGGGCCACCGTTACGCGCCTGGGGATGAACAGCCCGGCCCAACGCGCGACCCGCCGCCAATGGATGCGGCTGGGCCTGTTCCCATGACAGGAAAAGGCCCGCCGCTCCTTCGCCGCCGGTGTCACCGGCCTGATCTTCGGCCGCAACACTTAGTAGCGCCCCTAGAGGACTGTGACGTAGTTGTTCTGAAGTCTTTATTTGCCAAGACTATACGGATCGTGGTAGGAAAAATGAACACAGGTGGCTGGCCTAAAAACGATTGGAATGAATTCACCGAGGCTGGCTGTGGTGAAACATTGGAAGAATTCGAGTTCCGGTTTTTAGCTTGGTCGAAAGAGCATAAAAGCCAAGCTCAGCAGGACGCGGAAGAGAAGATTCGGGCCAATGTTTTCAAGCAAGTTTTAAGCCCTGGGCCGTTGCGACGCGCTCTGTTCAAGATAGTGGAACAAGAGGACTTTGACTACGAGTTTATAATCCAGGAACAAAGCCCATTTGGTTATATCTTTGGGGTGGCACTTGATGATGAAATAACCAGCCGAGGACACCTCGAGGGTAATCCCGATGTTCGAGAGGCAAAAGAGGTAGCACTTCGGGCACTGATGTACGAATACCTTTATCACGCCCAAAACGACATAGATTTTACCTTCTCAAAATGTCAAAGCCCAATTGAAGCTATCTTACTTGGCGCTCTCATCATAGTCGGTGCCAAGAAGAACTTAACGTTGCGCCTCAATTCCAAAGCACTCCGCTGGCCCCGTGGCATGATTCACCGCTCACACAACAGTTCAGTTGCCGTTAGCATTGAGCCACAAGCCGAGGTAGGCGAGCATCGGGTTGACTTTCTCCTGCGGTATCAGCACATCAGCACGGCGTACCCTCCTGAAGCAATAGAACAAAGAGCGCCCTTCATCGGCTTTATCGCTCACCCAGAACTTGCTACGCACGAAAAGCATCGAAAGCAACTCATTGTTGAGTGTGATGGCCACGAGTTCCATGAGAAAACAAGAGCGCAAGTGGCGCGGGATAAACAAAGAGACAGGTATCTGCAAAAACTGGGCTACAAGGTTTTTCGCTTCAGCGGCTCCGAAATTAACCAGGATGCGATATCCTGCGCCTTGGAGGTTTTTGATGGGTTTGACGTAGACACAGGATCGAAAGAGCCAGTAAGTCCACCTTCGAGGAAGGAAAGGCAATAACGTCACGTACTCAACCCTCGACTTGGTGTCGACTGTCTCCACGTAGCATTCGACGAAATGTTGGTCGCGTTCTATCCGTTGATTTCATTACGACAAGCCGACGATACCTGATGGTTAATGACACTCCCCGGAGCAAGCTCCGGAGTATCTGCCGGAATGCTGCGGCCTGAGAGCCGCAGGTGTTTGTCGCGCATCCTGAGAGATGCGCGGACGCCCAAACCGGTAACGGAGCAAGCTCCGAGGAATGACACCCGCAGAGATTCAAGTGATATATGGCTGGGAAGGAGAAGGTCGGGAATCAGCCGCTCGCATACGCCATTTCCGTCAGCGAGTCATTAGGGGTATCGCCTCCACCATCTTCATTCCTGGGTTACCTGACTGATGAACAGATACAGAATTTGGCGCCCGAACAGAAGCAGGCCATCGCCGACCGCGCGAAAGAGGCCGCTCGGATGCGTGGAGGGCAACCTTGATTGAATTGGGGCTTCCTACGGCCGCCGACAGCCGGTGATCCTCACACGCTTTCGCGCGCCGATTTCAAGCCCGTTGCCGATAATGAGCCTGGAATGCAGACACGGGCCGGAAGAGCAGTAGGCAGAGGATAGTCGCAATTCGCACACATGAAAAATGCCAAAACGAACTGTCTTGATGGGGCCTTGTCCGACCTCTGGGTACGAACGCCACCGCTGGCCCGCGCAGGCGGGCCTTTGCCCTTCGAAGCACGGGGCTTCAGCCCCGTGTGAGACGCACACGAAATTTGTCGAAACGAACTCAGCATCGGAAACTCAGCAATCATACCAGCAATCATCAGAGGAGACAGCGCAAGCAATCATCATGGCAAGAACCCCCCGTAATCCCCTCCCCCCGCCTCCGGCCCGCAAGGGACGCGGGGGGCGCGTGCTCGGCACACTTTCCCTGCTCGCCCTCGGCACATTCGGCATGGGCGCGGGGTATCTGCTCCGCAACCCGACCCTCCGCAGGTATGTTTTTTCCTACGGCACTCATCTGTTTCGTCACCAGACCCCGGCGGAGGTCTTCCCCGATACGCCCCACGCCATGAACCTGATGGTCATCGGGCGCGACTACGATTACACGGACAAGGACCAGATCATCAAGAGCCACGCCCGCTCGGACATGCTGATGGTCGCCCACCTGGACTTCGACCGCAAGACGGTCTCGCTGCTCTCCATCCCGCGCGACACGCGGGCGGAGATTCCGGGGCACGGCGTCGCCAAGATCAATGCCGCCCACGCCTACGGCGGCCCGGCCCTGTCGGAGAAGACCGTTGAGGTCAACTTTGGCATCCCCAGCGACAAGTACATCGCGCTGGACTTCCAGGGCTTCGAGAAGGCCATTGACCTGCTCGGCGGCGTTGACCTGACGGTGGACAAGCAAATGGACTACGACGATAACTGGGGCCACCTGCACATCCACCTCAAGCCGGGCTACCAGCACCTGAACGGCGAGCAGGCGATGGGCTTCGTCCGCTTCCGCCACTCGGACAGCGACTTCACGCGAATCCAGCGCCAGCAGGCCCTGCTCGCCGCCCTGAAAGCCAAACTGCGCCGCCCGGACATCCTGGCGAAAGTCGGGCCGATCCTGACCGCCATTGACACGCACACGGATACCGACCTGACGACGGATCAGGAGGTCGTGCTGGGCGGCTTCCTGCACGACACGCCGCACGGCCAGATCAAAATGGCGACCCTGCCGAGTCTCGATTCGTCGTCTATTCTGGTCCCGACCGATTGGGCGAAGGCGACGCCGATGATCCAGTCCATCTTCGACGTGACGCCGCCCCAGGAGATGCTGGCGGAGGGGGGACGGCATCACCGGCATCACCATCGCCGCCGCCTGCGCGTCGCCGCGCTGCCGTGAGGGAAGTGCCCCCCCCGCCCCCAATAATGGGGGAGTCAGATCGGACTCGGATACTGCACGTCGTCCGCCCCGCCGCCGGGGGCATTCGCCAGCACGTCATGGAACTGATCCGGCGCACGGATGCCTCCCGGTTTTCGCCCTCGCTCGCCGGGCCGGCGGACTTCCTCGCCGGCCTGCCGGACGATCTGCCGTTGCAGCGCGTCGTGCCGCTGGACATCGCCGCCGGATTGTCGCCGGTGCGCGATGTCCTGGCGGCGCGGCATCTGTCCCGCCTGGTCCCCCACCCCGACGGCCTGGTCCACGCGCACGGCCTGCGCGCGGCCTTCGTGGCCGCCCTCGCGCACTGCCTGCACCCCTTCCCGCTCGTCTTCACCGCGCACAACCTGGTGACGGGAGGCCGCCTGACGCGCCTGGGAGTCCGATTGGTCGGCAGTCGCGCCGCCCGAGTGATTGCCATCTCACAGGCCGTGGCGGACGGGCTGGTTTCTGGCGGCGTTCCGGTGGGCAAGGTCATCGTCATTCCCAATGGCGTGGACGCGGAGCATTTCGCAGTCCCGTTCCCCTCCGGCTCCCCATTATTGGGTCGGGGGGGCCTCCCCTCCGGCTCCCTCACTCCTCCCCTTGACAGGGGGAGGCCGGGAGTGGGTAGGGTCGGGGGGGGCTTTGTGGTCGGCTGCGTGGCGCGGCTGTCGCCGGAGAAGGGGGTGGACGTGCTGCTCCAGGCCGCCGCAATGCGGCCCGACATGGCCGTGCTGATCGCGGGCGACGGACCGGAGCGGCAGGCGCTGCACCAGATTTCTCCCTCAAACGTGCGCTGGCTGGGCCGGGTGCCGGACACGCGGGAGGTGTACGCGGCGGCGGATGTCGTGGCCGTCCCCTCGCGGCAGGAGGGCCAGGGCATCGTCGTGCTGGAGGCGATGGCGGCGGGCGTTCCTGTCGTCGCCAGCCGGGTCGGAGGATTGGCGGAGATGCTGACCGACGGCGAGACGGCCCTGCTCGTGCCGCCCGACGAACCCGGCGCGCTGGCCGCAGCCCTGGCGCGGCTGCGGGATGAGCCGGCGTTGCGAGAGCGGCTGTCAAAGAATGGGCGGGCGCTGGTGCGAGAGAAATATGACGTGCGGCGGATGGTTCGGGCGGTGGAAGAGGTGTATGGGAGGTTGATAGGCCCCACGCCCTGAAGGACGAGGCTCGGCAGGCCTGCGGCCAATCGTCCCGTGGACGAGCCGAGGCGACGGCCCTTCCGCTCTTGCGTCCCCCGGACGCTCGGCGCGGAGCGCCTACCGAGCCTCGCCGTTTACGGCGTGGTCGTGACGGCGTGGTCGCCCGGCGCGGCGGGTTGACAGGGGCCGGGGGTTTGGTCTACACTGGCACACAGCAAAGGAGACACACGATGGGCTTACTGGACGGCAAGCAGGGCATCATCTACGGGGTGCGTAACGAGCGATCGCTGGGCTGGGGCTGCGCGCAGAGCCTGGCGCGCGAGGGGGCGCGGCTGGCCTTCAGCGTCCTCAGCGAGCGGGAAGAGAAAGACGTGCAGAAGCTGGCCGGGACGCTGCCCGAAGGCGCGCGGGGAATGATCCAACTCTGCAACCTGACCAACGACGGGGACATCGCCTCGCTTCACCAGCGACTGAAGGAGGAGTTCGGAAGGCTGGACTTTGTCGTCCACGCCGTCGGCTTCTCCCCCAAAGACGGCCTGACGGGGCGCTTCATGGACGTGTCGCGCGAGAGCTTCTGGATCGCCCTGGACAGCTCCATGTTCAGCTTCGTCGCGGCGGCGCGGGCGGCGGAGCCGCTGATGGCCCAGGGCGGCAGCCTGATTACGCTGACGTATCTGGGCGCGGAGCGGGTCATCCCTAACTACAATACGATGGGCGTGGCGAAGGCGGCGCTGGAATCATCGGTACGCTACCTGGCGAATGATCTGGGGCCGCAGGGCGTCCGGGTCAACGCCATCAGCGCCGGGCCGACCATGACGCTGGCGGCGCGCGGCATCCCCGGCTTCACGGATATGCACCGGGAGGCGCGCGACCGCGCCCCGCTGCGCCGGAACACGACCATTGAGGACGTGGGCGACACCTGCGCTTTCCTCGCCTCCGACTGGGCGCGCGGCATCACCGGCGAGACGCTGTACGTGGACAACGGGCTGCACATCCTGGGCTGACGGCCCATCTTCTGGGAACAATGCCGGCCCCTCCGTCGTCTGAATGAGGAAACGTCGTTGCATCTTTCTCTCGCGGCAATAGGAGACACAGGCATGAAATCCCTCATGAAATCGTCGGTTCTCGGAGTGGGCGGGGCGCTGCTGGCGCTGGCCGGGCTGGCTCTGGCCCCGGCCCCGGCTCAGGCGAGCGCGGACGGGCGCAAGAACACGGCGCTGGCGCTGGGCGGGGCGGCGCTGTTTGAACTGCTCCAGCACAAGAACACGGAGGCGCTGGTGCTGGGCGGGGCGGCGGCGGTGGCCGGCAAGCTCTATGAAGACGACCGCAAGAAGGAGAGCCAGGACCGGGCGCGGCGAAACCAGGATCATTACTACTACGACGGCGGCGACTACGAGGCGTCTTCCGGCAGCGACAAAAACTACGACGGCGGCGACAACCGAGACGCCAGCAATGGCGATTACGACGGCGGCAACGGCGGGACATCTTACTACCAGCGGGGCCAGCAACGTGGATGGCAGGGCCTCCCGCTCGCGCGCCGCTATCAGCGTGACGGCAACGGGTATTAGGACTGAAGCGACAGGGGCCGGTGCGGGCAGCCGCACCGGCCCTTTTCATTGAGGCAGAGGCATACATCAGAGCCGCTGGGCGCGCAGGTTGCGCTCCAGGAAGCGGGCCTCGCGCAGCATCGGGGGCAGTGGGGCCAGGGCGGGGTCGGAGATCATCAGCTCCCAGTCGTCCGTGTCGTAGCCCCAGAGGAGCCGGTACAGGTAATCGGCGGTCTTCAGGGGCGGCATGATGGCGCGCTCAGAGATGTTCAGCGGGCGGAAGTCCATCAGGGAGTCATCGAACTCGGACTGCTGGGCCTTGCCCCGCCTGCGGGCATAGAGCGGGTCAATTTTGGTGACGTTCGTCCACTCGGCCATGGCCTCCTCGGCGCGGTTGGCGAAGTAACAGGCCAGGCCCCGGTTGGAGTGCAGCATCACGTTCCGCGGATCCATCTTGAGGGCGCGGTCGAACATCTCGATGGCCTGCTTCTGCTTCTCCACCGATTGCCGCATCTTCTCGTCATTCTGGCCGCGATTCATCAGGGCGATGCCCGCCGGCCCGCCCTTCGCGGCGGCCGCGCGCAGGACGACGCCCTGCTTGGCGTAGGCCAGCCCCAGGTTGGAGTGGTCCTCCGGGCGGTCCTGGCGGATTTGCAGCACACGACGGAACTGCGTGACCGCCCCGTCGAAATTCCCCTTGCGGTAATAGGCCACGCCCAGATTCACGAGGAGGTCGGCGTTGCCCGGCTCATATTTGGCGGCCGCCTCCCACTCCTTGATCGCCGGGTCCGGCTGCTTGAGCAGGGCGTAGGCACCGCCGAGGTTGAAGTGGACCTGGCCCAGTTCGGGATCCAGGCTGAGGGCGCGGCGGAAGTGAGTCAGGGCGACCTCATACGCGCCGAGGCCGATCTGGGCCAGGCCGTAGTTGTTTTGCACGATGGCGCTCTTGTCGCCCTTCTCCAGCGCTATCTCCAGTTCGCCCGCCGCCAGGCTGGCGCTGTCGCGCAGCAGGTACAGCCAGCCCATCGCGCTGGGGACCGCCGGATTGTCCTTGTCCGTGCGGCTCAGCTGCTTGAGGAGGCGCTCGGCCTCCTGGTCCTGGCGGTTCAGGGCCAGCGCACTGGCGAGGTTGAGGAGAACACGAGGCTGATTCTGAATGAGCCGGTTGGCGGCCTGGAAGCACCCAACCGCCTGCGAGGTCTGCCCCAGGGCGAGACGGACGACGCCCAGGGTCGTCTGCACCTCCCAGGATCGGGGCCGAGACTGGGCGGCGCGGGTTATGTAACGATCGGCGATGTCGAACAGTCTGGCGTCGGCATAGGCCTTGCCCAGATTGTAGCACGGCTCGCACAGGCTGGGGTTGAGGGCCAGGGCCTCGTGCGCGGCGCGGACGCCCTCGTTGATGGCCCCGGCGCGGCAGAGGGCGTAGCCGAAGGCACCCTGGATGTCGGCGCTCCGGGCGTCCAGCTGCGCCGCGTCATGCAGCCGCTCCAGTCCGAAGTCCATCTCGCCGCTGCGCAGCTCCAGCAGCCCCTCGTTGGCGAGGGCGCGGGCATGGCCGGAGTCAACGCTGAGGGCCTCGAAGAGTTCGCGCGCCGCCTCCCGCTCGTCGCCCGCCAGGGCGTGGGCGACCCCCAGGTTGCAGTGGGCGTCGGCCTGGGCGGAAGGGGAGGCAACGGCCAGCTTGAGCGCCTGGCCGAACTGGACCACGGCCTGATCGGGATTGCCTTCGCGGCAGAGCACGATGCCGAGCCGGTTATAGTTGGCGGGGTTCTGGCCGTCCAGGGCGATCAGCGCCTGCACCTCCTGCAGGGCGCGCTCGCCGGCGGACGGGTCCTCGCCGCTGACGGAGAGGGCGTGGGCGAGATTGGCGTGGGGCTGGGGCGCGCGGCCATTGCTGCCGATGGCGCGCCCGAACATCTCGATGGCTTTGGGCAGGCTGCCGCGTCGGGCCAGGGCGACGCCGAAGTTGTTGTCGAACTCCTCGCCCGAAGCCCCCAGGCGCTGGGCGAGCTGCAAGTCCTGTACGCCTTTCTCGACATGATCCTGGAGGAGATGCAGCGCGGCGAGGCTCAGCCGCGTCTGCGCTGAGGCCTTCTCCGTCTTCAGTTCGGCCTCAAATCGCTCCTCGGCCTCCGCCATCATGGTGTGGGTGCGCGACTGCAACCCACCGAGGCGGACCCGGTAGAGGTTGGCCTGGTAAAGCGCCTTGCCGGCCGCGGCCAGGCGGCGCAGTTGGCCGGACTTGCGCGGGCGCCAGGGCGGTTGCTGGGCCGGCGCGCCCTGCAGGATCGCGCCGCAGTGATTGCAGATCGCTGCGTGCGGCAGGTTTTTCGTTCCGCAGTATGGACAGACCATGATGATTTCCCTCTTCCACCAATTTTACTACAAAAACGCCGATTGCGCCACTGGGGAAGATTGGGGGCATTGAACAACACCTAGGGGCGGGCGGCGAGGCGCGCCCCCTGGGTGGCGAGCGCGTCGGCGCGGGCGTTGCCGGCGCGCAGGACGTGGGTGAGCGTGACGCCGCCGGGGAAGAGGCGGCAGAGGGCGACGGCCTGCTCGCGCAGGGCGCGCAGGTGTGGGGCATTGATCTTGTACCGGCCCTCCATCTGGCGGGCGAGCAGTTGGCTGTCGGTCTGCACGACCACGCGCCGCGCCCCGCGCGCCCGCGCTTCCTCCAAGCCGCGTATCAGCGCCTTATACTCGGCGACATTGTTGGTCGCCTGGCCGATGGACTCGCCGATCTCGCAGACCGTCTCGCCCTCCGGCGTCGTCAGCAGCACACCGATCCCCGCCGCGCCGGGGTTGCCCTTGGAAGCGCCATCAATGCAGAGATGCAGTTCATCGTGGGAGGTCATGGAACACAGGTTCGGCGGGAGGAACGAAAATTCCTGCTGCGGCCTGTGGCTGCTGGACGTGCGATTCCCTTGTCCATCAGCACATCGCATAGGAATAGTGGCCTCTTCTGAAACTGGAACACGCCCGTCATGCTGACGCGCCGAACCAGCTAGGGAACAGCAGGGGGACAAGATGTCTTCCCGCCTTCAAGACCAGTTTTTCACCTCCAACGGCATCCGTCTCCGATTGGGGGTGCCGAGATTATGGGGACAGCGTTTGCCGTGGAAGTCAATGAACCGGCGGATGGGGGGACTTCCGCAGCCGCAAACGGAAGCGCTTGAGCCGAAGGACGGCGAGGACGTGTCCGAGAAAAGCGGAGAGGCATTCCGTAAGCATTGCACTTCCCTCCCCGGCATGATATAATGGCGTTGGCATCCGGGGAGCGAGCGGTCGCCCGGTTGCGGCAGAAGACTCCCCCGTGTTCTGTTCTACCGCAGAAGTGCGGTAGAAGTCCGTGCGGGCGCGGAGAAATGCCGCAGAAGTGCGGTAATTTCACAGTCTCCCATCAGATGGGGATAAGAAGTCGCCCCGCCGCATGTTATGCCGCAGATGTGCGGCTGATACAGTAGTTAGGCCGCAGAGATGTTCAGCTTCCTTGGCACGCAGGCAGGAGGGATGGGCAAATGGCAGACGCTTGGTCGCCACCTGCGACACAGGGAGAGCCGGAGACCCAGGCAGGGCCGGAGCCGGGGCGCAAGCCCAGACTGTCCGGCGGGGTCGAGTGCGCCTATTACGCGCTGCTCTCCCTCAGCCTGCTGCTGGTGCTGGCCGCCATCGAGACCGTCGCGGCCGCGCCCGGCGCTCCGGCGGGGGGCTATGGATTTGACTGCGTTGTTGTTGTGGCCTGTTCCTGGCGGTGCCGCCATCGGCGCTCGCACTGGCCGTTGTGTTCGCCCGCCAGCAGCGAGAAGCGCTCGGACAGGTCGGGCGCGATCCCCGGGTGGACG
>JAFAZD010000258.1 GCA_019239955.1 Armatimonadota bacterium | reverse complement strand
CGGCGAGCCTTGCAGGAGCCGGAGCAGGAAGGCGCGGAACCAGGGGGACTGGTCCGGGCTGCCCAGGGCCGCGAACCACATCTGCCAGTCCAGGCGGGGCTGATACGGCGCCACCCAGCGGGGCGCCCGCCCGACGTCCTGCGGCTGATACCGGAACCTATAAGTCCGCCATGTCCGCCCGTCGTCGCTGCCCTCCACGAAGACCTCCGGGCGGGACGTGGTCATCACGGCGAACAGGCCGTAGCCGTTGACTAGGTGCAGCGGCTCCTGCCAGGCCAATGCCTGTGGCCAGGGGTTCGGAACGCCCAGGTCGGCGGAGAGGCGCAGCAGGCTCATCCCCAGCAGCAGGGCCGCCGCCGGGCCGATCACCCAGCGCCTCCAGCGCGGCGGGTCGGGGCGGCGCTCCGGCTCCGCCCACCGGGGGCGCAGGCGGGGCGGCAGCAGGCGGCGCAGCGCGTCGTCGTCCAGCAGCAGGACGCACAGGGCCAGGGTCAGCAGGTTGAAGAAGGCGTAGTTGCCGGTCAGCAGGATCAGCAGTTGCAGGGCCGCCAGCAGGCCGGCGGCGATCAGGCGCAGGCGGCGGGGGCCGAGGATCAGCCAGGGGGCGATCAGCTCCACCGCCAGCACCGCGCCGGTGGAGAGCTTCTGGAACCACAGGGGGAGCTGAAACATCAGCCACGCCAGGGGCGTCGGCAGCGGCTGGGTCTCGTAATGATAGGCCAGGGCCGTCAGGCTCCGCCAGGCTGTGTCGCCGCTGGCGAGCTTGACCACGCCCGACTGGAACATCAGCCGCAGCAGCAGCCAGCGCAGCAGCCACAGGGCCGCGCGCGAGGGCGGGGCCTCCGTGACAGGTCGCGGCAGGACACCGCCCGGCGCGAACAGGATCGCCAGGAACCCCGCCTCCAGCAACAGAGCGTCCCATTGGAACGAGAGGAAGTCCTGCCCGATGTTGACCAGCGACAGGTAAAGCCCCCACAGCAGCGCCAGCGTCGGCAGGGGCAGGACGCCCGCGATCAGCAGCAGGGACAGCAGCGTCCCCGCCCCGCACAGCAGCTCCAGCCCCAGGTCACTTGCGTCCAGCCAGGCCAGCGTCGGCGCGAGCGAGTAGCCCGCCGTCCCCGCCTGCGCCCGCACCGCCGCCAGGTACTCCCCCGCCGGCAGGATGCCGTGGCTGCCGATCAGCCCGCGCACCTGCGGCCACAGGGAGGCGAAGGCGCACAGGTAGACCACCCCCAGAAGACGCAGGAAGACCCAGCGCGTCAGGACATGACCGGGGACCGTCTTTTGGGCGGCGGGCGGTGCGGTCACGGTGGGGGGAGTGCGCGGCGGGAGTTGGCGGCGATGGCCGCGATGGCGGCGGCGTTGACGGCGTTGGAGAGGGGCGGCGGCGAGAGGTCCAGCAGGGCCAGCGCCAGGTTCAGGGCCGAGGCCCCGGCGGCCACGGACGTGTTCTGCTTGGCGACGGTCAGCGCCCGCCGGGCCTCATCCGACGCCCGGCCGGAGGCGTCGGCCAGCCGCTCCAGCGCGGCCCCGTTGGGCACGGATCGGCCCCGGCGGGCCTCCCGAGCCAGCCCACCCAGCACCGGCACGGGCACGGCCAAGCGCTGCGCCGACTCAAAATCGTTGCGCGGCTTGATGACATCAATGAAGTCGCCCACGTCACGGGAATTGAGGGCGTAGGCGACCCCGAGCGCGAACAGCGGGAGGGAGGAGGCGTTGCCCGCGCGGGCGGCATTGTCTTGGAGGTGGGTGTTGGACAAGGGGGCGTCCATCAGCGTCTCCCCGGCCGGCACGGCACGGGCCGCGCCGCGGGCGCGCCGGACGGTCCCGCCCCGGATCCACTCGCCCAGGGCGATCAGCCAGGTCATCCCGGCGGCGGGCAGGAAGCTGCCCTCCACGGCCAGCAGCGCGACGTTGGCCAAGTCCAGCTCGTCCACGGTGAGCTGGCGCTTGCCCAGCCCCTTCGCCGCGCGCTGATAGATCGGGATCGTCGCCACGGCGAGCGCGGCCCCGCTGATCGCCAGGGGGATGGCCTCGGTGGCCGCCAGCGCCACGGCGACGGTCGGCAGAAGCAGGCCCTTGAGGCCGCGCGGCTTCTCGGTCGGCATGTCGCGGGCGCGGATGGTCTCGGTCTGCCCCGGGATGCGTCGCACGAGCCGAGCGGCCCACTGGATCAGTGCGGGGGGTGCGGGCGGGACGCTGGCGGCGGCCAGGGCCGCGACCTGTCCAGTCATCGCCGCCAGCGTCAGCCGCCGGGGGTCATACTGGACGATCAGGCTGCGGGCGTCCGGCGAGACGCGGGTGGCGCGCACCTCCGGCAGCGCCCCCACGCGCTCCGCGCAGGCACGCAGGGGGCCGTCCGCGTCCCCCGTCGGACTGGACGCGAACTGGACGCGGATCCGCCCCGGCACGGCGGAGGCGATCCGGTAAGAGGCAGGGCCCTCGCCGGCAAAGAGGGCACGCGCCCCACCCCGTCCCCGCTGCAGCCGACCGAAATATTCCACCAGCGCCTCCCGACGATGTCTGGACAGACAGATGCTGCCTGAGTTTTACCATAATCGTCGGCGGGGCAAACCCTAGAATTCATGCAGTGGGAGCGGACGCCGCGATCTCTACCGACCCTTGCCCCGATCTCTGCCGCGCCCGCAGGAATGCCTCCACGCACTGCGGGTCCCATTGGACGCCCGCCCCGGCGGCCAGGATCGCCTGCGCCTTCTCCGCCGCCATGCCCTCGCGGTATGGCCGGTCCGTGGTCATGGCGCTGTAGGCATCGGCGACGGCCATCACCCGCGCCGTCAGGGGAATGTCCTCGCCGGACAGGCCGGCCGGGTAGCCCTTGCCGTCCCAGCTCTCGTGGTGATGCCGGATCGCCCCCAGCATCTCCTCCAGCCCCGGCACCGCCCCCACGATCACGGCCCCCATCTCGGGGTGGTGCTTGACGGCCTCGACCTCCTCCGCGGTCAGCCGGCCCGGCTTGCGCAGGATGGCGTCGGGGACGCCGATCTTGCCCACGTCGTGTAGCAGAGCGGCCCCTGCCAGCCGCTGCTGCCGGGCGGCATCCCAGTTCAGTTCGCGGGCGATCTCCAAACTGTAGGCCATCACATCCTCGCTGTGGCGGCGCGTGTAGCGGTCCTTGTTGTTCACGGCCGTCACCAGCGCGTCCAGCATCGAGAAGCCGGCCACCGTCCCGGTCAGCGACGCCCGCAGCAGGTCGGCCTCGTCGGTCTCACCGCCCCCTGTCTTGGTCCGCCGCAGGCGCGCGTCGGCCATCTCCAGCACGCCCAAGCGGGTCGGCTCGTCATCGGGGAAGACGGCGACTCCCACCGACAGGCTCAACGGGATGGGGGTATCATGGCCGGGAGGCCGGTAGCCGGCCTGCGCCAAGCGGTCCTGGAGGCGCTCCGCCAGGCCGGGCGCCTCGTCCCGCCCGGTGCCGGGCAACAGCAGGGCGAACTCGTCGCCGCCGAAGCGGGCCAGGGTGTCATAGCCGCGACAGCACTGCTGGAGGGCGTGGGCCACCCGCCGCAGCACATCGTCGCCGGCCAGGTGGCCGTAGGCGTCGTTGAAGAACTTGAAGTTGTCGAGGTCGATCACGGCCACCGCCAGGGACGTGCCCTCGCGCTGCGCCCGGTCGGCCTCCTCCTCCAGCCGACGGTGAAACGCCCGGTGGTTGAGCAGCCCGGTCAGCGGGTCGTGGTCGGCCCGCTCCAGCGCCTCGGCCAGCAGGCGCTCACGCTCGGCCTCCAGTGCCTGCCGCCCCCGGATCTCCGATTGCAGCTCGTCATTCACCAAGGCCAGCCCGGCGTTGGCCGCCGCCAGATCGGCGTTGGTCGCGGCCAGGGCCTCGGTGCGCTCGGCCACGCGCGCCTCCAGGGAGTCGTTGGCGCGCCGCAGGGCCTCTTCGCCCTGCTTGAGGGCGGTGACGTCGCGGAAGGTAATGACGACGCCGAAGACCTCGGGTTCGGCCCGCAGGTTGCGCATCACGATTTCGCAGCGGCGCCAGGAGCCATTGCGGTGCTTCACCGCCGCCGCCGCCATGAGGTCCACACCGGGACGCGCGCACACCTCGGCGAAGACATTCTGGACTCCGGCGCGTTCGTCCTCTGCGATGAGGGAGAAGAGGGCCTGACCGACCAGCACGCCCTGGGCATAACCCCAAACACGCTGGACTGCCGGACTCAGATAGCGGGCCACACCGCCGGTGTCCAGGATGGCGATCACATCGGAGGTGTTACCCACCAAGGCCCGGAAGCGTTTCTCGCTGCGCCGGAGGATATCCCCCTCGGCGGCGAGGACCGCCGCCGCGTACCGGTCCTGCCCGAAGCGGCGGAAACTCCAGACGAGCGCGAGCGCCGCCGCCACAAGGGCCAGGGCGGTGCCGCCGTCGGTGGCCGCGTTGGCCCTGGCGGCCCCCCGCTCGTTGATGACCAGGGCATCTTCGAGGGCCTGCTGGAAAAGACGTCCCTCCGCATCAAGGGGCGTGTGCCCCAGCGGCACAGGGATCGGGGTCTTCGCCCGATGGGCCGCGCGCGCCGCCAGTACGGCCCACTCAGCCGCCTCCACATGCTGATAGCGCCGGCAGGCGCGCTCCACACGGGCACACTCCGGTCCCGGCGGCCGGACGCTGCACAATTGTTGCTCGGCGGCGTCGAGCTGCTCCCGCAGATCCTCCCGGGCGTAGCCGGCCTGCGGATTTGGGCGCGGGATGTCGCGGGCATAGCGGTGCAGTGTATTCAGGCGTACTATGAGCACCTCGATGCGCAGCAGGCGTACCTCGGTCTGGCGGTGCCGGTCCGCAGTCCGTTGGAGGGAGACGATCCGTGTGGCTGCCGCCAGGGCGATGAGGACGGCCGCGGCAAGCACACACCAGGCGGGGAGGGAATAACCCACGGAAGTTCGGGGCCCGCCGCTTTCCGGCGTATCCCGATCCGATTCGCCCGCGCGGGCGCTGTCGGTCGTGGGCTGCTCCGAGCTGCCCGTCGTGCTGTGACGTTCCATGTCTTCTCCCTCGGAAGCGCGCAGTTCAGCTGTCCGGCAGCCATGCTGCTTCCCGCAACGGCCCCCGGAACTCGCGCCCCGGGTCCATTCCCCCGAGGGGGCCCGACCCGCTGATTTTCCTGGTAGAATTATGGCAGGTGATGGGGATGGCTTCACTGAGGGATATACCAGTTCGGCATGGGGCCATTCTCCCGTGGGAGATGCGGCCTCCCCCGAAGTGCTGCCCCAGAGTTTAGGCCAGGCTCTGACCATTTCTGGAGCCTGGCCTGTGACCATGCCGGAACCGCTGCTGGAGTTATTGGCCGTCCGGGGCCGGACCGCCGAAGCCACCACCCGGCCCGCCCGGCCGACCTCCGCCGGGGCCGCCCCCGCCGGGCGCACCGTACCGCCCGAAGCCGCCGCCGGGGCCCCCGAAGCCCCCCCCGAAGCCCCCGCCGGGGCCCCCCTGGGGCATGTTCACCCCCACCACGCTCGCCGTCAGCGTCCCGTCATCCCCCGTCTGGCCCGACGCCACCACCCGGTCCCCGCTCTTGATGCCCGACAGCGCCACACTCGCCCACCGCACCACCTTGGCCCCGTCCGCCATCTTGACGTACAGCA
>JAFAZD010000222.1 GCA_019239955.1 Armatimonadota bacterium | reverse complement strand
CCCCAGCGTCCCGGTCCGCCCCGGCCCGATGTGATTCGCTTTCACTTTGCCGGCGGTCGGCCAGACGGGTGCGCTCCAGGCCGCCTGCGCCTGCGTCAAGGCCGCCTGGTCGTCGGAAGATAGCGGCAGCGCGAACGCGCGGACGGGGGTTCCCGCCGGATAGGTGACGTAGCCGACATGATAATACAGTTCGCCCGGATCGTCCACTGTGACGCGGCAATGGCGGGCGTAGGGGATGGGCAGGTAGCTGTAGAAGCCGCCGGAGGAGGGACCGGCCAGGGGCGGAGCGAATGGCGGCGTCGAGCCGTCGAACAGTTTTTCAAAGGGCACGTCCACGACCGGCTGCGGGGCGTCGTCCACATAGATTTTGAACTGCCCGTGCGGATTGGCCGACCAGAGGCGCACCAGTGCGCCCGGCCCTTGCACGTCCGCCAGCGTCACCGTCCGCCCATCTCGCGCCACGAAGTTGCCGGCGTCGCCATTTCCGCCGGTGCGGTCGTAGGACGACTGCAAGTGCGCCGTCCAGTCGCGCAGGCGCGGCAGCGCGGACAGGTCGCTCTCCTGCCGCAGCAACGCCCCCACGCTGACGGGGGGAGCCGGGTCTGCCTTCAGAGGCGTTGCCAGGGCCAGTACCGCCAACATCGCCAGTGAGAATTTCATGTCCGCATTGTACCCGGAAGTACGCCCCCCCTTGCTGTAGGGGCGACCCGGCAAGTCGCCATTACCCCGCCGGATTGAAGCCCCGCCGCGCCTCCCGTGTCAAAAGCCGCATGAACATACGGCTCTTCCCCATCATCGCTGTTGTCTTGGCATTGCCTGCCGCCCCCCTTTCCGCCGCCCCGCAGCCGTCCCCGCCGCATTACACCATCACCGACCTCGGCGTGGACCTCCGCACCGGCGAGAGCGGCCCGGCGGGCCTGAATGATGCCGGGGACGTGGCCGGGACGGTGGACGCCTCCGCCACGTCCAGCGAACACCGCGCCTTTTTGTATCACCGGGGTAAGATCACGATCCTCGGCAACCGAGACATACGCGCCGCCGCGATCAACAACCGGGGGCAAATCGCCTGCTTCTCCTCCCGGGCCGCCTTCCTGTGGGACAAAGGACGGATGCGACAGATCGGGCCGCTGCCGGACCCCTTCGGCCGAACCGGCGGCAACGACCTGTCCGGCGATGTCTATGTCACCGGCCTCAATGACCGGGGGGAGGTTGTCGGCAATGTATTCGGCTTGGACGGCGTGTTCTGCCCGTTTCTTTGGCAGGGCAAGAAAATGGACACAGTGTTTCCTGCCAGGGCTGACCGGCCGAGTCCCTTCCCCTCCTTCTCGTTTGAACCGCGCGCCATCAACGACTTGGGGCAGGTCGTCGGCTTCACGCACGGCAGCCTTTTGGGCCTCCCGCCGCCGCGCCCCATCCTCTGGGACAGCGGCCGGGTGCGGGAGGAGGGAACTCCCGGCGGTGGGGCGATTTGCCCGTATGCGCTGAACAACAAGGGGCAGTCGGCGGGCATGATGTATGTCGGGACGAACACTCACGCCTTCCTATGGGACGGCGGCAACACGGTGCGCGACCTGGGGACGGCGGGCGGCGACCGCAGCGAGGCCGATGGCATCAATGACCGGGGGCAGATCGTCGGGTCGGCGGACATCCATTACCGGGAGGTCAATGGACTGGACAGCGTCGAGTGGGGCGGCAGCCGGGCGGTTCTCTGGCAGGACGGCCAGGCCTATAATCTCAATGACCTGATCCCCAAAGACGCCGGTTGGGTGCTGGAGCGGGCCGTCGCCATCAATAATCGGGGGCAGGTCGTCGGGACCGGCTGCCACAGCCGTGACGGGGGCAAGAGCCAACAGGGCGGCCTGCGGATTTTCCTGCTCACGCCCGTCAAATCGGCGAATAAGTGAGTTGGCCGGCCCGTAAGCAAGGCAGGAACCCGCGCCCGCCGCGCCGAACAGGGACAGCGCCATGACACTCCAAGCCGCCATCTTTGACTGCGACGGCCTGCTCGCCGACACCGAGACGCCTGACTATGAGGCGTGGCGCGCCATCTACGCTGATCACGGCCTGCCGTTCACCATTGAGTCGTGGGCGGAAACCATCGGCACGGCGAAGGGGCACAGCGCGCGCGACTGGCACGCGCCCCTCGCCGCCCGTGTCGGCCCGACCTATGACCGCGCCGCCGTCCAGGCTCGTCGACGGGCGCATTATCAGGCGGCCATCGAGGCCCTGCGCCCCATGCCGGGCGCGGTCGCCCTGCTGGACGCCCTGCAAGATGAGAATATCCCCTGCGCCGTCGCCTCCAACTCCGACGCCGTCTGGGTGGAGCGCGTCCTGACCATCACGGGCCTGCGGTCCCGCTTCGCCGCCCTGGCGACGGCCGATGAGGTGGAGCGCCCGAAGCCCGCGCCCGACGTGTACCTGCTGGCCGCGCAAAAACTCGGCGTCGCGCCCGCCGCCTGCGTCGCCTTCGAGGACTCCCCGCGCGGCCTCCAAGCCGCCCACGCCGCCGGCATGATCACCGTCGCCGTCCCGACCACCCTCACCCGCCATCTGGATTTCGCCCAGGCGCACCATCTGGTCGAAAGCCTGGAGCATTTGACGCCGGACGCACTGCGCCGGAATGGGAGCCGCCCATGACCCCCCAGGAAACCATCCTCGCCCTGACGCGCCACATCCGCGAGACCGTCCGCCCGCACCTGGGCGCGTGGCACGGGCGGCAGATCTCCGGCACGGCGGCCAGCGGCGACGCGACGTTCGCCATTGACGACCACGCCGAGGAGGCCATCGTCTCCTTTATCGAGCGCGAACGACTCTCCATCGCCTACTACTCGGAGGACAAGGGGCTGATCGAGTTCGGCGCGTCCCCGGAGGCGGTGCTGATCATTGACCCCATTGACGGGACGCGGCCCGCCGCCGCCGGCTTTGAATCGTGCGTCGTCTCCGTCGCCTGGGCCGACTACACGCCCGGCGTGACGATGGGCGACGTGCGCTGCGGCTGCATCGGGGAGATCAAGGGGGACGACCTGTTCCTCGCCGAGCGCGGCGGCGGCGCGCGCTGGCTCGGCCCGGACGGGCGGGAGCGGCCCCTGCGCCTGCTGCCGATCACGGAGATCGCCCGCGCCCCGCTCACCTATGAGGTCGTCGCCCGGCCGTTTGAGTGGCTGGGCGTCGTGCTGGCCGAGATCGTCAACGCCGCCGCCATGAAGGGCGGCTGCTTCCTGTTCAACTCCACCGCCTATTCTCTGACAAGACTGCTCACCGGCCAGCTCGCCGCCGTACTGGATGTCGGGAACCGCATCCTGCGCGACCGCCCCGCCGCCCGCGACCGCTTTGTGCAGCTCGGCTTCGGACGGCCCATCGGCCTGTTCACCTACGACATCGCCGCCGCCGCCCTGATCGCCGCCGAGGCAGGGGCCATCGTCACCGACGCCCACGGGCGCTCCTTTGACGACACGCCCCTGCTGGACACGGGCGAGGCGAATCTGAAATCGATCCTCGCCGCCTCCACGCCGGAGCTGCATGAAAGCCTGCTGGCGGCGGTTGACGCGGGGCTGGCACGGCTGACGGCATGAGCAATGAGAGGTCGTCACGCCTGAAGGCGGTGCTGCGAGTGACCAGCGGGAACTTCCTGGAAATGTACGATTTCCAGGTGTACGGGTTCTACGCACTGGACATCGGCCGGACGTTCTTTCCCAACAGAAGCGCGTTTGTTTCCCTGATGTCGTCTCTGATGACGTTCGGGGCGGGGTTCTTGATGCGCCCGCTGGGGGCGCTCGTGCTGGGTGGCTACATTGACCGGCACGGGCGGCGGGCGGGGCTGATCCTGACGCTGTCGTTGATGGCGGTGGGCATTTTGCTGATCGCGTTCGTGCCGGGCTACGCCCGGATCGGCATTCTCGCGCCGCTGCTTGTCTTGGTTGGCCGTCTGGTGCAGGGGTTCTCCGCTGGGGCCGAATTGGGCGGCGTCTCCGTGTACCTGTCCGAGATGGCCCCGCCGGGGCGGCGGGGGTTTTACGTGAGTTGGCAGTCGGCGAGCCAGCAGGTGGCCGTCGTCTTCGCGGCCCTGCTCGGCGCGGCGCTGACCGCGTCCCTGTCCCATTCCGAGATGGCCCGGTGGGGCTGGCGCGTACCGTTCGTGGTCGGCTGCCTGATCGTCCCGTTCCTGCTGCTCATCCGGCGCTCGCTGCAAGAGACGCAGGCGTTCCTGGCCCGGACGGAGCACCCCGACATCCATCAAGTTCTGCGCTCGGTCGGGACGAACTGGCGGATCGTGGCCCTGGGGACGCTGATGGTCATCATGACCACCGTGTCGTTCTACTTCATCACGTCCTACACGCCGACGTTCGGGAAGCACGAGCTGCACCTGGGGGAGACGGGCAACCTGATCGTGACGGTCTGCGTCGGCCTTTCCAACCTCCTGTGGCTGCCGGTCATGGGCGCGTTGTCCGACAAGATCGGCCGCCGGCCCCTCCTGTTGACCTTCACGGCGGCGACGCTCCTCACCGCGTACCTCGCGCTGTCCTGGCTGGTGAGCGCGCCATCGTTCGGCCATCTGCTCGCCGTCGAGCTGTGGCTTTCCTTCCTGTACGCCAGTTACAACGGCGCGATGGTGGTGACGCTCACGGAGATCATGCCGCGCGATGTCCGAACGTCGGGCTTCTCGCTGGCCTACAGCCTGGCGACGGCGCTCGGCGGCTTCACCCCCGCCATTGCGACCGCCCTCATCCACCACACCGGCAACAAGGCGGCCCCCGGCCTCTGGCTCTCGTTCGCGGCGGCCTGCGGCCTGACCGCGGCGCTGCTCTCGATCCGCACAAAATCACAGGAGAACGCATGACCAATAAAAATAAACGCTGGCTCCTCATGGCCGGCGGACTCGCCGCCGGCCTGCTCGGCTATGTCGGCTGGGCCAATCGGCGGGTCTTCACCGTCAATGACATCACGACCGGCGAGAGCGCCGCCTACCCCGAACTCCGCTCCCACGTCTACTACGCCGAGCCGGGCCGGGTGCTGACCGCCGCCGAGCAGGCCGTGCGCTCCCTGCCCCGCTGGCGCGTCGTGGAGGTGGACGCCGAAAACCACGCCCTGGCCGCCGAGGTGAGCACGCCGGTCGGCGGTTTCACCGACGACGTGACGGTCTACGTGACCCCGCTCGGCGGCGGCCAGACCTGCGCGATCATCCGCTCCCACTCCCGCGTCGGGCGCGGCGACCTGGGCCAGAACGCCGCCCACATCCGCGAATTGCAGGACGCGATGGATGCCCGCCTGACGACCGACGCGGCGTTTTAGCTCCCTCACCTGGCGCTTGGCACGTCGCAGTCCACCAGGTAGCGCTGGGCGGCCTTACGGCCTTGCTTGACCTGGCGGGAGACGCTGGACCGCAGAGACTGGCGCGTCCCGTCCGGCCGGACGCAAAACCAGGTGTCGCCGTGGCAGGCGTAGGAGTCCGGGAGCGACCGCAGGATGTTCAGCGCGGCGTCCTCGCCCTCCGCGCCGCGCCGCCAGCGGTTGTAGTTGCACAGCGCCCGAACGCCCGCGGTCACGCCAGCCAGGCGGACGAACGCGGCGGCGAAGCCGTAGCCGCCGAAGTGCCACGCCTGCGACCAGAGCAACACCCCGCCGCCCCCCCCAGCCAATGTCCCCCCCGCGCGCACCACCCGGTCGGCATGGCGGGCGTGCCGCAACACCTTCATCACACTGGGATTATTAGCAGACGGGCGGACGTTCCCCAGTCCGACGGCAAAAGGCCCGGCCACTTCCTCGAAGCTGGCCGGGCCTCCTGCCGGGTGAACATATGTGACGCTGATCGCACCTTCGGCAGCCAGGCGGCCATGCCCGCCTCCTGCGAGACGGGGTTAGGTCCTCGGCTTTGCGTCGCCGCCTTTCGGCGGGTTTGCCTTTGTCGAGCAGCGATTGGTTGGATCAGATGTTTTCATTATGGCACAGTGGCCGGCCTCCCGTACCCGGTAAACCGGCGGGTTTTGTTGACAGGCGGGGCAAAGTCGGGTATAGTAGAAGGGTAGTTTGTGAAGGATTGCACAAGTTCGCGCGGGATGCTTCGTTCAGTCCCGCAGGGACTTTCCTTCCTGGGAGAATAGCCCGGCACTGGAAATGCCGGGCCTTTTGGAAAGGCCGACACAATGGCACTTGCCGAGCGTGAATTGTCTCCGACTCCCCCAGAATTGGGGGCCGGGGGGCGATCTTGCATTGACGACATCGCGGAGAGAGTCTACGCCGGCGAGCGCATCACGGCAGAGGACGCCCTGCGCCTGTTCCAGCACACGAACCTGGTGGACCTGGCGGAGTTAGCCGATTTAGTCCGCTGGCGCAAGCACCCGGAGCCGGTTGTCACGTACATCGTCGGGCGCAACATCAACTACACCAACGTCTGCTGGGTGCGCTGCCGCTTCTGCAACTTCTACCGCGTGCCCGGCCATGAAGAGAGTTACGTCCTGCCGCGTGAGGTCATTTTCCAGAAGATTCAGGAGATGGTGGACGTCGGCGGCATCGAGATTCTGATGCAGGGCGGGCTGAACCCCAAGCTGCCCATCGCCTGGTACGAAGACTTGTTCCGGGCGATCATGGACAAGTTCCCGAACGTCATCCTCCACGCCCTCTCCCCCGCCGAGGTGATCTACATCAAGAACCGCAGCAAGCTGACGATGGAGGAGACACTGACGCGGCTGAAGGCGGCGGGCCTGCACTCCCTGCCGGGCGGCGGCGCGGAGATCCTGACCGACCGGGTGCGGGAGTGGATCGCCCCCTATAAAGACACGGCGGACGAGTGGCTGGACTGCATGCGAGTCGCTCATAAGGTCGGCCTGCGGACGTCAGCGACCATGATGTACGGCTCGGTGGACACCCTGGAAGACCGGGTGGAGCACTTACAGAGGCTGCGCGACCTACAGGACGAGTCGCTGGCAAACTCCCCGGCGGCGTTCACGGCGTTCATCGCCTGGAACTACCAGCCCGACGGCACCGAGCTGGGCGGCACACGGGCGTCGGCCTTCGACTACATGCGGACCATCGCCGTCTCGCGCATCTTCCTGGACAACTTTCCCAACTTGCAGGCGTCGTGGGTGACCCAGGGGCCGAAGGTCGGGCAGCTGTCGCTGCGCTACGGCGTCAACGACTTCGGCAGCACCATGATGGAGGAGAACGTGGTCTCGTCGGCGGGCTGCATCTTCACCGTGCCGATTGAGGAGATCGAGCGCCTCATCACCGATGCGGGCTTCGTTCCGCGCCGCCGCAACACCCGGTATGAGCTGCTGGACTAAGCGGAGTGACCCCCCAACCCCCATCTCGGAGGAGCTAAAGTAGGGGCTTGGCCTGCTCCTACTCCCCCAGATTGGGGGGTTGGGGGGCGATCCGGCCCATCAGCGGCGGGCGCTCGGCCGGCCCGAACGAGACGTTCTGCCGCAGGCTCAGCTCCACCGTATCCTCGGAGAAGCGGCCGGTGAGGGTGGCGATAAAGGGCGTCTCTGCGTAGCAGACGTTCAAGACATACGTGGCCTCGTCCGCCCACGCGCCCCAGGCGGCGACCGGCTCCGCTTCCTGCGCTCGGAATGCCGTCGTCCCGGGCTGCCAGCCCTCCTTACCGGCCTTGATCCGGTGCTCACCCCGCCCATCTTGTATCGTCACGACGCAACCATTGTCGCCGAAGTCCCAGGCAACGGCCTCGATGCCGGGTTCGTTGTGGTCGCCCGGCGCGAACACGTACCTCTTCCCGGACACCTGGGCCGCTGTCGGCGATGAGGCCGCGCCCGCCGGGCCGGGCAGCGACAGGGAACGGAGTCGTTGGCCTAGCGTGCCGTGCGCCTCCGGGGAGCCTGACAACGGCGCGTTGCCCATCGCCGGAAGCAGATGCTCCCAGAGCAGGTTGAGGATGCCCCCCATGTCACGGGAGCCGGCGGTGATCGCCACCACCGCGTCCTGATCCGGCAGCACCACGCAGAACTGTCCGAAGGCCCCGTCGCCCCGGTACGCCCCGTGGCGGCAGCGCCAGAACTGATAACCGTACCCCTGCGCCCAATCGCTGTCCGGGTCGGTCCCGTTCTCCACCTGCTTGGATGTCGCCGCCGCCACCCAGTCCTCCGGCAGCAGGCGCTCCCCCTGCCAGACGCCTTTCTGCAGATAAAGCTGGCCGAAGCGGGCGATGTCCTCCGTCCTGATGCTCAGGCCCCACCCGCCCACGCTGACGCCCTGTGGGCTGCTCTCCCACGTCGGCTGTGCGATGCCGAGCGGGCCGAACAGGCGCGGACGCAGGTAATCCAGCACCGTCTGCCCCGTCACCTTCTGGACAATGGCGGAGACCATGTAGGTGGCGCCGCTGTTGTAGACGAAGTGCGTGCCCGGCGCGTGCTCCACGGGCAGCGCGAGGAAGGTGCGGACCCAGTCGCCGCCTCCGCCGCGCAGGCGGCCCGTCGTGTCCTGGTCGTGGCCCGTAGACATGGACAGCAGGTGCCGCACACGCATCGCGCACAGGTTCGGATCGGGGGGAGTTGGCCGCTCCTCGGCGAAGAAGGACAGGACGGCATCGTCGAGTGAGAGCAGTCCTTCCGCCGCCGCCAGGCCCGCGGCGGTGGCGGCGAAGCTCTTGCTGAGTGAGAACAGCATGTGGGAGCGGGCCGCCTCATACGGCGACCACCAGCCCTCGGCGATGACGTGGCCGTGGCGCAGGACCATGAGGCCGTGCAGCCCCAGGTCCTGGCGCTCGGCGGCGGCGAGGAAGTCCAGCAGGGCGGCGCTGGACACTCCCTGCGCCTCGGGGGAGCAACGGGGCAATGGAGTCGGTGAAGGCGGTGCGGAGGTCATCGGGTTTGCTTTCTGTGCCTTGTAATCTTGGCGGCCCCGAAGGCCGATTGCCGTTTGTATTCGCCGCCGGTCGCCCGTTCTCCTCTGGATTGAGGCATTTGGATTTCGCCGCACGGCAACTTGACAACCGGCGGATTGTGCGGTTTAATGGGGATGTGGGTGCGATGGTCGGGACAAATCAGGGGCCGCAGGTGGGGGCGTCTCCTCCGGGGAGGGCGGGCACCGCTGCGCAAGCCTCCCCGCGCTGGCTGTGGGCGCTCGCTCCGCTTCCCTATCTGCTGCTGCTCGCCGCCGCCTACTCCGTCTTCTGCGTCACCACCGACGACCCCTTCATCACTTATCGCTACGCCGTCAACATCCTAGCCGGCCATGGCCCCGTCTTCAACGTCGGCGAGCGCGTGGAGGGCTTTTCCAGTCCCCTCCACCTGCTCCTGTGCGTGCTGCTGCTCAAGATCGTTCCAACCGCTGACATCCTGTTCAAAGCCAAGCTGCTTGGTCTCGGCCTCGCCGCCCTCGCCCTCTGGCAGACGGGACGCCTGGCCCGCGCCGCCGGCCTCACGGACGCCGAGGCGATTCTGGCGCAGTTATTGGTCGGGCTGAACACCAACTTCGCCCTGGCCGGCATCAACGGCATGGAGACGACGCTGTATACCTGCCTCCTCCTGGCCGCCGTCCTGGCCTTCGTCCGGGAGCTGCGTGGGCGCGGAGGGCCCCTGTCGGCCCTGCTGCTTTTCCCGGCCCTGCTGGCCCGGCCCGAGGCCTTCGGCGTGTTCGGGCTGCTGCTGGCGGTCCGCCTTTTCTGGGCCGTGCGGCAGAAGCGGCCCGCGCGCGGCGTGCTCGGCTGGGCCGCCGTGTTCCTGCTGCTGGCGGCGGGCCTGACACTGGCGCGCCTGGCCTACTACGGCCAGCTTGTTCCGAATACTTACTACGCCAAGCAGGTCACGCTTGCGCGCGGCCTGAGCGACGGGTGGGTCTACCTGCTGCACCCCCTGTTCCCGACGGCTTTGAACTGGCTCGGCCTGAACAGCCTCGCCGCCGTCTGGGCGCAGAAGTGGCCGATTCTGAGCGCGCTCGTCTTCTGGCTTCTGGCGGTCGTCGGGGCGATTCGGCTGCGGGGGGAGTGGGCCGGCGGGGTGCTGCTGGCGGTCGTCATCGCGCAGGCCGCGTTCGTGCTGCGCTTCGGCGGCGACTGGATGCCCGGTTGGCGTTTCGTCGCGCCCGCCGTGCCGCTGCTGGCGGTCCTGCAATGCCACGCCCTGCGCCGCCCCGCCCTGGCTCCCCCAGCACTGGGGGCGGCGTCGGCAGCCCTGGTCCTCCTTCTCTGGGCCGTGTGTGCCGTCGCCGTCCCGCACGACCCGTGGTCCAACGTCCAATACTCCACGCAGAGCGCGGACCTGTTGTCCGCGGACAACACCCTGGGGCGCAAATGGGTGGCCGTCAACCGCTACATCCAGGCCCGCTTCCTGCCGGGCAGCGTCCTCGCCTACTCCGAGATGGGCTACGCAGGGTACACGAACCCGGACATCACCTTCATTGACGTGCGCGGGCTGACGGACCCGGAGATCGCCCGCCTGCCCGCCTCCTACAAGGGGCCATGGGGCGTGGACGACGAGGACTGGTTCCGTCCCGGCGACCCGCTCTACGCCATCCTCCAGCGCCGCCGGCCGACCGCGATCATCGCCTTCTCGCACGGCTCGGAGTGGCCGCGAATCGTCCTGGACCGCTACTACCTCAGCGAACCCGTCAGCGACCCCCGAGACCCGTACTGGCGCATCATGCCCGCCCTCATCTACCGCTCTCTGGACGACGTGCTGGGGCGCGACCGATGACCCCTGCGGAGCGTCAGCCGCGCAGGAGGCCGCCCAGAACGTCGCCGACGACGTTGCCGCCGGAGGAGGAGCCGCCGGTGCCGCCGGGCGCGTGCCGGAAGATTTCCTCGGCCAGGTTGACGATGGGCATGGACTGAAGCAGCACCTTGCCGGGGCCGGTCAGGGTCGCCAGGAACAGGCCATCGCCGCCGAACAGGATGTTGCGGAAGCCCTTGATCCGGGTGATGCCGAACTGGACGGTCGGGTCCTGGACGCCGACGTGGCCGACATGCACTTGCAGCCGCTCGCCGGGCCGCAGGTCCTTCTCCACCACCTCGCCGGACAGATCCAGAAAGACCCAGCCGGGGCCGGTCACGCGCTGCAGGATGAAGCCCTCGCCGCCGAAGATGCCGCTGCCGATCTGCTGGCGGAAGAAGATGTCCAGCCCCACTCCCCCCTCGGCGCAGAGGAAGGTCTCCTTGCGGCAGACCAGGCTCTCGCCGGGCGCGAGCTGCCGGGCGATCAGGGAGCCGGGGAAGCGGGGGCAGAAGGCGAGCAGGGCGCGGGCGGCGGCGGTGAAGTGGGTGACGAACAGCGAGCCGCCGGAGAAGGAGCGCGCCAGCCCCTTGAGGAACCCGCCCCCCGTGTTGGTGTCCATGGTGACGCCGTCGGACATCCAGGCCATCTGATGGGTCTGGCTGTAGACCATCTCCCCCGGTTCCAGAAGCATCTCCAGCGTCTGGAGCGTCGTGCCCATGATCTGATGCTGCATGGTCGTGTCCTTTCGCCACAAGACAAAATGCCGCCGGTGTGCCCGAAGGTACGGCATTTCGGGTGCGTCGGCGGCGCGAGGAAGAAAGGGTAGAACAGGAAATTATTTCTTCTTTTTCAGGACGGGCAGGCCGGTATTGGGATTCTCGGACAGCTCGTATCCCTCTGGCATGGACGGAACGGCCCCCTCTTTGACCTCTTTGGCGAAGAAGTAGAGCTGGGTGGTGCCGTTGGCGGCGGGGCGGGAGTGCAGGTAGTATTCGGTGCCGCTCTTCTTGCTCTTCACTTTGTACGCATCAGCCATGGTCGTGTCCTCTCTGGGCGTCAATCTTCATGCCTATTCGCGCCCCTTGCCGCCGATTCCTTCTGGAAATTCGGCGCGCCGTAAAGAAATTCCGGAGGCCGTCGGCAGGCTACCTGGCGAGCTTCTTTCCGCCCATCAGCGCCTTCCAGGGCACACGATCCAGGACGGCGTCGAAGCCGAGGTCGCCGCTGATCAGGCGGGCGGCGATGCGTGTTCCGCGCGGGTGCTTGACGCCCATTCGGTAGCAGACGCCGGGGAATTGATAGAAGAAGCGGGCCAGTGTCAGGGCGGCGTCGTGGCCGGCGGCGAAGTGCTCGCGCACAACCTCCGTCCAGCCGGCGGCACGGCCCTCAGCAATGGCCCGCCCCGCCAGCGCGCCGCTGCGGCAGGCGTAGGAGATGCCGTCGCCGAAGAGGGGGTTGACCAGCCCGGCGGCGTCCCCGGCGAGCAGGACGCGCCCGCTCCAGGCATGGACCGTCTCCGCCCCGCTCCAGATAGGCAGCGGGTGGCCGTGGAACTCGATCTCCTCCGCGCGGCGGGGGACGCCGAGGGCGCCCAGGTAGCCGGTGATCCAGCGGGCCAGCTCGGCCTTGCTCGCCTCGCCCCGACCCTCGGCGCTCCGCTGGCCGAACATGCCCGCGCCGACCGAAAGATGCCCCGCCTTCGGGAACACCCAGGCGTACCCCTGCCGCACGCCGTATTCCAGGTGAGCGATCTCCGGGCGCAGGGCAGGGTGCCCGTCACCCCAGCGATGAGGAATCTCCGCCTCCAGGGCGATGGCGAGCAGGCGTTGCGGACGCAGCCCGGCCAGGCGGGCGACCAGGCCGTTCGCGCCGTCCGCGCCGACGATGTGATTGGCCGTGTAGGCGTCCCCATCGGCGGTCGTGACGCGGACCTTCGTGTCGCCCTCCGGCTCGGCATGGCGCAGGGCGAGGCCGTCCCTCACCTCGGCCCCCGCACGGGCGGCGCGCGCGGTCAGTGCGTGGTCGAAGACGGCGCGCTGCACCATCCACAGGCTCATCGGCGGCTCGTCCGGATTCGGGTTGATGTCCGCCAGGTGGGCATCGCCGAAGTTCCAGGTGTGGCGCATCTGCGTCACGGTCGCCTCGACGAAGGCCTCAGGGACCAGTGCGGGCAGCTCGTTACCGACGGTTAAGGGGACGCCGCCTCCGCAGGTCTTGTAACGCGGCAGGGGCCGTTTCTCCAGTAGCAGCGTACGCAGGCCGCGCACGGCCGCCTCATAAGCGGCGCACGCCCCGGCCGGCCCCGCGCCGCAGACGAGGACATCGTAATGGGTGCTCATGGCCCTTTATTATAGCACAGGAGGCCGGTAAGGGGTGGTTTGTACAGTCCGCGCCATCGCCGCATTTCCCCCGGTAACGCCTCTCGACCTCAAGCACCGCACCATTCCCCATCCTTCGGCAGACCGGCCGCCGCTCAGTGGCCGGGGAGGGGGACGGCCGGACGGCTGCCCGCGCCGAAGGCGCTGGCGGCCTGGGGCCTGGCGGCGGGGACGCGCGGGGCCGGCTCGTTGGAGCCCGGGGCGAGCCGGGCGGGCTCAGCCCGATCCGGCGGGGCGGCGAGGGGCACGGTGGGCGGGATGGGGTTGCCGGTGTCGCCGTCGCCGGAGCCGCTGCTGGAGTTGCCGGCGTCGGCGCCATAAGTCGTCGGGGACATCCGATTCTTCATCGGGTCAATCTGGTCGCCGCGGGGGGCCGGGACGGTGCTGAACTCCACGGTGCTGCCGATGCGCCCGACCGCCTCATAGCCCGCCGCGCCGGAGCCGCCCGCGCCCGCTCCGGTGGCGGCCATGCTGGGGCCGCCAGGCGGGGTCGGGCCGGGGCGCAGGTCGGGCGGCGAGATGCGGCCCGCGACCTCTTCCGGCGTCGGCTGCGGGCGGGCGCAGCCGACGGCCAGCAGGGCGGGCGCGGCCAGCAGAAGCAGGAAAGGTTTTGCCGTTCGTTTCATTGTCTGAGTCATCCAGTGGCTATGTTACCCAAATCCGGCTCAGGAGAAGATGCGGCGGACACGATAGGAGAGGTAATCCACCGCATTGACCAGCACGATCAGCAGGGCGACGATGACGCCGGTGTCCAGCCACTTGAACAGCCGGATGTTGTTGAGCAGCTCGAATCCCAGCCCGCCCGCGCCGACGATGCCGACGATGAAGGAGTCTTTGATGTTGTATTCCAGCGCGTATAGCGTGTTGGAGAGGTAGATCGGGAAGACCTGGGGCATCATGCCGTAGACGAACACCTGGGCGGGGCCGCCGCCGACGGCGCGCACGGCCTCCACCGGGCCGGGCGAGACCGACTCCAGCGCCTCCGCGTAGAGCTTGGCGAGCGAGACGAACGAGGTCACGGCGATGGCGAGCGCGCCCGCCGAAGGCCCCAGGCCGATGGCGGCGATGGCGAGCAGCGCGTAGATCATCGTCGGGATCGCGCGTGAGACGTTGAGGAAGGTCTTGAACAGGCCACTGATGAACAGGGGCATGGAGCCGGTGCGGGCCGCCAGGAACGAGAAGGGGAAGGCGAGGAGGGCCCCCATCGTCGTGCCGGCGATCGCCATCTGAATGGTGGTGGCGATCGCCGGCCCCAGTTGGTGGAGCAGCCCCCAGTCGTAGCTCCAGTCGGCCCGGGCCTGGGGAAACATCTGGGCGACGTAGGCCGCGCTGACGCGCACGCCGGTCCCGAAGTGGGTGAAGTCGAATCCCAGCCCCACGAACGACCAGACGATCAGCGCCATGGTGAGCGCGAGTCCGACGAGTCGGAGCAGAAGGCCCCCCCCGCCCCCAATAACGGTGGGGCCGGATGTCGGGATGAGGGCCTCTCTTCCTCCCCCAGAATTGGGGGCCGGGGGGCGATCCATAGCTCTCACCGTGGTATGCGCTCCAACACGTCGGCCACGGCGGCATC
>JAFAZD010000136.1 GCA_019239955.1 Armatimonadota bacterium | reverse complement strand
CCGCCGACTCCATCGCCCCCCTCGCCGCCCCGAACTCGCCCATCAAAGTCGCCGACCTGCTGCCGTGACGCAAGCGGACGGCGCGGCCACTGTCACCAGGATAGTGGGCGCACCGTCTGATTGCCTGCGTCCTTCGCCTCGACTCTTTTTAGGAGTAGGCGGCGATGAGAGTCTTGATATAGGTGGCGTACTGGTCCGCCAGCCCTTGGTCATGCACCACGACGATGTTCTCCGCGTTGCTCATGGCGCTCTCGGAGAAGTTGAAGCTGCCGGTGAGCACCACGTTGTCGGACACCAACACCTTGTCGTGCATGAAGTTGTGCTTGCCGTCGGCTGAGAAGCGCTCCGAGACCTTGCTGACGAACGATGGGGCGATCTGATTGAACAGGCCGATCTTCGCCTCAGACATCTGCCGCAGCGCGCCATCCATCTGGGTCCGGTCGTAGATGCCGGAGACAGGAACGTTGTTCGAGAGTGCGTCGGCCAGCGCGCCCAGGACCGCAGCCGAGGTCAACATCATGGAGGCCACCAAGATGCGAGTTTGGGCCGCCCCAATCAAGGCCGCCAGGGTGCGCCCGATGATGCGACCGTCGCCGGGCGAAAAGTCCATCTCCACCTCCGTTCCCCCGATCTGGATGTCGCCCCGGTCGTTGACGCCCGTGCTCTTGATGCCGCCAGTGGACCACAGTTCGTCGAAGTCTGTCTCATAGAAGCTCGCCAGCGGCGGCGAGGCGAGGGTCAGGATGTTGTTCTCCTGGTGCGTCCAGGCGTCGTCCGTGAAGTTGGTCGAGCCGGTCCAGACCTGAGCATCCGGCGTATGGCCGTCACGGATGACGTACTTGTTGTGCATCAGTTTGGCGGCCGTGATGGGACGGGTCTGCACTCCGCTCCCGTCGAAGTTCTGTGGGATGAACTCATGGGTCCCGGACGGCTTGGGGTCGCCGGTCAAGGCATTCTCGTGGCTCCGGTTATCCGGGCGATGGTCGAAGGCGATCTGCACCTCGACGCCGCGACTGGCGGCATCCGTCAGGGCCGGAATGACGATCCCGGCCAGGTCGTCGCCCAGCCGGAAGTCATAGATGGCGATGTGGAGCGTGCTCCGTGCGCCCTGAATAAAATCTGCCAGGGCCTGGGCGACCCGCCGGGGCTGGTCGGCGTCGCCGCCATGATCCGTGTCGCGCAGGAAGGTGGGTGTGATGTCGGTCATTGTGTTGCGAATCTCCTTTGGGTGTAGTGAGTGCATTGGGCTGCAACGACGCTCCCTTCGCCGGTCGCGCCGAATTTTCCTGCTCGGAATTATGCTGCGCCTTGCCCTTTCGGTGCATTAACGCGAACTCAGATGGCGTGATTCATGCTACTGACTTATCAGCAGGGGTACTTTCGCTCGCAGCCGCACCGAATCTTAATCCCCAGCAGGTAAAATAGTCGGGAACGATTTTGAGGAGCATTTACACTTGCAACGCGCCAAACGACTGTCGCTCATCCCGCCTTATCTGTTCGGCGAGATCGCCCGCCTCAAAGCCCAGGCCATCGCCGAGGGCCGCGACCTGGTGGACCTGGGCATCGGCGACCCGGATCAGCCGACGCCCGAACCCATTATTGAGCAACTCAACCACTTCGCCCATAACCCGTCCACGCATCGCTATGATGAATCCAATGCCGGCGTCCCGGAGTTTCTGGAGGACGTGGCGACTTGGTTCCAGGACCGCTTCGGCGTCACGCTTGACCCCAGGACCGAGATTCTGGAACTGATCGGCAGCAAGGAGGGGCTGGCGCACGTCGTCTGGGCCTTCCTTGACCCCGGCGATGTCGCCCTCGTCCCCGACCCGGCGTACACGGTCGTGAAGGTCAACACGCTGCTGGCCGGCGGCGAGCCTTACGAGCTGCCGCTGCTGGCCGAGAACGGCTTCCTGCCCGACCTGACGAACATTCCCGGCGACATCGTGAAAAAGGCCAAGCTGCTCTACATCAACTACCCCAACAACCCGACCGGGGCCGTCGCGACCCGGGAGTTCTTCAAGCAGGCCGTGGACTTCGCCCGCGAGACGGATACGCTGATCGTCCACGACTGTGCCTACGCCGAGGTCGGCTACGATGGCTACCGCGCCCCCAGCATTCTAGAAATTGACGGAGCGAAGGATGTCGCCATTGAGACCCACTCGCTCTCCAAGACCTTCAACATGACCGGCTGGCGTATCGGCTTCGCCGTCGGCAATCCCGATGCCCTCAAGGCGCTCAATACGCTCAAGGGCAACGTGGACAGCAAGCAGTTCGCCGCCATCGCCCTCACCGGCGGCTGGGCGTTGAACCATGCCCGCAACGATGCGTCTCTGGAACTGTTGAAGCGCCGCCGCGACATTTTGGTGGATGGTCTGAACCGGCTCGGCTGGAAGTTGGAGAGGCCGAAGGCCTCCTTCTACGTCTGGGTCCCCGTCCCGCCCGGCCACACATCGGCGACGTTCGCCAAAGAACTGCTGGAGGAGGCCAGCGTGCTCGCCATCCCCGGCCTCGGCTACGGGCAGCACGGCGACGGCTATGTCCGCATGTCCCTGACCGTCAGCGGCGACAGAAACGGCGAGCGCCTGGAAGAAGCCGTCCGCCGGATAGAGCAGCACATCCCGCTCCGGTGGTAAATGGAAACGTCCTCATCGCCGTTCCGCTATTTTCGGGACCCGCACCACTTCTCCAGTTACACCGACCGTGGGGAAGTGTGCCCCTTCTGCAACCTGACGCTGCCCGGCTATGGGGGCGGCTTCTCCGGCGAAGCCCAGTACGACGATCTGGAGTTTATCTGCGAAACCTGTCTGCTGGATGGCAAACTCATCGAGAAGGGATTGGCGACGAACCAGGGGTGCGATGTGCGGCCGGAATTGCGGCAGAGACATCCTGAACTGGATGAGATAGGGAGGGAAGCACTCGCTCAACAACGGATTGTCGAACTGGAACAGCGCACCCCGCCGATAATGACTTGGCAGGGCTTAATCTGGCCCAGTCACTGTGGTGACTATTGCTGCTTCATCAAGGAGGCGGGCCAGCTTGACATGAACCGGTTGGCCCCCGATGGCAATGGTCGTGTATTCTTCGAAGCGCATCTGGACGAGCCGGGGCGTGACGACATCTGGGAAGGCGTCCGGCCCGACGCTCCCACAGACAACGCGGTGGGCTACTCGGTCGGCGTCTACCTGTTCCAGTGCCTGGAATGCGGCGAGTATCTTATCCGGTGGGACTGCGATTGAACCGGGGGTGGTAGCATGAAAATCTCCGGCGTGTTCTTGGACCGGGACGGGGTGCTTAATCCGCACATCCCCGGCGGCTACCTGCTCTCGGCGGATGAACTGGTCGTCCTGCCGGGCGTCGCCCGCGCCGTGCGGCGGCTCAATGATGTCGGGCTGCTGGTCATCGTCATCTCCAACCAGCAGGGCGTCGGCAAGGGACTCATGACGATGGACGATTTGATTGCCATTGAAAGGCGCATGGAGGAGGCGCTAGCGCAAGAGGCGGGGGCGCGCATTGACCGCTGCTACTACAGCACGGAACTGGCAAGCGCCAACTCCCCGCGCCGTAAGCCGGGGCCGGGGATGCTGCTGGAAGCGGCGCGAGATTTCGGCCTCTCCCTCGCCGAGACGGTCTTCGCCGGGGACTCGCCAACCGATATCCAGGCCGGCCACGCCGCGGGCGTGGGCGCGACGGTTCTGCTGCTGTCCGGCGGGACGGCCTCCTACGCTGCCGGCGACATGACGCCCGCGCCCGATCACGTCTTCCCGGCGCTGCCCGACGCCGTGGATTGGATACTGGAGCACCTCGCATGATCACCGCCACCGCCCCCGGCCGCTGCGGCCTGGTCGGCAATCCGACCGACATGTACGGCGGCAGCGTCCTGTCCTGTTCCACCCGCGAGCGCGCCCGCTGCGCGCTCAACCCCGACGCCGATGGCGTCATCATCACCGTCTCCGGCCAGTCCCAGGCCATTGAGTCGGCCTCCGACCTAGCGCTGCGAGATGGCGACTACCTCAACGTCGCCCGCGCCGTCCTCGCCGCCCTGGAGGTCGTGCCGGGCCGGATGCCCCCGTTCCACCTCACCGCCGAGACGGACATCCCGATGCAGGCCGGCCTGGCCGGCTCGACCGCCATCCTCGCCTGCCTCACCGGCTGCCTGCTGACCCATCTGGAGCTGCGCCTCAATTCCTACCAGATCGCCGAGCTGATCCGCAAGATCGAGTACGACCTGCTCGGCATCGTCTGCGGCTTCCAGGATCACTACATGACGGTCTTCGGCGGCCTCAACTTCATGGACTTCCGGGACAAGGACAGCGCGCTCCCCCAGGAGCCGACCACGCCCTACGCCACGGTCGAGCCGCTGAAGCCCTTCATCAGCGAACTCCCGCTCATCCTCGCCCACACCGGCGTTAGGCACCATTCGGGAACCGTCCACAAGTCCATCCGGGAGCGCTGGCTGGAGGGCGAGCCCGCCGTCATTGAGGGCTACCTGGAGATCGCCCGCCTCGCCCGCGCCGCCAAGCGCGCCCTGCTCGCCCGCGACTGGGACCGGGTCGCCGACCTGATGAACCGCAACCACGCCATCCAGCGCGACCTCGGCGGCAGCGGCGAGTCCAACGAAAAACTCATTGCCGCCGCCCTGGCCGGCGGCGCGGACGGCGCGAAGCTGGCCGGGGCCGGCGGCGGCGGCACCGTCCTCGCCCTCACCCACGAGCCGGACCGCACTGTCCGGGCGCTCCTCGAGGCTGGCGCGGACAAAATCCTGACCCCGCACCCCGGCCCCGGCCTGACCGTCGCGGTCGAGGTGACGGTGTGATTGCCCGATGGGTCCAGCGAGAGAGCCTGACGGCGCGGACCGAACAGGACGCTGGATGCTCTGAGGGTACAATGACTCCATGCAACCCTTTGACCTGACCGTCCGCCCGCGCCGCCTGCGTGCCACCCCGATCCTCCGCAGCATGGTCCGCGAGACGGCCCTGGACGCGCACGACCTGATTGATCCGCTCTTCGTGATCCCCGGCCAGGGGCGCGAACGAAAACCAATCGGCGCGATGCCCGGCGTTTTCCAGATGACCGTGGATGCCCTGCGCGCCGAGGCCGAGCAGATCGCGTCGCTGGGCCTCCCCGCCGTTCTGCTGTTCGGCCTGCCCGAGTCGAAGGACGAGCAGGCGAGCGGCGCCTGGGCCGATGACGGCATCGTGCAGCGGGCCGTCCGCGTCCTCAAAGCCGACAACCCCGATCTGCTCGTTTTCACCGACGTCTGCCTCTGCGAATACATGTCCCACGGCCACTGCGGCATCGTTCGGGGGGACAAAGTCCTCAACGACCCGACGCTGGACCTGCTCGCCCGCACCGCCGTCTCCCACGCCGCCGCCGGTGCGGACGTCGTCGCTCCCTCCGACATGATGGACGGCCGCGTGGCCGCCCTGCGCCACGCATTAGATGGTGAGGGCTTCGCCGATACGCCTATCTTATCTTACGCCGCCAAGTACGCCTCCGCGATGTATGGTCCGTTTCGGGAGGCCGCCGACAGCGCGCCCCAGTTCGGCGACCGCCGCTCCTACCAGATGGACCCGGCCAACCGGCGCGAGGCGTTGAAGGAGGTCGCCCAGGACATCGCCGAGGGCGCGGACATGGTCATGGTCAAGCCCGCCCTGGCGTTTCTGGACATCATCCGGGAGGTGCGTGCGCTGACCCAATTGCCCCTGGCCGCCTACAACGTCTCCGGGGAGTACGCGATGGTGAAGGCCGCCGCCGCGCAGGGCTGGCTCGACGAGCGCGCCGCCGCGTTGGAGATCCTCACCGGCATCAAGCGCGCCGGGGCGGACATCATCCTCACCTACCACGCCAAGGACGCCGCCCGCTGGCTGCGTGAACCTTCTCCGGCCCGCTAGGGGATGCTGCCGGTGGAGGCGCGCACGACGAGCTCCGTGGCGACGGTCAGCCGGCAGGAGTCGGCAGGCTTCCCCTCCACCAGCGCCAGCACGCTCTCGGCCGCTGTCCGGCCCATCTGCCGGAGGGGCTGGCGCACGGTCGTCAGGCCGCCGGCCACGTGCGCGGCGATGGGGGTGTCGTCGAAGCCGGTCAGGGCCATGTCCTCCGGGACGCGCAGCCCGCGCGCCTGGATCGCCTCCGCGAACCGCGCGGCCAGGTGGTCGGTCGCGCAGGCGATGGCGGTCGGCGGGGACGGCAGCGCCAGCCACGAGTCGAGCACCCGCGCGCACTCCTGGGGCTCCTGGCGCTTCCAGTCATGGGCGGCCTGGAGCGCCGGGTCCCACGGCAGGCCCAGCGCGTCCAGCGCCTGGCGATATCCCTCCTGGCGGTCAAGGAAGTTGGAGAAGCGCTCCGGGCCGATGAAGGCGATCCGCCGGTGCCCCCGCTCCACGAGATGCGAGATCACCATCCGCATGGCCTCGATGTTGTCTGCGTTGACGTAGCCCACGCCCGCCGGGACGTGGCGCGTCAGCAATGCCACCACGGGCAGTCCGGCGGCGACGGCGCGCTCCAGGGCGGGGTCGTCCGCCGCCGGCGCCACCCAGAGCAGGCCGTCAATGTGGCCATCCAGGAAGCGCAGGCCCAGGTCGCCCCGGGCGCGGTGCGGCCACCCAGTATACAGCAGAAGGTCGTTGCCGGCGGCGGCCGCGCCGTCGTGGATGCCGCTCAGGAGGGGGGGGGTTAAGGCGGGGCCGGTGTTCTCATCCAGGCTGCCCAGCCCGAAGATGAGGACGCCGAGGATGTTGCTGCGCCGGTGCCGGATGGCTTGCACCAGGGCGCTGGGGGTGAAGTGCAGCGCCTCCATCGCCGCCTGAACGCGCTGGCGCGTCTCCTCGGCCATGCGCCCCTTCTGGTTGAGGAAATTGGAGACGGTGGAGGTGGAGACGCCCGCCCGCCGGGCCACGTCGCCAATGGTCGGCCGCCGCTTCATCGGAGTCGGCGGTGACGCCGGAAACGTAGAGGCGGCTTCCGCCTCCTGTTTGCCCAGCCAGTTGGCGACGCTCTGGTGGTTGACGCCGAGCTGGCGCGCGATCTGACGGATCGGCGTCCCCTGCGCGCGCAGCAGCGCGGCCCGCGCGCGCACCTCATCGGCGTACCCGCGCCCGGGCGACTCCGGGGTGTACCGCCGCTGACACAGCCCGCACTTGTAGCGCTGATGGCCGCCGTTCATTCCGGCCTTCACCTGATGCTCAATGTCCCCGCAGTAGGGGCAGGCAGTGACGCTCTTCATGGAGTCATTATACCCGGATGTTCTCCAATATGTTAGACGTATCTTCTTAATATCCTAGATATTAGCCGTTACTCCGTGATGGAACACGCAAGATTTGGAAAAAACATCAAATTTATCTCGAAAAATCTGTTGACAAAGCGCGAAATGTTGTGGTACACTATCCATATCCTTGATAAACAAGGTTCATCAAGTGATAAACCAGTTCTACCAAGAAAGATAACCCATCATGAACCTGATATTGTTCGCACCAGCGTTGCTGCCCCTCCTGGCGCTGATTCCGCTCCTGGCCCTGGGTGGCTCCGGCCGGTGCTCGGTCGCCGTTCGGCCCGACGAGCCGGAAGACGCTGCGGCGGAGGCGCTGTCACACTGGCCGGTCGTCGGGCGGCTCGCCCCCTGGGATACGCCGCACGACGGGGCGGGAGGACCAAGTCTGACCACGCCCCCATGGCCGCCGGCAATGCTCTTGAATCTCTCAGGCGACGAGGCCCTATGCACTCCTCACGAAAATTAGCCCGATTCCTCAGGCCCTATCGGCGGTGGGCGGTCCTGGCCCCGCTCATGATGGCGCTGGAAGTCGCCATGGACCTGATGCAGCCGCGCCTGGTCCAGCGCATCATTGACCAGGGGATCGCCCATTCCGACTTCGGCCTCGTCGTCCGCACCGGCGCGTGGATGGTCGGGCTGGCGCTGATCGGCACGGCGGGGGGCGTCCTGTGCGGCATCTACGCCACGCTGGCCGGCCAGGGGTTCGGGACCGACCTGCGGCGCGCCCTCTTCGGCAAGATTCAGGCGCTGTCGTTCGGTGACCTGGACACGCTGGACACGGGGGCATTGATCACGCGCCTGACCAACGACGTCACCCAGGTCCAGCAATTGGTGATGACCCTGCTGCGGATCATGGTCCGCGCGCCGCTGATGATGGTCGGGAGCCTGATCATGGCCATCCTGACCAGCCCCACGCTGTCGCTGCTGTTTCTGGTCCTCATCCCGGTGGTGCTGACCGCCCTCATCGTAATCACCAGTCGGACTTATCCCCTGTTCAGCCAGGCGCAGCGCCGGCTCGACGCGCTCAACACGGTCATGCAGGAGAACCTGGCCGGCGTGCGGGTCGTCAAGGCGTTCGCACGGGCGACGCACGAGCGGGAACGCTTTCAGGGGGCCAACGACCGCCTGACGGACCAGAACATCGCGGCCGTGCGGACGAGCGCCCTGACGATGCCCGCCATGGGGCTGACCCTGAACCTGGGCGTGGTCGCGGCGCTCTGGCTCGGCGGCGTTCAGGTCGGCGCGGGCGAGCTGCGCGTCGGGCAGGTGATCGCCTTCATCAACTACCTGATGCAGACGCTGATGTCCTTGATGTTCGTCAGCATGCTGATCATCCAGGTCTCGCGGGCGGAGGCGTCGGCGCAGCGCGTCCAGGAAGTGCTGGACCGGGAGCCGACGGTGACAAGCCCGCCGGACGCCCTGCGCCCGCCCGCCGTCCGGGGGCGGGTGGCGTTTGAGGACGTCACGTTCCGCTACGACCCGGACGAGCGCGACCCGGTGCTGAAGAACGTCCGCTTCGTCGCGGAGCCGGGGCAGACGGTCGCGCTCCTGGGGGCGACCGGCGCGGGCAAGTCCAGCCTCGTCAACCTGGTTCCCCGCTTCTACGACGTCTCCGGGGGCCGCGTGACGCTGGACGGCACGGACGTGCGCCAATTGGACGAGGGGGCGCTGCGCGGCCACGTCGGCGTCGCCTTGCAGGAGTCGGTCCTGTTCAGCGGCACGATCCGGGACAACATCAAATACGGTCGCCCGGACGCCACCGACGAGGAGATGGTCGCCGTCGCGCGGATGGCCCAGGCCCACGACTTCATCTCCCACCTGCCGGGCGGCTACGACTCGGTCGTGGGGCAGCGGGGGGTGAATTTGTCCGGCGGGCAGAGGCAGCGCCTCGCCATCGCGCGGGCGCTGCTGCCCCGGCCCGCCGTGCTGATCCTCGACGACAGCACCAGCGCGGTGGACATGCGGACGGAGGCCCACATCCAGGAGGCGCTGGCGGATCAGCAGCCTGGTCAGACGCGCCTGATCGTGGCGCAGCGCATCAGCACGGTGCTGAACGCGGACAAGATTCTGGTGCTGGAGGACGGCATGATCGCGGGCGAGGGCACGCACGATGAACTGCTGCGGTCCAGCCCGATCTACCGCGAGATCTATGAGTCCCAGATGGAGAGTGGAGTCATGACACATGGCGGAGAATAGGACGCGACGGGACGAGGCGGCCCCGCCGCCGTTTTTGGGCCGTCCTGGTCCCGGCGGCCCGGGCGCGCGCTTCGGGGGGAAGATCGAGCGTGCGACGGACGTGCGCGGCACGATCCGGCGTCTCTGGGGCTACCTGGGGCGGCAGCGCGCGGCGCTGATCGCCGCCGCCCTGATGGTCGCCGCGACCGTCGGCCTGGACCTGCTGGGGCCGTACCTGCTGGGCCGCGCCGTGGACGTCTACATCCTGCCGCGCGACCTGCACGGCCTCGTCCGGCTCTGCCTGCTGCTGCTGGGCGTCTACAGCGCCAGCTCGCTGCTGAACTGGCTGCAGAGCTACGTCATGGCCGGGGCGGCCCAGCGGACCGTGCGGGACCTGCGCGCGGACCTGTTCGCCACGATGCAGCACCTCCCCCTGCGCTTCTTCGACGGGCGCGCCCACGGCGACCTGATGAGCCGCCTGACCAACGACGTGGACAACGTCAACCAGGTCCTCAGCGGCGGCGTCACCCAGATCGTCTCCGGCCTCCTGGGCATGGTCGGCATTGCCGTGACGATGTTCTGCCTCAACTCCATGCTCGCGGCCGTCAGTCTGGCGACGATCACGGCCATGACGCTGCTGCTCAACCGCTGGATGGCGCGGCAGACCCGCACGGCCTTCCGGCAGCAGCAGGAGACGCTGGGCCGGCTCAACGGGTTCATTGAGGAGACGATCACCGGCCAGCGCGTGGTCAAGGCGTACCGCCGCGAGTCGGCGGCGATCCAGCAGTTCGATGCCGCCAATGGGGAGCTGCGGCAGGCGGCGACGCGCGCGCAGATCATCTCCGGGTCCATGGGGCCGCTGATGAACACCGTCGGCAACATCGGCCTGGCGGTCGTGGCGGGGGCCGGCGGGATGATGGCCGTCCGGGGCCTGGCGACGGTGGGCACGATCGCCAGTTTCATCAACTACACGCGCCAGTTCGGGCGTCCCCTGAACGACATCGCCAACCTGTACAACATGATTCAGGGGGCGGTGGCTGGCGCGGAGCGCGTCTTCGAGGTCATTGATGAGACGCCCGAAGAGGACGCGCCGCAGGCGCAGTCCCCGGCGGCGATCCGGGGCGAGGTCGTCTTCGAGGACGTGAACTTCTCCTACGAGGAAAATGTGCCGGTACTCAAGAACGTCAGCCTGCACGCCCACCCGGGGCAGGTCGTGGCGCTCATCGGGCCGACGGGCGCGGGCAAGACGACCATCGTGAACCTGCTGACGCGCTTCTACGAGATCGACAGCGGCCAGATCGCCATTGACGGCCAGGACATTCGCCGGATCCGCAAGGAGGACCTGCGCCGCCAACTCGGTATTGTGCTCCAGGATACGTTCCTGTTCGCCGGGACGGTGCGCGATAACATCCGCTACGGCCGGCTTGACGCCAGGGATGAGGAGGTGGTCGCCGCCGCCAAGTTCGCCAACGCCGACCAGTTCATCCACCGCCTGCCGCACGGCTACGACACCGTGCTGTCGGAGCGGGGCGGCAATTTGAGCCAGGGACAGCGCCAGCTGCTCGCCATCGCCCGGGCGATTCTGGCCGACCCGCGCATCCTGATCCTGGACGAAGCCACCAGCAGCGTGGACACGCGCACGGAGAAGCACATCCAGGAAGCGATGCGCCGCCTGATGGCCGGACGCACCAGCTTCGTGATCGCCCACCGCCTGAGCACGATCCGCGACGCCGACCAGATCTTGGTGATCGCGCACGGTAAGATCATCGAGCGCGGCACGCATCACGAGCTGCTGGCCCAGAGGGGATTTTATCACCGCCTCTCCGCGCACTCTTCCCGACTCGGCCCGAACCGGGGCGTCGCGGCGGAGCCGAACGCAGTGACCTTGACAACGTGAGACCATCCATTGAGAAAAAGGACAAAGGACATGACAACGAAAAACCAACTCCGCTGCGGCGTGGCCGCTTTGCTCCTCTGCACGATGGCGATGGGGGCAAGGGCGCAGAATCCGCCGCCCGCGTCCCCGCAACCGCCCGCCCCGTCTCGCCCGGCCTTCCCGCCGCCGACTCCGAACGCCACGCTGGTCTCGCCGGACGTGCTGCCGGATCGGCACGTTGTTTTCCGCCTGTACGCCCCGCAGGCGCAGGACGTCCGGGTCCACAGCGAATGGGCCGGCTCCTCCGGTCCCGAGACACTGACCAAAGCCGATAACGGCGTCTGGTCCGTCACCGTCGGCCCTCTTGACCCCGGCGTGTACCGCTACCTGTTCACGGTGGACGGCGTGGAGACCGTGGACCCCCGCAACCCCCGGACCAGCGAGAGCCTGAACAACGTGCAGAGTCTCTTGGAAGTGCCGGGGGCCGCGTTTGAGGACATCCGGGACGTGCCGCACGGGGCGGTCGCCAGCGTCTGGTATCACTCCACGGCGCTGGGCGCGACGCGCCGGATGCACGTCTACACCCCGCCGGGGTATGAGGCCGGCACGGGCCGCTATCCCGTCCTGTACCTGCTGCACGGCGCGGGGGATACGGACGAGGCGTGGAGCACGGTGGGACACGCGGGGTTCATCCTGGACAACCTGATCGCCGACGGGAAGGCCCGGCCGATGATCGTGGTCATGCCCGCGGGCCACATCTCCCGCCAATTCGGCTTCGGGGGCCGGGGCCGGATGGGGCAGGACCAGTTCAACGACGACTTCCTCCAGGACATCATGCCCTACGTGGAGGCGCACTACCGGGTGTCGGCGGATCGCACGCACCGGGCAATCGCAGGGCTGTCCATGGGCGGCCTTCAGACCCTCAACATCGCGCTCCCGCACCTGGATAAGTTCGCCTACGTCGGCGTCTTCAGCTCCGGCTGGTTCGGCCAAACCGCAGAGCAGATCGAGCAGGAGCACCGGGACGCGCTGGACAACGCCGCGGCGAAGAAGGGCCTGCGGCTGCTCTGGCTCGCCTGGGGGGCGCAGGACCTGGCGCGGCCCAGCAGCCAGGTGATGCTGGACGTATTCCAGCGGCACGGCTTCCAGCCGGTGTGGCACGAGAGCGCGGGCGGCCACACCTGGATCAACTGGCGCGATTACCTCCATGAGTTCGCGCCCCTGCTGTTCCATTAGATAGAGGACGCACGGAGTCAAGACCATGAAAGTTGGACAGTGGCTATCCCGGGTCGCATCCGCTCTCACCGTTTGCCTCATGGCTGTGACGGCGACAGCTCAGAACCGGCCTCCTGCGGGAAACGCGCCCCCGAACCTGCCGCCGATGCCGATGTTTACTCCGACGCCCAACGACACGCTCATCTCGCCGGAGGTGGCGCCGGATGGCCGCGTCACCTTCCGGCTCTATGCGCCCCGGGCCGCTGAGGTCACGGTCACGGGTGAGGTCGCGCCCGGCTTCGGCCAGCCCCTCAAACTGACGAAGGACGAACGCGGCGTCTGGACCGGTACGTCGGCGGCGCTGACGCCCGGCGCCTACCGTTACACATTCGTGGTGGACGGCGTCTCCGTCGTAGACCCGAAGAACCGCGAGACCTCCGCATCCCAATCCTCCGTCTCCAGTCTGGTTGAGGTCTCTTCGACCGGCGGCGACTTCCAGGCGGACAGGCCGGGGATCCCACATGGCGCGGTCTCCGTCGTCTACTACCCGTCGCCCGCGCTCGGCCAGCGCCGGATGCGCATCTACACGCCGCCGGGTTATCGGAAAGGCCATGCCTATCCGGTGCTCTATCTGATCCACGGCGGGGGCGACTCCGACGAGTCGTGGAGCACTGTCGGACGCGCAGGCTTCATCCTGGACAACTTGATCGCGGATGGCAGGGCAAAGCCGATGATTGTGGTGATGCCCTTCGGGGGCGTCGGCGCACGGAGCGCGCCGATGACCAGTGACCCGGATCAGGACCCGTTCACCCAGGACCTGCTCCAAGGGATCATCCCCTATGTCGAGAAGAACTACGATGTTTCCGCCCGGCCCGAGAACCGCGCCCTGGCCGGTCTGTCCATGGGAGGAATTCAGACGCTCAACATCGGATTGACTCACCTGGACAGGTTCCGCTATCTCGGCGTCTTCAGCTCAGGCTGGTTCCCCAGCGATTTGCAGGCATTCGAGACAAAGTACGGGAACACGCTCGGATCCACAAACACCCCTCCGAAGCTGTTCTGGATGGCTTACGGAGAGACCGACATCGCCAGGCCCCAGGCAGAGAAGGTGCTCCAGATGTTCGACCGACACGGCTTCAAGTATGTCTCGGAGCGCACCGAGGGCGGCCACACCTGGATCAATTGGCGACGTTATCTGAACGAGTTCGCCCCTCTGCTGTTCCGATGAATGGCTGCGCGGGCCGACAGAGAGATGAGGAGGACTGACATGCGTGTAAGGTTCCGGTTCATCGCCGTTATGGGGAGTCTGTTTGTGTTTCTCTCCCCGCCCATCGGGGCGCAGGCTCCGGCGCAAACGCCGCCGGCAATGACGCCATACCAGCGGGCGGTGGAGGATCGCCTGCACAATGACTGGGCCGACCTGGCGCACTACCAAGACCAGAATGCCAAACTCGGTCCGCCCAAGCCGGGTGAGAAGCGGGTGGTGTTCATGGGCGACTCGATCACCGAGTTCTGGGGCCAGCGCGCCCCCGCGTTTTTTACCGCAAGGCCATACATCAATCGCGGCATCAGCGGGCAGACGACGCCGCAGATGCTGGTACGCTTCCGCCCGGACGTGATCGCGCTGAGGCCACGGGTCGTGGTCATTCTGGGCGGCACCAACGATATTGCCGGCAACACCGGGCCAGAGACGCTCGGGATGATCGAGGATAACCTCATGTCCATGGCGGATCTCGCCAGGGCGAACGGCATCCAGGTGGTACTTGCCTCCGTGCTGCCGGCCTACGAATTCCCCTGGAAGCCGGGAATTCAGCCGGCCGACGAGATTGTCGCGCTCAACGCCTGGATGAAAGGCTACGCGGCCAGGAACGGGCTGATGTACCTGGACTACTACTCAGCGATGGTCGACGGCAGAGGGGGCCTGAAGGCGGATTTGACCGTGGATGGCGTTCATCCGAACGC
>JAFAZD010000089.1 GCA_019239955.1 Armatimonadota bacterium | reverse complement strand
CGCTACGCGAGAAGGGCGTGGGCGCGTCGCTGGGAGACCTGGCCGCGTCCCTGCTCGGCCTGGGGGTGCTCGCCGCCTCCAAGGCGCTGGGACAGACCGACTGGATCGTGCAGTACCGGGAGGCCTTCCGCCAGTCCGTCACCGCCTTCCGGCAGGCCATCGCCATCAACCCCAACGACCCGCGCTTCCCCCACGCCCTCGCCCTCTCGCTCCGGTATCTGGGGCAGACCGACGCCGCCGCCGAGGCCGCCGCGCAGGCCGCCGCCCTCCGACCCGCCGACCCCGAATACGTGGAGCGCGCCGCCGCGTTCGACGCCGCCGCGAACCGGGAGGCGCAGAGCCGCGAGGCGCGGCACGGGCCGGGCGCGGCGGGGCTGACCTGGAACGACGTCATCCTGCCCGCCCGCACCAAGCGCGAGCTGCGCCAGATGCAGCTGCTATTGGAGAACCCGGCGCTCTCCAAAGACCTGGGCATCGAGCCGCCGACGGGCCTGCTGCTCTACGGCCCGCCGGGGACGGGCAAGACCACCATCGCGCGCGTGCTCGCCTCCGAGTCCCACTGCGCGTTCCTGTCCACCAGCCCCGCCGAGATCAACTCCATGTGGCTGGGCGAGAGCGAGAAGGCCGTCAAGCGGCTCTTCGACGAGGCCCGCACCAAGTCCCCCGCCATCGTGTTTCTGGACGAGATTGACGCCCTGCTGCCCTCGCGCTCCGGCGGCGTCAACCAGTATTCGGATAAGGTCGTCAACCAGTTCCTGCACGAGATGGACGGCCTGGTCCGCAACCGGCGCATCTTCGTGGTCGGCGCGACCAACCGGCGGGACATGCTGGACCCCGCCCTGCTGCGCGGGGGCCGCCTGTCGCGCGAAATCGAAATTCCCCTGCCCGACCTGGCCGCCCGCCGCCAATTGTTCGACCTCTACACCCGGACGGCGAAATTGGCCGACGACATTGACCTGGACGACCTCGCAGGACGCACGGAGGGGTATTCGGGCGCGAACATCAAGGCCGTCGTCAACGAGGCGGGCCTGCAGGCCCTGATTCGCATCTCCGAGGGCGGCGCGGGGCCGGACATCCCGCGCCTCGTGACCCGCGCCGACTTCGACGAGGCGCTCACTAACTTCACGCCCTCCGCCGAGGAGGCGCCCCCCAACCCCTGGCGACTGTTCGCGTGAGGCCGCTCCGACGCGCCCGGCGCTGGGCACGGCGCACCACCTGGATGGTCCGCGCCGTCGCCGCCGACCTGGGGCTGGGGGCCGGATGGCCGCCCGTCTGGCGGCGCGACAACCCGTTCTGGGACCGGGCGGTGCGGGCCGACGCCCGCCGCTATTCGCTCGCCGGACGGCTGCTGCTGACCACCCTCACCCTCGCCGCCCTGCTCGTCGGCGGCCTCGCCCTGCATACGGCCTATCCGCGCCCCTTTCGCTTCTTCCTGAGCGCCTCCCCGCTGCCCTGGACCGCCTGGCTGTTCATCGTCGTCTCCTTTTTCCACACGCTGCTGATCCTGGGGACGCGCGCGGCCTTCGCCACGTCCATCAGCCTGGAGGCGCAGCGGCAGACATTGCCCGGCCTGCTGCTGTCGCCCCTGCGCCGCGCGGAGATGCTCTGGGCGATGGCCGCCCCGCCCGCTGCCGCCGCCCTGATCGCCGCCCTGGCCGGCCTGCCGGTCTACCTTCTCCTGCGCGAGTTCGGCGGCTGCGAGTGGCGCGACGTGTGGCTGCTCTACGCCGTCTTCGCGCTGCTGGCGTTTGACCCGCCGGCCTATGTCCGCCCCGCCCTCGGGCCCGATCCGCCGCCGGTCGTCATGAATGCCCGCGCCGCCCAGCCGCGCCGGGGCGGCAGCGCGCTTTCGACCGTCCCCCTGTTCGTATTCCTGGCCTGGACCCTCGGCAACTGGGTGCGGGGGATGGGCGGCTGGGGCTTCCACCTGCTGTCCGTCCTGCCGCCGCCCACGCAGAGCCTGGTGATCATCTTCTTCGCCTGGCCCTACTGTGCGGCCCTGCTGCTGGCCGCGCCGCTGCCGTTCTTCGCCGGGCACCTGCCGCCCTGGGTCTACCTCGTGCCGTTTCTGGCGGCGGGCTGGGTGGCGAGCGCCCTGCACACGGGCGCGGCCCTCTCGGCGGGCGACCTGCCGGAGATGCTGCGCCTGCCGCTGCACCGCCGCGCGCGGACGCTTTCCCGCTGGACGACGCGGCTCGGCTGGTTCTGCGCCCTCGGCTTCGTCTGGCAGCCCTGGGTGCTCGGCGGCGACACGGGCCGCCTGCTCGGCGTCGCCGTGCCCGGCCTGGCCGAGAACCTGGCCGGCCTGCTGCTCCTCTTGGGCAGCGCCGCCATCGTCCTCGCCGCGAGCGCGACCGAGCGCACCGTCGCCGTCCGCAAAGACGCCAGGACGCTGCGCCCCCTCCCCCGCCTCCTGCGCCGGGTCGTTCGGCGCGCCCTCCGTCCCCTGCGGCTCGCCCTGCTCACATTCGCCCTGGCCTGCCTGTGCGGCGGCGCGTCCCCCTTTGCCCCGCCTGCCTACGCCGTCCTCGGACGGCTGGCGCTGGTCACGCTGGCGGTCGTCGTCTGCGCCGCCGGGTACGAGGGCCTCAAAGACCGCCTGGTGGCACAGACCGACAACCCCCGCGTCACCCACTACCTGTTGGCCGTGTTTCCCCTGCTGGCGCTGGCCCTGCTGTTCGGCATACCCTTCCTGGCGCTGTCCCTGCCCCGCCCCTTCCCATCGCTGGCCGCCCTCAGCCCGGCGATGGCCTGGCTGGAGCTGTTCCCCGGCTCCGACACCCTCCTCCATGCCTTCCCGTTCTGGCCGCTCGGCCCTCTGCCCCCGTTCACCCTCGCGGTCGCCGCCCCCGCTGTGCTGGGGGGCATCCTGCTGGGCCTCGCCTACCGCCCCGCCCGCGCCCAGGCCGTCCCCACCGCCGCACCGTCCAAAAGACCGCCCATCGCCACTGCCGCACGCCCCGTCCGCCATGCCCAGCGCACGGCGGCGCTGATGGCCTGGGTCACGGCCCGCACGGACAACCCGCTGTTCACCTACGAGATGCGGACGCGGACGCGCAGCGGACGCTGGGTTGACCGTCTCCGCACCGCAGGGGCACTGCTCCTGCTCGGCATCGGCGCGGCGGCCCAGTACCCGAAAACGGTGGAGATATTCTCTTCTTTCGCCGTCCTAGGCTTCTTCCAGCACGGCGGCCCGTTTTCGCCGGCCCCGCCTTCGGTGCCGCAGGCCTACGCCGACCTGGCGGCCCTGCTGCTGTCGGTGGAACTATACGTATTCGCCTTCCGGGGGCAGATGGTCGGGGAGGCGCTGTTTTGGAAGGATCAGGAGCGGGGGACGCTGGGATTCCTGCTGATGACGCCGCTGACGGCGGGGCAGATATTCTGGGGCAAGGTCTGGGGGCAGGCTTCGGGGTACGTCGCCGCCTGGGCGGTCTGCGGCGCGGCCGGCCTGCTGCTGTACGGCCTGGCGTCACGCGAATTTGGCCTCGGCCCAACCCTGACCGCCTGGGCCATCAGCCAACTGTTCATCGCCGCGACGTTCATTCTGGGCTTGGCCCTGGGCGCGGCGACAGCGACGCACACGCTGCGCTTTCGTGTGCTGCGCGGCCTCTCCACCCTGCTGCTCGTCCTCGCCTACGGCGGGGGCTTTCGGCTGATCATGTGGCAGGACCTGGTCACGACCCCCGCTGACCTCTCCGCTCTGCTGGCGCGTCATCTTATGCTGGGCAGTCTCTATGGCCTTGCGCTCGCCGTCCCCGCCTTCGCCTACGCCCGCTGGCGCGTCGCGGCCCTGCGCCGGGGCGACATCGCCTACGACGCCGTCTCCGGCTAACCGCCTCCGCGAACGCCGCACGAAGAAGTCTCGGAAACCCCCTCCGTCTCGCCTTTGGCTGGCCACCTCCCCCGAAGCGGGAGAGGAACGGCGTCCCGCGCGGCCGCACTCCAGAACAGGCTCAGGGCGGTCTGTTTTTCCGCTCGGCCCGTTCAATCGCGGCGCCGGCGGAGGTTCACAAGCGCCTGGGGATGGGCATCCCGCTCCACCAGCTCTTTGATTCTGAGGGCGCACTGCTCGGCGGACGAGACCGACGTGTCCACCTCCAGGTCGTAGACACCGTGCCGGTGGACCCGGCCCAGTTGGAACTCCGCCAGACCGACGCCACGGTCCCCCCGCTCCCGCTCCCGCCGCCTTAGCTCCTCCAGGGGGCAATGCACACCGATGAAGTAGACGGTGAAGGGGGCCAGCAGGTCCAGGCACTCCGTCAGCCAGCTCTGAGGCTCCACCCCTTGGACCAGAACATGGTCCACGATCAGATTGTTTCCGGCGGCGGCCAGTGCCGCGATGGAGTGATGGAAGCCCGACAGCACCCGGTTGAACACGGACTGCCACAGGCGGGAACCGGTCTCCCCAAGTTTATCCGGCCCCGGCGTCATGGCCCCGAAGCTGTCCACGGGGACGTGCAGATAGGGCGCGTCCATGATCTGCTGCAAGGACTTGGCGATGGTCGTCTTACCGGCGCTGGACGTGCCGTTGAGGAGGATGATCGTCACGCCCTCTTCCATTTCTGTGTCTTCCATAAACCAACGGCCCCCGCGCCGCCCATGCCGAGCGGTCCTGTATAATGCAGAAGTGAGCCAGACAGTGCAAAAGGCCCCGCCCTCGTTCACCCTTCCTCCCACGTTTCGGGGGAGGTGGCGAGCCAAAGGCGAGACGGAGGGGGTCTTCCCCGCCAGCTGGAGGGGGTCTCTACTGCCCGAGCATCGAAGGCATCGCTCCTTCAGGTCTGATGGAAAAAGGCTTGGGAGCGTTATACCGAGCGCATAGGTCGCTCAATGCAGCATCGGCCGCGTTGCCTTCTTCGTCTTTTTTAGAATTCATTGTCAGCCAGTTATTCGTTATGGCCCCTTTATCTTTCCCTGATAGAACATTGGGAATGTCAACATGCATCTGGACGACACCACTGTAGTCATCACTTAAGAAACGATAGTAGCTGTTGGCGAGCAACCTACACTGCTCTGGTGGAGTTCTTGATTGAAAGTTAGCAATTAGCGTCTGCCAATTATTTTCATAGTTGCTCAGGCTCTGATTTGGGGCAGAGCCATTATCGGTGTTGCTTTGAACAGAAGGAGGCGAGTCGTTTTCGTCCAATTGTTGCGCCGCATTCTTCGCGTTTTCGCCGCTCACGGCCTGCTGCCAAGAGGCATTAATCTCGGCATTGTCCTCATCTTCCAGCGGAATACGCCGATCTTCAATTCCCTTCAAAAACTGCAAATAAGCAGCCACGTCCGGCGGCAGTTGGCCCGGCCCGGTCGTGGGCGCGTTGGTGAGCGGCGCGGCGGCGGGCGCGGGCTGGGTGGGCGCGTTGGTCAGCGGGGGCGCGGACGGCAGACTGGACGGGGCGTTGGTCAGCGGCGGGGCGGCGGGAGGCGTGTAGGAGTTGCTGGACAGCAGCGACTGCTGACGCAGCTTGCCGGCCAGCACGGCGACGGCCACCGTCAGCACGATTAGGGCCGCGATGCAAAGCGGCAGCAGCAGGCGGCGTGTGCTGCGGGCCGCTACGTCCATGCGAGTCGTCTCGGCGGCGGGCGAGAAGGCGTTCGGCGTCAGGGGCGCGCCGCAGTGCGGGCAGAACTTCGCCGACGACGATATTTCGTGGCCGCATTGGGAGCAAAACCGCGCCGCCATCTCCGCACCTCCCGACCGGATTTCTCTCTTCATCATACCGCCAATTTTTCCGGCTGTCAAGCAAAGATTCGCCCATAAATGGTGCGTAAAAAGTGGCTGGTTCGGGTATAATACATACGTATGTTCGTAAGGAATAACCCGATGATGACCAACCGCGACATGGCCTCCGCCCTCTTCAACATCGCCACCCTCCTGCGTGATCAGGGGGACAACCCGTACCGCGTCCGCGCCTACTTCAATGGCGCGCGGTCGCTGATGCGCCGCGACTCCGAGCCGATGGCCGCGCCCCTGCGCGCCAGCGAGAAGGCCCTGCCGCACCCGAAGGGCGTCCTCGGCGAGCGCGTCCAGAAGCGCCTCAAGGAGCTGGCTGAGACGGGGCAGATGCCGCTGCTGGCCGAGCTGTGCGAGGGGCTGCCGCCGCACATCGGGGCCTTGATGCAGGTCCCCGGCGTCGGCCCGCGCACGGCGCAGCGCCTGCACGACACGCTCGGCATTGAGACCCCGGAGCAGTTGATGGCGGCCGCCCGCGCCGGGCGTCTTCAGCGCGTCTGGGGCGTCGGCCCCAAGCGCCAGGCCCAGTTCGCCCAGTTGTCCCTATTTGACGACGCCGAGATTCGCATGATGGCGGCGTAGGAGGCGGGGAGACCTAACCCCGGTCGCAAGCGACCTGCCCCTTCCCTGCCAGGGAAGGGAACAGGAGAGGCTATTGCCTCTGCTGTAGCCCTTCCTCTCCTCACCCTTCCCTGGCAGGGAGGGGACAGGCGGCTCGCCGCCAGGGGTAGGTTACCCCGCAGGGGGTCTTCCCCCATCACGGAAACACTTCATGCTCGAAGACGAAAACGAATTTTGCCAAAACGAACTCCCCCCTTCCTCCCCCTGGCAGGGGGAGGTGGCGAGGAACGAGCCGGAGGGGGTTCTGTCGCCGGGGGGCCTTCCCGACCTCTACGCCGCCGAACTGGATACGGGAGAAGAGACGGACGAGGCGGAAGGCGAGGCGGACTGGCTGGCGGCGGGCGCGACGTATGCGCTGCCGTCGGATCTGCCGGCGCTCGCGGTGACGCCCCGGCCCTACCAGAAGGAGGCGCTGGCCGCCTGGGGACAGGCCCGCGCGCGCGGCGTCGTGGTTCTGCCCACCGGCGCGGGCAAGACGGTGCTGGCGCTGATGGCCGTGGAGGCGATGGGAGTCAGCACCCTGGTCGTCGTCCCGACCATTGACCTGCTGCACCAGTGGCACGACACGCTCTGCGCCCGCTTCGGGCTGGATGCGGGCGAGGTCGGCATGATCGGCGGCGGCTTTCGGACGCGCCGCCCTCTGACTGTCATCACCTACGACTCGGCGGCCATGCCCCGGCGCGATCTGAGCGATGTCGGCCTGCTGATCTTCGACGAGGCGCACCACCTGCCCTCCGCATCGTACCGCACCATCGCCGAGCGCTGCCCTGCCCCGTTCCGCCTGGGTCTCTCGGCCACGCTGGAACGCTCTGACGGACGGCACGACGACCTGCGCGAACTCATCGGCCCCACCGTGTATGAACGCCAGCCGTCCACGCTGGCGCGCGACAAGCACATCGCCGACTACAAGGTTCAGCGCGTCTCCGTGGACCTGACGGATGACGAGCAGGCCCAGTACGAGCAGCTCACGGCCCAGTATTCCCTGTACTTCGCCGCCAATCGCATGAAGCTGATGATGCTCGGCTGCGGCAATTTGTTTGAGGCCCTGATTCGGCAGTCCGGTCACGACCCCGCCGCCCGCGCCGCCCTGCGCGCCCATCGGGAGGCCCGGATGCTCGCCATGAACGCCGCCGGCAAGGTGCAGAAGGTGGAGCAGCTTTTGCAGCGGCACAGAGAAGACAAGGTGATTGTCTTCTCCGAGTGGAACGTCTTAGTCAACGACATGGCCCGGCGGCTGGCCCTGCCCGCCATCACGTACCGCACCCACGCCGACGAGCGCCGGGACATCCTGGAGAAGTTCCGGCAGCAGAAGTATTCCAAGCTGGTCACGGGCCGCGTACTGAACGAGGGCGTGGACGTGCCCGATGCCAACGTTGCCATCGTCGTCTCCGGCTCCTCGACGACGCGCGAGTACATCCAGCGCCTGGGCCGCGTCCTGCGCCCCAAGCCCGGACACGCCTACCTGTACGAGATCATCACGCGCGGCACCAGCGAGGTCAAGGCCGCCCGCCGCCGCAAGCCGGTGGAGAGGCCGGAGGCGTAAGACCCCCCTCTCCGGCGCAAGCGCCTCCCCCTCCCCCTTCGGAAAGGGAGAGGGTAATAGACGAACGGTAAACCTACCGTGACACACCCTCTCCCATTCTTATGGGGGAGGGAAGCCGGCTTGCCGGCGGGAGGGGGCTTCTCCGCCCCACAGCAAGGAATGATCGCATGGCCTTTCGCCTGGAAGATTTCAAGAAGACCGCCCGCAAATCGGCGGACGGGGGCCGCGTCCCGGCGTCCGTCTACCCGCACCAGATGAAGGACAAGAAGGCGGGGGCGCGGCTGGCACTCGCCATCCGCACCTTCGACTCGCTGGCCGGCAAGCGGCGAGGCGAGATGGACGCGGGCGTGATGGCTGACTTCTTCGGCGACCCGCGCCTCGCGCGCGGCGTCATCGCCTGCCTGGGCCGATTTTATCAATACCGGACTCCCGCCTTTGCCGAGGTGATCGGGGGCGACGCCGCGCGGCGGCTTGTGGACGCGGGACTGGCGAAGCCGATGGCCCTGCGCGCCCACACCTTCGCCCACGTCAACGCCGAGCACGGCGGATTCCTGCGGGAAGCCCAGCGCGCCGCCTGCTACGCCGAACTCGGCGAGCCGTTCGGCCTCTCCGCCCTTGAGTGGGACACGCTGCTGCACCTGGACGCCGAGGAGAACCAGGTCCTCGCCCGCGTCGGCCCCATCCCCACGCCCGCCGGCCTCGCCGCACTCTACAACTTCCACTCCCTGGACACCCCCCTGCGCCGCGCCACCCGCATTCAGCTCACAGGCCTGTTCCTGACGAGCGCGGAGGCTTCCGATGTCCGTGCCCTCGCCCGGCATTTGGGCGTTCGGGCCGTCGTTGAGGGCGGGGGTCAGACCGTCACGCTGACCGACCTGGAGATGTCCTCCCTGCTGCCGCGCCGCCCCGGTCGCCTGGGCCGCTGCCTGCTCCATCTCCTCCAGACCTTCGGGAGCAAAGCCCTGACGGGCCATGCCGACGCTCTGCTCGGCACACGCACGTTCCGGCTCGCGCTCAATACGGACACACTCAAGACGCTGGGCATGACTCCGGCTCCCCCAGAATTGGGGGCCGGGGGGCGATCCTTCTTCCGCCGCCACTTTGAGGCCGCCGCCGCGCTGCACAAGGACCTGCTGAAGCTCCGCGCGCAGGGTCAGGCCGCCGGCTGGCGCATCGCCCGCCTGCCGGACCCGGTGGTGACGGCGCACGGCGTCCTGCTGCCCGACTTCCGGCTGACGCGCGGCGACCGGCGCGTGTCCGTTGTACTGGGAGAAGAGGGGAAAGGCGAGTGGGATGCGCCCGTCATCGCCGTGCCCGTCGGCCGCAAGGCCGTGAGCGCCGCCGATCTGCTGGCGCGCGCCCAGGAAGCCGTCAGCAACCTGTTCACCCCGCCGGAGCGGGCCGAGCCGGACGTGCCGCGCGACGTACGCGCCCTCTGCGACCGCGCGGCGGCGCAGGGCATGGTGGACGCCGCCGGGGCCCTGCGCGCCCTGCACCTGCTGGACGAATCGCCCCTGATTGAGTGGGTCCGCCGCGCCGCCGACCCGCGTGTCCGCTACCTCCCCGGCATCGGCCTGTGTTCTCAGGAATTGGTCGCCGCCATCGGGAAACTGGGATCTCAGTAGGGGCGACCCGCCGGGTCGCCCCTACGTGTCCTTCCCCGTCACCGCCTGCGCGATGGGGCTTTTCGGCACGTCCGGCAGGATCGGCTCGCCCGCCTTGCGGAAGTGCCGTGACAGCACTTCATGGAGCCAGATGCAGGTCAATAGCCAGGGAAAGCCCGCCGTCCAGCCTGCCAGCACGTCCGTCGGATAATGCACCTGCACGTAGGGGCGGGACACGCCGATGGCGATCACCAGCAGCACCGTGATGACGCGCACCGCCAGGCGTGCGGCGTGGCCTTTGACCAGATGCAGCGCGAAGTAGCCGAGCAGCCCGTACACGACGATGGCGATGAGGGAGTGGCCGGAGGGGAACGAGTAGCCGGACTCGTGCAGCAGCGGCGAAAAGAACGTCGGGCGGGGCCGCCGGAACTCCATCTTGATGCCCTGGATGATGACCCCTGCCCCCAGCACGGCCAGCGGCAGTGTCCACGCCGCCCCGCGCACCCGCCGCCAGAACAGGCCAAGCACCGCGCCAATCGCGGCCATGCTGACGATGACCGGCGGCGACCCCATCCAGGCCAGCCCTTTCGCCACCGTCGTGATCCACGGGACCTGGTGGTGCCACAGCCAGAACAGCACTGCCCGGTCGAACCCCGTCGCCAGATGGCTTTTGTCCTCCACCTGCTCCCAGACGAGCGCGAACACGCCGACCGACAGCAGCGAGAGCACCAGCCCCAGGATGATGTGTCCGGTGGCGATCCCCGCCGCCTGCGCGTCGGCCTGGGCCTTCCGGCCCGAATCCGGCTTGGTTTCCATGCTCCCGTATACCCGTTTTCGGCCCCCGCTTGACAAAATCGGGCGGGACGGCTACACTGGGGCATGACGCGCACCTGGACGAGTCTGCTGGTGCTGGCTCTGATGACGCTCCTGTGGGCGCAGAGTCCCGCCGCGCCGTCACTGCAAGTCACCGCCAGTGAGCGCCAGTTCTTCCAGCTCGGCGACACGCTCGGCAGGGCCGCCTTCGCCTATGCCGATTTGGAGAAGCGCGCGAATCTCATCCACACAGACCGCAGCAACCCCACTCAGTTGGAGCAGTTGGCGGGGCTGGCCCCCGTCGCCGCACGGAACCGGATGGACGCCCGCGACGGCTTCGCGCGGGCGCTGGCCTTGATGCAGGCACTGGCAGCGCCCGACGCGGCTCTGGCCCCCGTCCGCCGCGCTGCCGCCCACCTCGCCAAGCCATTATCCTTCTCCGGCGACGCCAAGCGCATCGCCGCCTTCAGCCGCAGGGCCGCACAGACCCTGGCCTCGCTGGACGAGTTCAACCAGATTTCCTCGGTCCCCGAAGCCGTCCCTATTCGGCATTGGCTGGCCTCGCCCGGCACCGCCCCGGCGGGCCGTGTCTGGTACGCCGAGGGACTGATCGCCGCCCTCGCCGAGACCGCCGACGCCCAGCGGATGCCCGAACTGCTGCCGCCCGTCAAGGAGATCGCCACCGACCTGCGCGGCCTGCGCGACTGGCTCTCCCTGCGCCTCCCGGAGTCCCCCACCCCGGACCAGACGGCGCTGGAGACGGCTCTGAACGACTTCCTGCGCCAGACCTCCCGCACCGGCCGCCCCCAGGCCACGCCGCTGACCCTGCCACAGTTGCAGGCCCTCGGCGACATCAGCCGCCGCCTTCAAACTCAGATTCTGGGCGACGCCGCCCCGCCCGCACCGGAAAAGACGTCTGCCGGGAGGGGCGCATCCATGGATACGCCAACATGCCCATGAACCTCTTTGCCTCTATGACCGGGAATGTCTTCGCGGCGGCAGCCATCGCGCTGGCTGCCGGCGTCACTCAGGCGGACAGCCCGGCAGTGATGCCGCCGGCGCAGTATGTGCTCAATGGGCCGCTGGCGACGGGGCGGGCGGCGGGGCCGGACTGGGCGAAGAGCCAGCCCTTGTATCAGGCGTACCCGCACGACGGCTGGAGCCAGGACTACACCGCGGGCAGCTACTTCCGCCGTACGGAGGCGCTGCTGCCGGCGCTCAAGGAAATGGGCGTCGGCGTCGTCTGGCTGATCCCCGTCCACCCGCGCGGCCCCGCACCGGGCGCGGCCCCGCCGCCCCGCATCGTCCCGACCGCCCAGTTTCAATCCACCAGCCCTTACTGCGTGCGCGACTACTACGCCGTGGACCCGCACTGGGGGACGCCTGATGACCTCCATCACCTGATCCGGCAGGCCCATAAACTCGGCATGCATGTGATGATGGACATGGTGCTTAACCACACGTCCTGGGGCAACCCGCTCCTCACCCAGCACACCGATTTCTACAAGAAGGACGCTGACGGCGACATCGTCCAGGCGGACGGGTGGCGGGACGTGGCCCAGCTCGACTACGGCAACCGCGCCGTCTGGGACTACATGCGGGACATGCTCACCCATTGGGTCCGGGATTTCGACGTGGACGGCTTCCGCATGGACGCGGCGGGCATGATCCCGCAGGCGTTCTGGCAGTGGCTGCGCCCGCAGCTGCTGGCCGTCAAGCCCGTCCTGCTGCTGGCCGAGGACGACAGCCCGCGCGACTACCCGGCCTTTGACATGACCTACGACTGGAGCCTCCAGCCGCTCCTGTGGCGGCTGGGCCGTGGCGGCCCGGACTCTCCCGCCGCGACGGTGCTCGACGTCTGGCTTCTGGGGAAGGCGCGGGACTTCCCGCCGGGCGCGGTCCCGATGAACCACCTGGACAACCACGACCTGAACCGGGAGGATGTCCTGGCGCGCTACGGCGATGGCTACCGGGCCTTCAGCGTGCTGACGGCGACGCTGCCGGGCCGGCCGATGGTCTATAACGGCCAGGAGCCGTATGCTCCAGGTGATCGGCCCCCGATGCCCATCCCGGATACCCCGCAGAAGCTGCGCCGGGCCCGCAATTACGACTTCTTCCGCCGCCTGCTGAACGCCTATCGCCAGCACCCGGCCCTGCAAGAAGGTGAGTTCGTTAAAGTGCCGTCCGGCCATGATGAGGCCGTCTACGCCTTCGTGCGCCGCCGTGGCCGCGACCAGGCGCTGGTAGTGCTCAACCTCTCGGCCCGGCCCCAGCAGGCGACATTGCAGAGCGACGCCCTGCCAGGGCGCTGCCGCGAGGTCTTCACCGACACCCGGCACGACTTGACCAACAATGCCTCCCTATCCCTGGAGCCGTGGGCGTATCGGCTTTACGTCAAATGAGAATGGGCGACATCAACGATCCGAAGTTGATCATCGCCAAGGGCTTTCTGTTCCTGCTGGCGGGCCTTCTCGCCTCCCTGGCGCTCCTCCTGGAACACCCGACCCTGAAGGTCGCCCTGCTGCTCGCCCTCGCCGTCTGGTGCTTCGCCCGGTTCTACTATTTCGCCTTCTACGTGATCGAGCACTACGTTGACCCCGGCTATCGGTTCGCCGGGCTGGGGTCGTTCGTCCTTTACCTGCTGCGGAGGGGAAGATGACCCTACGGTCCCAACTGGCCGTGCAGATGTACACGGTGCGCGAGTTTCTGAGGACCGCGCCGGAGCTGGCCGAGAGTCTGAGGAAAATTAGCGCCATCGGCTACCCGGCGGTGCAGCTCTCCGCCGTCGCCGCGATGGGGGGCGAGACGCCCGAAGTGAGCGCCGCGCAGGCGCGGCGGATGCTGGACGACAATGGCCTACGCTGCATCGCCACGCACCGCAGTTGGGACGATCTGGCGCACCGGACCGAGCAGGAGATCGCATTCCACCACGCCCTGGGCTGTGACTTTGTCGCCATCGGCGGTCTCCCCGCCGCCTATGGCGACCAGGGCGCGGACGGCTACCGGCGCTGGGTGTCCGACGCGATGCCGGTCATCGCGCGGCTGAAAGAGGCGGGCGTCCGCCTCGGCTACCACAACCACGCCCACGAGTTCGCGCGGTACGGCACGGAGCGGCACTGGCTGTACGACACTCTGATAGAAGAAGGCGGCCCCGACCTGATGCTGGAACTCGATGTCTACTGGGCCGCCCATGCCGGCCTGAACCCAGTCCGTGTCATCGAGCGCGCCCCCGGCCGCCTGCCCGTGGTCCACCTCAAGGACAAGGAGATGGTCGGCGGTGACGCTGTAATGGCCCCCGTCGGCGAGGGCAATCTGGACTGGCCCGCACTGCTGCCCGCCCTCCGTGCCGCCGGGACCGAATGGTACTGCGTGGAACAGGACACCTGCCGCCGCGACCCCTTTGACTGCCTGAAGTCCAGCTACGACTATTTGAGTCAGCAATAAACTCAACCTGTCCGCAAAAAAGCCTACCGAATTCCTTCCACGGGTTGATTCGTCCCCGAATTCACGTTCGTTTCAGGGTATCATTCATCAACAGACAGATCAAGGATCCCGAAAGGGCGTTCGGTTAAACGCCGGCAGAAAGGGGAACGCAGGGTTTAGGGATGGGCTTCGCATTCTGATGCTTCGGCAGACAGGATAGCGTTCCTTTGCCGCCTGCAGGCGGCAGTCCCCCTGCTATTTTTCAATGAACAAAGATGTGCAGGGCCTCATCTACGGGGCCAGCCTTGTCTCGATCATCTTGGCGATCTATATGTTCGTCACCGGGAAGAGGGACACGGGGATATTCATCGGCCTGTGGGCGCCGACCTTCTTGGGTCTGGGCACCTTCTTCAACACAGAGGGGATTAGGGGAGACGGCGGTGCCGAGAGTTAATCGGGAGAAGCGATGTCGCTGGGGTTGCTGGCGCGGGGTCTGATGGCGCAGGGCCATCAGCGCTTTGGCCGCGGGGCTCCCAGGATTTTCTTAACCCTCGCGCAGCCTCGGTGGATTCTCTTCCGCGCGGGCCAGCTCGCGCTGCAGCAGATAGAAGTAGAACCGGCCCAACTCGCAGTCGGGAAAGTCTTCCAGATAGGCTTCCGCCCATTCCAGCTCTCGGGCCAGCAGCAAGAGGGTGTCTTCTGTCATCATGTCGCGTCCATGATAGCACACCCGCCGCGCAATTTCAATGGCAGGATTGCCGGTTTTTCCGCCGCCTGCCGGAGATCGAGGCGCTGGCCCGGTTGTACGGTCATTGACAGGGCCGTTTTTCTGTGCTATAGTGTTTTTGTTCGGCCTATTACTGTTCCCTCGCCATCAATACGACCTTCGCTCTGATACCCAAAAACTCCCAAGGAGGAAGTCGCTGTGGCACTACTGACCGGGCGGGTGATCTACCCCGGAGACACGGGCTGGGACGCGGCGCGCCAGGGCTTTGCGCGCTGGGCGGACTACGCGGCCAACACGCCGCGCGTCGTTGTGTTTTGCCAGGACGCCGACGACGTCGCCAACGCCGTGCGGTGGGCACGCGAGAACAACGCGCCGCTGCGCGTGCGCTGCGGGCGGCACAACTACGAAGGCTGGTCGTCGCTCGTCCAAGATGGCGTCATCATTGACGTCAGCGACCTGGGCAGCGTGCGCGTGCGCCGCGACAGCGCCACGGCGCGCGTGGGGGCCGGCCTGGACATGCTCGATCTGTCCGAGGCGCTCGGCCAGGTGGGGGTCACGTTCCCCCACGCGACCGGCAAGACCGTCGGGCTGGCCGGCCTGACCCTCGGCGGCGGCTTCGGCGTCACCACCCGCAAGTGGGGCCTGACCTGCGACAATCTGATCGAGGTGGAGTTGGTGACGGCGGACGGGAGCCAGGTGCGGGCCAACGCTGAGGAGAACCCCGACCTCTTCTGGGCCTGTCGCGGCGGCGGCGGCGGCAACTTCGGCATTGCGACAGCCTTCACCTTCAGCGTACACCCGGCCGGCAACGTCGCCGTCTTCAGTCTCAGTTGGCCGTGGGAGGCCATGGAGGCGGTCGTCAGCGCCTGGCAATCGTGGGCGCCCGACACCGTGGACGGGGTGACCTCGTTCCTGACGCTGCTGACGACGCGCTCACTGACCATGCAGGGACAGTTCACCCCGGACACCGATGCCGACCTGCCGGGCATCAACGCGCTGCTCGCCCCGATGCTGGCGGCGGCCAACCCGCTCTCGGTCAACATCCAGGTCCTGCCGAACCTGAACGCCGCCCGCCTGTTCCTGGGCGTGGACCCGCAGCAGCCGGAATGGCGGGTCCAGAAACACAGCGACGATCAGATCTTCAAAAGCTCCTCCGCGCTCGCCTACGAGCCGTTCCCGCCCCAGGCGATCACGCTCCTGAAGAGCCGGATCGAGGCCTGCCCCACTCTCTCCGCCGCGCCGAGCCAGCCGTCCATGATCCAGCTCCTGGGCGGGGGCGGCGCCATGGGCCGCGTCCCCCAGGACGCCACCGCCGTCTGGCACCGCCAGACAAAATTCGTCGTCCAGTATGACGCCTACTGGACCGCGCCGCAGGACGGCAAAATGACGCTCGACTGGATCACGGCGTTCCGACAGGACATGACCCCCTACACGGTCGGGGCCTACGTCAACTACGCCGACGACCGGCTGGAGAATCCGCTGCAGCAGTATTACGGCGATCACCTGGGGCGTCTCATGGACATCAAGCGGTGCTGGGACCCGGACAACGTCTTCCGCTTCCCCCAGAGCATTCCCGTGTCCCCGCCCTGACTCGCGCACGGAGCGAACATGATGGACGAGACAACTTCCCGGCTGATTCGCAACGCGGCGTTGCGCGGGCTTTTCGCCGGCGTGGCGGTGACGATCCTGCTCGCGACGCTCATCGCCCTCGT
>JAFAZD010000016.1 GCA_019239955.1 Armatimonadota bacterium | reverse complement strand
TCGCTGCCGCTGACACGGCCCAGCAGATTGTGGATGCGCTCGCCCAGAATTCCCCACCAGTTGACGCGCATGGCGATCTGCATCGTCGGGTGGCCCAGGATGGCGGTCGTCCACTCCACGGTATGAATCTTGGCGATCAGGGCGGCGTTGACCAGCCGGGCGTGCGCGAACAACTCGTCGTCGGGCCATTCGGGATAGGCGGCCTTGAGGCGGTCGCAGATGGCGTTGTGTTCCAGGGTGAACAGGGTGAACATCAGCGACTGCCCGACCCACCAGCCGGCCAGCCCCGCCTGCTGCACCAGTGCCTCCGGGCCGATGTCCACCAGATGGTCCCGCCCGATGACCAGCTTTCCGTCCGTGCCGGTACGCGCTTTGGCCTGGAAGTCGGGCGTGCTGCCGTAGATCTGGGAGGCGTCCCACCAGTGCGTCTCCGTGTTGATGTGGGTCGCGGGCGTGCCGTCGTCGGCGGGGCCGCGCGTCGGGTCGGGGGCGGTCCGCAGAATACGCATCGGGTGTTCGGGCCAGGGATCCTCGTCGGCGAGGGGGACCTGCCACGGGTTTTCCTTCTGGTTCTTGCCGTGGCTGAACCAGTCGCGGATCTGGAACTGGAGCCACGCGGCGGCCAGGATGTTGAGGGTGGTCGCCGGCTGGAAGGTGTCGCGGGTGAGCAGTTCCCGGCTGATCGTGCGCGGGTTGGGCGACAGGATTCCCGCGTCGTCCTCCGGGAAGGTGTACTCGCGCGGGACGTTGCGCCCGAAGCGCATCCCGGCGCTGCCCATCACGGGGCAGCCGAGGTCATTGAACGTCCCATCCACCGTGCGTTGGGTCAGGGGGCGCGCGTCCGGGGCGGGCGGCGTCGTGGGCGGCGCGGGGGTCGTGTCGGCCAGGTTGCGCGCGCGGAGGATGTGACGGACGCCCACCAGCGTCAGCAGCCCCAGCGGCGTCGGCAGCTTGTCCCAGCCGACGGCCTGATCCACGGCCTGCGCCGCCTCGTCCAGCGCCTGTTGCAGCCGCAGCGCGCGGGACAGGGCCGCCCATAGCCTGGGTCCTTGCGTGACCGCCAGCATGGTCCCCCCCAGTACGCCCACCACCTTCAGCCAGGTCTTGCCCGAAGAATCCGCCATCGCTTTCCGCCTCCATTCCGTTAATGAGGTTTGGACTTGCCGGGTCGAACACGGCGGGGGAAGAGCATGGAACGCCGCAATTCCATTGTAACAAGAAGCGCGCTTACTGTCAAGGCGCAGGGAGTGCCTAACAATGAATTTCCTACTTCAACTTCCCCGAGGTCGGTGACGCTATAGAACGGCACGGGCGGGGCATCCGCCACCGCCGTGGTCGCCGCAGGCAGGATCTGAAGCAGCAGAACAAACCAGAGCCAGCCTCGGCTCTGCCTGAAGGCTGCTCTCGGGAAGCCCCACCGGTTTATGCACATGGGGCTGGCTGAGGAGAGGGGCATGGTTCGCCGTGCCCCTCCCCCGCTTGTCATCGGGGGCGTCAGACCAGTGGGTCGCCGCCGGTGACGCCGTAGACCTGGCCGGTGATGTAGCGGCCGTCCTGGGAGGCCAGCAGCACGTACACAGGTTCACAGAGCGATCACTGACGATCCAGAGAGATTTGCACAAAACTTTGTACAACAGGTATAATCATCCCGGAGGCGGTGACATGGACACACTGATGGAATACACCGTAACGGCCACCGATGCGCGTAACAACATCGGGCGGCTCTGGGAGAACGCGCGGCGCGGCCCGGTCAAGGTCCTGAGCGCGGGCAAGCCGGTCGCGGTGGTGGTGTCGCCCGACGATTACGAGGCGCTCAAGCGAGCGGCCGAACGAGGCGCGCGGCCCGTGCCGCGCCCCGGCTTTGCGGCGGACCTGTTTCCCGGAGTTGACGTGGACGCCCTGCTGGCCGTCCCCATTGAAGACCAGTTCGAGGGGTATCTGTGAGCGCCCCCCACCCCGCCTCAAACAGCCCCGTGGGCCTGCTGATGGACACGCACACGTTCCTCTGGCTCGCTCTGGAACCGTCCCGGCTGCCCGCCCGTGTGCTACACACCCTGACCGATCCGGATGCCCGGCGGTGTGTCAGCATGGCCTCATTCTGGGAGATGGGCATCAAGGCCGCCATCGGCCAGTTGCCACAGGCCGGCAGCCTGCTGGCCCTGGAGGCCCGCTGCGCGCCGGAGGGCATTGAGGTCCTGCCTGTTCGCATCGAGTACGTTGACCGGATCAGCCGGATGCCATTCCCCCGGGTGAGCGGGCGCGAACACAAGGACCCGTTCGACCGGATGATCGCCGCCACCGCGCTGACGGAAGGCCTGACTCTCCTCAGCGCCGACGCCGCCTTCGACGCCTATGGAGTTCACCGACAGTGGTAGGGAGGGACACGGCGAGCCGTGTCCCTCCCCCTCTTGTCAACGCGGGCGTCAGACCAGTGGGTCGCCGCCGGTGACGCCGTAGACCTGGCCGGTGATGTAACGTCCGTCCTGGGAGGCCAGCAGCACGTAGACGGGGGCCAACTCGGCGGGCTGGGCCGGGCGCTTGATGAGGGTGTCCTGGCCGAACTTCTCCACCTGCTCCTGCGGCATGGTGCTGGGGATCAGCGGCGTCCAGACCGGGCCAGGGGCGACGCTGTTGACCCGGATGCCCTGCTCGATGGCCTCCTGGGCCAGCGCCTTGGTGAAATTGACGATGGCCCCCTTGGTGGCCGCGTAGGCCAGCAGCGACGACGAGGGCTGGTAGGCCTGGATGGAGCCGGTGTTGATGATCGCCCCGCCCTCCTCCATCTGCGGCAGGGCCTCCTTGCACAGATAGAACATGGCATAAATGTTGGTGCGGAACGTGTGGTCCCACTCCTCGGACGGAATCTCGGTGATCTTCTCGTGGGTCATCTGGAACGCGGCGTTGTTGACCAGGATGTCCAGCCGCCCGAACTCGTGCAGGACGCGCCCGACGAGCTGCTTGCAGTGCGACTCCTCGCTGATATCGCCCGGAACGGTGACGGCCTTGCGGCCCGCCTCCGTGACCAGGCGGGAGGTCTCCTGGGCGTCCTCGTCCTCACTGAGATACGAGATCAGCACGTCCGCGCCCTCGCGGGCGAAGGCCAGGGCGACGGCGCGGCCGATGCCGCTGTCGGCCCCGGTAATTAGGGCGGCCCGCCCGGCCAGCTTGCCGCTGCCTTTGTAGGACTGCTCGCCGTAGTCGGGCTGGGGCCGCATCTGTTCGCTCGAGCCGGGCGGCTCCTGGGGCTGCGCGGGCTGCGGCGGCTTGGGGCCTTGCTCCTGCGGGTCCTGCTGCGGGGTGGTCGTCATGGGGGTGGTCCTTTCCTGCCTGGTATTGTTGCCGGCGTCGGCCTTCGGATATTCCCGCTGCGCATGGACATTAATCCTTCGCTCGGTTGACAGTCCGGCCTGCATATGCTATCCTAACAGCAATCCACCCAAAACTCAGGAGATCAATGACGATGCATGCGCTTTCCCGGATCGCGGCGGCGGGGGCCGCCCTGGCGGCCCTGTCCCTGACCGCCTGCACCAACAAGGGCGCCGAGACGGGGCCCGCCGGGGGCGAGGCGACCCCGCCGCCCGCGCCGAAGGTGACGGCCAAGCTGACCGAGCCGCCGGTCCCCAAGGAGGCCGTGCCGTCCGCGCCCTCCAAGAAGCCCTACAAGATCGGCGTCAGCCTGCTGACACGCGACGACGAGTTCTACAAGACGCTGGAGCAGGGCCTCAACGATGAGGCGCGCAAGCAGAACGTGACCGTCACCATCGAGTCGGGCGACAAGGACCTGAACAAGCAGATCAACCAGGTGCAGAACTTCGTCGCCCAGAAGGAGGACGCCATCGTGCTCTGCCCGGTGGACAGCCAGGGGGTCACGGCGGCGGTCACGGCGGCCAACAACGCGAACATCCCGGTCTTCACCGCCGACATCGCCAGCAAGGGCGGCAAGGTCATCAGCCACATCGCCTCGGACAACGTGCAGGGCGGGCGTCTGGTCGGCGACTACGCCGCCAAGACGGTCCTGAGCGGCAAGGGCAACGTCGCCATCCTGGACCTCTCCACCGTGACCAGCGTGCAGGACCGCGTGAAGGGCTTCAAGGAGGCGCTGGCGAAATACCCCAATATCAAGATCATCGCGGACCAGGACGTGGAGGGGGCAAAGCGCGAGAACGCCGTCCCCAAGGCCACCGACCTGCTGACGGCCCATCCCGACCTGAACCTGATCTTCGGCATCAATGACCCGGTCGCGCTGGGCGCGCTCTCGGCCCTGCAGCAGGCCAACAAGAAGGACATCGCCGTGGTCGGCTTCGACGCCATCCCGGAGGCGCAGACCTACATCGCCTCGGGCAACAGCCCGCTCAAGGCCGACGCCATTCAATACCCGCACGTGATCGGCGTCACCACCATTGACGCCATCGTCAAGTCCCTGAACGGCGAGGCCGTGCCGCCGGTCATCCCCGTCCCGACGGGGCTGGTCACGCCCGACAGCTTCAAGAAATGAGCGAACCCGTGACCGAAACTGCGCCCGTGCTGCAGATGCGGGGCATCAGCAAGACCTTCCCCGGCGTCCGCGCCCTGGACCACGTCTCGCTGGAGGTGCGGCCCGGCGAGGTCCACGCCCTGATGGGCGAGAACGGGGCCGGGAAGAGCACCTTGATGAAGGTGCTGGCCGGCGCGTACCAGCCCGACGGCGGCGAGATCATTCTGAACGGGCAGCCCGCCCGGCTGGAGACGCCGCAGAAGGCGATGGCCCTGGGGGTCGGCATCATCTACCAGGAGTTCAACCTGGTGCCCCAGCTCTCCGTCGCGGAGAACATCTTCCTGGGGCGCGAGCCGCGCGGCGCGCTGCCAGGCTTTGTCAACGCCGCCAAGATGCAGGCCGACGCCCGGCAGATCATGGAGTCGCTGGGGGCGCGGGTGGACGTGCGAAAGCCCGTCGGGACCCTGCCGGTCGCGCAGCAGCAGATGGTGGAGATCGCCAAGGCCACCAGCCGCCAGTCGCGCATCATCGCCATGGACGAGCCGTCCGCGACCCTGACCGAGCACGAATTGGAAAACCTCTGGCGGCTGATTCGGCAATTGAAGGCCGAGGGCGTCTCCATCATCTACATCTCGCACCGGATGGAGGAGGTGTTCGCCATCGCCGACCGGGTGACCGTGCTGCGCGACGGGCGCACGGTCGGCACGCGGGACATCGGCGACGTGACCCAGGCCCAACTCATCCAGATGATGGTCGGGCGGCCCTTGGAGGACACCTTCCCCAAGGAGGCCGCCCCGCGCGGCGCGCCGCTGCTGGAGGTGCGCGGCCTGACCCGCCGGGGCGTGCTGGAGGACATTAGTTTCACCGTCCACGCCGGCGAGATCGTGGCGCTGGCCGGGCTGGTCGGCGCGGGCCGCACGGAGATCGCCCGCTGCATCTTCGGCGCGGACCGATTTGACGCGGGCGAGATCCGACTGAACGGCAAGCCGCTGACCCTGCACTCGCCGCGTGACGCCATCCGCGCCGGCATCGGCATGGTGACGGAGGACCGCAAGGGACAGGGGTTGGTGCTGGACCTGAGCGTGCGCGAGAACACGTCGCTGGCCGCCCTGCCGGCGCTGGCGAGCGCCGGCTTCATTCAGCGGGGGCGCGAGCGCGCCGTCGCGCAGGACTACGTCAAAAATCTGGGAACACGCACCCCCTCCATCGAGCAGCGCGTCAAGAACCTGTCCGGCGGCAACCAGCAGAAGGTCGTCCTGAGCAAGTGGCTGCTGACGCACTCCAAGCTGCTGATCATGGACGAGCCGACGCGCGGCATTGACGTCGGCGCGAAGGCGGAGATTTACCGGCTGATGAACCGCCTGACCGCCGAGGGCATCGGCATCCTGATGATCTCCTCCGAGCTGCCGGAGGTGCTGGGCATGGCGGACCGCATCATCGTCGTCCGCGAGGGCCGCATCGTCGGCGAGATGAGCCGGGCCGAGGCCACCCAGGAGAAGATCGGCCATCTCGTGCTCGGCACGGAGGGGGCCAGCCAATCGGCCCCCGGCACCGGCATGGCCGGCGGGTAGGGGCGACCCGCCGGGTCGCCCGTACACATGGACAGGGGCATGGCCTACCATGCCCCTATGGATCACACCATCGGACGCACAAGGGAACCACCCATGAGTCTTTCCACACCCGAAAACGCCGCGCCGCCCGCCCCCCCGACGCCCGCCGCCGCGCAGCCCTGGGGGCGGCGCTTCTCGTTCTTCGGCGTCAACCCCGGCGTCTTTGCCGGCTTCATCGTGCTGGTGATCGCCCTGCTGGTGACGACCCCGGCGCTGTATCATGTGGACGCCTGGCAGAACCTGGCGCAGCAGGTCTCGCTGAACACCATCATCGCCGTCGGCATGACCTTCGTGATCATCACGGCGGGCATTGACCTGTCGGTCGGCTCCATCCTCGGCTTCGCGGGGACGCTGACCGCCATGACTCTGATGGCCCCGTCGCTGGTCGGGCGCTTCGGCGACGCCACGATGGTGCTGGCGGTGCTGGCCGGCTTTTTCAGCGGCGCGCTGGTCGGCGTCCTCAACGGCGCGGCCATCGCGTTCCTGCGGATGCAGCCGTTCATCGTGACCCTGGCGACCATGTGGGCCGTGCGCGGCATCGCCGAGGTCCTCACCGACGGCTCCCCCATCGGCACCGTCTCCTCCGACGCCCCGCTGGCCGCCGCACGCAACGCCCTGCTGCAGAACAAATTCACGGCGCTCGGCATGGGCTACCTCGGCCCGATTCCCGTCTCGGCCCTAGTCGCACTGGTCGTGGTCCTGCTGGGGCATTTCCTGCTGACTCGCACCGTGTTCGGGCGGCACGTCTACGCCCTGGGCGGCAACGCGGAGGCGGCCCGGCTGTCCGGGGTCAACGTGGAGCGGGTCAGGCTACTGGTCTTCACGCTGTCGGGCGCACTGTCGGGGATCGCGGCGATCCTGCTGATGTCCAAACTGGTCAGCGGCCAGCCGACGGCGGGCCAGGGCTGGGAGCTGTACGCCATCGCCGCGGTGGTGGTCGGCGGCACGAGCCTGTTCGGCGGCTCCGGCAGCGTCATCGGCAGCGTCCTGGGCGCGCTGATCATCGGCGTCATCAACATGGGCCTGGACCTGCACGGCATCAGCGCCTTCTGGCAGCAGATCGTCACCGGCGCCATCATCCTCATCGCCGTCCTGCTCGATGAAGTCATGCGCCGCCGCAGCGGATGATCAGAGTGGCTTATGATCCGACCCTCTTTCAAGGAACGGCGACCTATTACACCTCAGGTCGTCCCCCGTACTCACGTGACCTGGTCCCTACCCTCGCCGCAGAGGGGAGGCTGGATGGCTCTGGACGACTGCTCGATGTCGGGTGCGGTCCGGGCATTCTTTCCCTGGCGCTCGCCAACCACTTTGAGGAAGTAATCGGTCTGGACCCCGATCGGGAGATGCTGGCTGAGGGAGCGAGACGCGCTGCTCAAAGCGGTCTCGAAAACATTCAGTGGGCGCAGGGGCGCGCAGAGGAGATTTCCACGCTCGACTTAGGCATGTTTCGCATGGTCACCTTCGGTCAGTCCTTCCACTGGACGGACCGCGAGCGCGTCGCCGAAATGGTCTACGATCGTCTGGAATCGGGGGGAGTGCTGGCGATCATCTCGCACGCGCACGAAGGCCGACCTCAACCGGAAGGTCCGGGGTATCCGCCCATTCCCCATGAGGCCATCCGTGCGCTCATTGAGCGCTACCTCGGACCTCGACGACGCGCCGGGCAGGGGGGTTTCGCACAGCCCACAGACCCACACGAAGATCTGCTGGCGCGGACCCGGTTCGGAGTTTCCCGTCGCGTCTTTTGTGCAGGGCGGGATGATATCGTCCAGGACATCGATGCCGTACTCGCCAACTACTTTTCCATGTCGTTTGCGGCTCCGCCTCTGTTCGGAGACCAGCGCGCGCGTTTTGAAGAGGACGTCCGCGCCGCGCTGACGGCTTATTCTCCGAGCGGTCTTTTCTGGGACTGGCCGGGGGACACACAGATAGTCCTTGCCGGTAAAACCGGACAAGGGAAGCGGTCGTGAACGGGCAAAAGGACAGCACAACAGCAGACTGCGCGGACGTGATTTCCGGGAAGTGTGTGTTTTGCACGAATCCTTACCTACCAGCCCTAATCAGGAGAGGCCGTGCTTTACTCTGCCCCACGGGGCGCATAGAATAGCGGCAGCAGCCTATTGAAGCCCCGCCATGCCCGCCGATCCGCCCGGTCGTACCGCGCCCTATGCCACCGCCACCCCCAGGATTGCGGACACTGCCGACCAACAGCCGGCGCCGGCATCCTCCACGGTCGGAGAACCACTCCCGCCGGAACATAGCATCGCCCCACCCTGAATCGACGCCGCAGGCCGCACCCGCACCAGGGCGCTGAAAGACCCGCACGAGACGCAAATGGCCGAGATCACCACCAAGAGCACCGCTCTGAAATTGGTGCGGCTTCTAAATGAGGTCATGTGCGACAAGCGCAGCCCCTATTAGGCAACCCTAACGCCAACCACGTGAGCGTTTGGCGGAACATTTGGCCCAATAATACTCATTTTGAGGCCGCCAGCGCCCCGTATACCCTCAGCATCGAGATGGCCGCCAATTGTTGCCCAGGCTATATCAAGTGCTTCTCTGTATGAAACTGCCTCGATATTGGTTTCCCACGCGCGGGGGGTTCCGTCATGCAACGTTAAGCTTGCTGTAATCGTGTAGTTTGCCATGCCAGTAGTGTACCTCTCATTCGATAATCGCCGGCAAAGCTGTAACCATGCAAACCACCGGATGCAAAAGAAACAGCCCGGCTCTCCAATCTAAGAGGTCGGGCCTTTTACTGTGTGTCTTAGTAGGTACAATATACAACCATGAAGATTTACGAACACAGCATCTCTGTAGGCGACGACGAGACCATTTCCGGCTTGGATGTCATAGCTACTACGGAGCCGCCGATCCATGGCGGCAAGGAATGGCTTTATTTTTCCGACATTTTTGCGAAGCCACGGAATATCCCGGCGCAGTTCTTGAATGAGTTAAACAAGAATTGGACCGCTCATGATAGCAAACTTAAAGATTATAGGAACTCGGTTTCACACCGTGACACGGCCTTTGAGAACGGCCCGACATTCTGGCTGAAATGGTATGACCAGAAATGGGGTGTCAGCGTCAAACTCCCTGCAAATCCAGAGGCGAAAAGTAAGCAAGCATTTGATTTCTCCTCTGGCCCGGAGGCGCTAGCTTACTGTCATTTAGTCGCTTGTCATCTAGTCACCATTTGCGAAGCACTAGAAAACCAGGTCGCCGTTCGACAATACCGGGAGCATCCCAACTATAGCCTTAATGGTGTCAGCAATGAAAGTCCCCGCAGCAAGCTGCGGAGTATCTGTCGTGATCGCAGGCGGGTCGGGCGTCAAGTCGGCGTCCCAAGTCGGGCGCGCTGGCGGCGGGCCCGAGGATGGAAGGTTCCCTCCATGGCGGTGGTGTCAGCCCCGCAGGGACTTCCTTGCCTGAATGCCCGGCCCGCGCCCCCGGAGCAAGCTCCGGAGAATCCTTTAAGGATTGAAACGGAGGTTTCATCGGGAGACGCCGCGAAACTGCAAACGAGCGAGAATGCAGAAGGTAGGGGAGAGCAGCCTGGGATGTACCGGAATGAGAACGAAGCCTATGCGGGGATGCTGTGCGGGCACCTGCGCGACATGACCGAGCGCCTGCGGCTCCTCCCGGCGCACCTCTGGGACTGGGCGCCCGCCCCGCCCGCGCCTACGGCTCGTATCCTCACGGCGCACACGTGGCAGTGGCTCGTCTGTGACCGCCAGCACCTGGCCGAGCCGGACGCCCGCAGGCACCCGCTCGTCCCGGCTCCCCCGGCCGATCCGAAGGCGATGTGTGACCTGCTCGCCGAGGAGACCGAGCGCTGGCAGGCGCTGATTCTTTCCCTGACCCCGGAACAGCTCGACGCGCCCCGGCTCCAGTTCAACGGCCGTGCGCGCGGTGTGCGCAACTTCGTGTGCCACATGGTCCAGAACAGCATCTACAAGCACGGGCAGTTGACGACCCTGTTCTTTGCCCTGGGCCTAGACGGGGACGGGCCGTACACCGCCCCGTTCCCGAACGACCTCTACCAGTCCATGCGCGATGCCGATCCTAGCATTTAATCCGCTTCGCTCGTTCCTCCCAGAACTGGGGTCTGACGATCATCGGAACGGAAACGTATGCCAAGAGCGTTTCGCTTATTTACATGTTCGGCGGCTGAACACGCCGGAGCATTTCGTGATCTTGACGCCATAATGCAAGGGGTGAGGCGACAATGGAGGCATCTGAAGTTGCGCGTGCGGTGGCTGCGGCTATATCAAGTGCTTCAGCGCTTGACCTGATGGTCGATGACGCCATTGTGCTTCAAAACTCGAACCGGCTCGTTTTGCGCCTGCTGCCCTGTGACATCGTTGCTCGGGTCGCAAACGTCCTGCATCAGTCCGGGGCTGCGTTCGAAGTCGAGCTTGCTCAACGACTGGCGAAAACCGAGAGCCCCATCGCTGCGCTTGACCCTCGAGTGGAGCCGCGCGTCTACGTGCGTGACGGCTTCGTGGTCACGCTGTGGGCCTACTACGAACCTGTGTCGCCGCGGGAAATCGCGCCAGCCGAGTACGCACACGCGCTCAAGCGGCTGCATGTCGGCATGCGCCAAGTCGACATTGCAACGCCGCACTTCACAGATCGAGTCGCGGAAGCTCAATGGCTGGCTGAGAGCCGCGACCACACGCCCGATCTTCCTGACGCAGACCGTGAGCTTCTCAGCAACACATTGCGAAGTCTGAGGCGGGGGATCGCAGACCGGGGTGCCCCCGAGCAACTGCTGCACGGTGAGCCGCACCCAGGCAACGTGCTCAAGACGAAGAAAGGGTTGCTCTTGGCAGATTTGGAGACGTGTTGCCGCGGGCCTGTCGAGTTCGACATTGCTCATGTGCCCGACGAGGTGAGTGAGCACTATCCCGACGCCGATCAAGAACTGCTTCGCGATTGCCGGATCCTCACGCTTGCGATGGTCGCAGCGTGGCGCTGGGACCGAGACGACCAATTCCCGAACGGGCGGCGGGCAGCAGTAGAACTCCTCAGCGAGATGCGAACAGCACTGGGGCTGCTCCATCGAATGCGATGAGATATGGGCCTTCGTGGGCTCCAAGAAGAACCAGCAGTGGGTCTTTTTGGCATGGTCCTTTCAGACAACACAGGTTCTGAGTTTCGCTGTAGGGCCGCGCAACGCCGCCACCGGCAAAGAGATGTGGGAGCGATCCCGGCGGGCTACCGTCGCAAGCAGGTCTACACGGACGGCTGCCCTCTCTACGAGGCCCATTACCAGCATGGCTATGGATTTGACTGCGTTGTTGTTGTGGCCTGTTCCTGGCGGTGCCGCCATCGGCGCTCGCACTGGCCGTTGTGTTCGCCCGCCAGCAGCGAGAAGCGCTCGGACAGGTCGGGCGCGATCCCCGGGTGGACGCCGCACGAGCGGCGCACCAGCCCGGACTGGCGCTGACGCCACTTGGTGTTGAGGCCCTCCACGATGCTGGTCAGCCCGCTCCCCTTGTCGCACGGGCGGTGCTGGCCCGCCGGCAGCAGGCGCGCATAGGCGCCCCAGTGGTCGGTGCAGACGGGCCGACCCCGATAGCCCTCGGGCACCCGGGACCAGGCCCGCGCCAGCGTCTCATCGCTGCGGTCGCCCAGGGCCGAGCCGAGCACCTGGCGGGTCAGGCGGGAGACGCCCACCCACAGCCACAGGGGCGGCGACTGGCGCAGGCACAGCTCGTCGAACTCGACCGCGTCGCCGTCGGGGGCGGCCAGGGGCGGGCGGGCCTGCTCGGTCAAGCGCCGCGCCCCCTTTTTCGCACCGCCCGCACTGTCTGTCGCCCGACCCGCAGGGCGCGGGCG
>JAFAZD010000409.1 GCA_019239955.1 Armatimonadota bacterium | reverse complement strand
GTGATCAGCGCCCGCTTCCGTCCGGGCACCGTCGGCACGAGGCCCGCCGCCTCCGCCGCCATGGTCATGTCAAACGTCATATCAACTCCTCGTCGTCAAAACTGAGCGCCGCCGTTGCCAAGCCCATCCGGTGGATAGGCGGCTACGATGCTACCCAAAAAAGGCCAGCTAGAAACGTTCCCGAGGCATCTTTTCTGAAGCGCCTCGTTCTGCATTTCGGAAAGGATCATCAGATTCCTCCCTGAGAAGACCGACAGGGCGGCATCAAAACGGGCGGCAGCGCGCGGGCGGGGACGCCGGCTGTCTATTCAAGGCCTTCATAGCGCCACGCCTTTAGACGCGAGCGCCTCCACTCGGGAGGTATGGCGCTTGACATTTGCTGACAGGCGTGGTAAAATATTGGCAGTGTTTTGACGCTGATTTTGTGTAAAGGATGAGCCTATGGCTGACGAAGAAACGCCCACCCCCGACCCCATTTCCGACACCGCCGAGACGCCGCTGCCCGCCGCTGCCGCCGGGACCATCGCCCGCGAGGTGCTCAACGTCAACATCGAAGACGAGATGCGCCAGTCGTACCTCGATTACGCGATGTCCACCATCATCGCCCGTGCCCTGCCGGACGTGCGCGACGGCCTCAAGCCCGTCCAGCGCCGCATCCTGATGGCGATGCACGACCTGAATCTGACGCCCGGCGCGCAGCACCGCAAGTCCGCCAAGATCGCCGGCGACACCTCCGGCAACTACCACCCCCACGGCGAGGCCGTCGTCTACCCCACCATGGTCCGCATGGCCCAGGACTTCTCCCTGCGCTACCCGCTTGTAGATGGTCAGGGAAATTTCGGATCAATTGATGGTGACCCTCCTGCAGCAATGCGCTACTGTGTCTCTGCTGACGCTTTAGTTGTCACTCAGCAAGGGTTAATGCCGATGGGGCAGGTGTCTGACGGCGCGGAGGACATCCGGGCGCGGGTGCTCTCGCACGGGGGCGTGGTGAACACGGCCAGCAAGTGGTTTGACAGCGGCCTGCATCCGACCTGGCGCGTCCGCACCCGGCACGGCTATGAGGTCACGGGCACGTCCAACCATCCGCTGCTCGTCTGCCGGGCCGACGCCGCCGGTTGGCCTTCGTTCGTCTGGAAGACCATCGCTGAACTAGAGGCCGGGGACCCCCTGGTGCTGGACCGGAGCGAGACGCTCTGGCCGGAACAGCCGGTGGACCTGCGGCCCTTCCACCCGGAGATAGCGGCGAACTCGCGGACGCAGCGGCACGAGCTGCCCGCCGCTCTGACGGAAGACCTCGCGTTCCTGCTGGGCGCGCTGACCGCCGAAGGCACGGTCTGCGCCGACAAGATCGAGTTTACCAACACGCCGGGCGACTTCGCCGAGGCGTTCAAGGCGGCGTGGGCGCGCGTGTTCCTGACGTGCCGCCTGCACACGTTCCTGCGCGAGCCGGCGGGCTACGGGAAGCAGCCGTTCTGGCAGATGCAGGTCGTCAGCCAGCAGGTGATCGCATTCCTCAATGCCCTGGGCCTGAGCGGCAAGTCCGCGACGCGGCGTATCCCCGATGTCGTGCTGCGTTCGCCGCAGCGCGTCGCCGCCGCCTTCCTGCGCGGCCTGTTTGAAGGCGACGGGGCGGTGGAGCGGTCCGGGCGGAGTCTGCTGCGCGTCAGCCTGTGTTCCCACAGCGAGACATTGCTGCGCGAGACGCAGACCCTGCTGCTGCGCTTCGGCGTCGTCTGCTCACGCTGGGACAAGCGCCTCTGCCTCGTCGGGAGCGACAATCTCCACGCCTTCGCCGGCAAGATCGGCTTCGCCTCGGACATCAAGCGGCAGGCGCTGTTTGAGGCGCTGGTCGCCAACGCCGACCGCGCCCTTTCCCAAATGGACTACGTTCCGTTCCTGGCGGCGTATGCCCGGCGGCGGGCGGTGCGGCATCGGGAGTGGCTGGCAAAGAACAACTTCGACCGGCCCGCGCGGCTGGCCGAGGCGATGCCGCGCCTGACCGAGTCGCTTCGGGACGCCGCCGACTGGCAGATGCTGGCGTTTTTGGCCAAAACGAACTACCTGTACGACCCCGTCACGGCCATTGAGGACGCGGGCGTCCAGAACGTCTACTCCATCCGGGTGGACAGCGACAGCCACTCGTTCGTCGCCAACGGGTTCGTCAACCACAACACCGAGGCGCGCATGTCGCCGTTTGCGACGGAGATGCTGCAGGACCTGGACCGGGAGACGGTGGACTGGACGGACAATTACGACCAGACGCGCCAGGAGCCGACCGTGCTGCCCGGCAAGTTCCCCCAGTTCCTGTGCAATGGCGGCTCCGGCATCGCCGTCGGCATGTCCACCAACGTGCCGCCGCACAACCTACGCGAGATCGTTGACGGGGCGATCCACCTGCTGGACAACCCGGACGCTACGTCCGAGGACCTGATGGAGTTCATCAAGGGGCCGGACTTCCCCACGGCGGGGCTGATCCTGGGTACCAAGGCCATCCGGCAGGCGTATGCGACCGGCAAAGGCTCCATCGTCATGCAAGCGCGCACGACCATCGAGCCGGCGGACGGCGGCAAGAACCAGATCATCATCACTGAGCTGCCCTACCAGGTCATCAAGGCCCGCCTGATCGAGCAGATCGCCGAATTGGTCAAGCAAAAAAAGATCGAGGGCATCTCGGACCTCAACGACTACACCGACCGGACCGGGATGCGGATCGTGGTGACGCTCAAGCGCGAGGCCTACCCCAAGAAGGTGCTCAACTTCCTGCTCAAGCACACGCCGCTGCGCTCCACGTTCCCGGCCAACCTGCTGGCCCTGGTGGACGGCCAGCCGCGGGTGCTGACGCTGCCCCAGGCCCTGCAATTCTTCCTGGACCACCGGCGCGAGGTGATAGTCCGGCGCACACTGTACGAGCTGAACCGGGCCAAGGCGCGGGCGCACATTTTAGAGGGCCTCCAGATCGCGCTGGACTTCCTGGACGAGATCATCGCGCTGATCCGGGCGGCCCGGACCCCGGAGGTCGCCCGGTCGCAGATGATGGAGCGATTCGCGCTCTCCCAGTTGCAGGCGGACGCCATCCTGGCGATGCAGCTGCGCGCCCTGACCGGCCTGGAGCGCGAGAAGCTGGAGAACGACTACAAGGACCTGCTCAAAGAGATCGGGCGGCTGGAGGACATCCTCGCCAGCCCGGCGCGGGTGACGCAGATCATCAAGCAGGACCTGCGGTTCCTGCGCGACAAGTATGGCGACGAGCGGCGCACGCGCATCGTGCCGATGGAGGCCGAGGAGATCGGCGACGAGGACCTCATCCCCGAGGAGGAGATGATCGTCTCCATCACCCGCGACGGCTACATCAAGCGCGTCCCGAAGGACACCTATCCGACGCAGCATCGGGGCGGCAAGGGGCGAATCGGGGCCAGCACCAAGGAGGAGGACACCATCGAACACCTCTTCCTCGCCACGACGCACCACTACATCCTGTTCTTCACCGACCGGGGCCGCGTCTACCGGCTCAAGGCCTATGAGGTCCCGCAGACCTCGCGCACGGCGATGGGCACGGCGATCATCAACCTGCTCAACATCCAGCCCGGCGAGCGCATCACGGCGACCGTGCCGATGAAGGACTACAAGGACGCCGACGGCTACCTGCTGATGGCGACCGAGTGCGGCGAGGTCAAGCGTACTAAGCTGTCCGAGTTCGCCAACCTGCGCAACAGCGGCCTGATCGTCTTCGACATCGAGGAGAACGACGCCCTGCGCTGGGTGGCGCACACGTCGGGCCAGGACGAGGCGGTGCTGGTGACGCGCAAGGGCATGTCCATTCGGTTCCCCGAGGACAGGGTGCCCGCGCGCGGGCGCGCCGCGGGCGGCGTCCGGGGCATCCGCCTCTCGGAAGAGAAGGGCGACCAGGTGGTCGGCATGGGCCTGGTGCAGACGGACAAGGATTTGCTGGTCATCAGTGAGCGCGGCATCTCCAAGCGGACGCCCTTCGGCGAGTACCGCATCACCGACCGGGGCGGCGTCGGCATCAAGACGATGGCGCTGACGGAGAAGACCGGCGACGTGGTGGACGCCCTGGTGGTGGACAAGGACGACCGGCTGCTGATCATGACCAAGGCCGGCATCACCATCCGCCTGCGCGTCGACGACATCCGCTCGTCAGGCCGCAGCACCCAGGGCGTCCGGGCCATCAACCTGGCCGAAGACGACCGCGTCGCCAGCGTCGAGCGCATCACCGCCGACAAGGGGCCGACCGACGAGGCCGCGTAGACACCTACGAGAAGGCCCGGCGCAGGTGCGTCGGGCCTTCCATATCATCCGAAGGTCTCATGCCGCCAGTCGCAGGGCGGACGCCTTCTGCCAGGCATGGAGCAGTGGCTTGAGCGGCGGCGGGAGTGCCGCCGCCTCGTCATTGACGCTGTAGACGGTGTGCGCCAGCAGGTTGAACTGGTGCCGGGTCAGCCCCCAGGCGGCCATAAACCGCTCCGGGTCAACCCCCTCGGCCTCCAGGGACTGCGCGAATGCAAATTCCGCCTCCGTCTGGCGATGGATCAACTCCCTCTCATTCATTCCGCATCTTCTCAATCAGCCGCATCGCCTGATCGAATACCTTGCGCGGCAGCCGGGCGCGCTTCTTTTTCAGAGCCGTCACGACGCCGAGGCGGCCGGGGCCAATGACGCCCAGCAGAAACCGGTACTCGATAGATTTTCGGCAGGCCAGTCCCCTGGACGCGCACCATGTTCAGATAGGACGCGCACTTAATCCGGTGCTTGCGCGGCAGGGCGCGCAGGAACTGCCGGACGGGCCGCACCCCGCGCGCCGTGCAGTGGAAATACAAGCGGTACTTGAGCCTCCTTGCCACGCTTTTCATTATACCGCGTCGCCAGCGTCGAGCGCATCACCGCCGACAAGGGACCGACCGGCGAGGCCGCGTAGGCAACAGCGAGGAGGACCGGCGAAGGCCTTCAATCCCCTCTCAATTCAGGCGTGACCGGCAGGGTGGCGGCGAAGTGGCAGGCGGAGAGATGTGAGGGAGGGCCGCCCTCAAAAGGGACGAGGCCCGGCTCCTGCCGGGCGCAGAGGTCCTGGGCGAAGGGGCAGCGGAGACGGAAGCGGCAGCCGGAGGGGATGTCCACGGGCGAGGGCGCATCGCCCCCCTCGGCCCCTGACTCGGGGGGAGCCGGACGGGGTAAGATGCTGGGGATGGCCGCGAGCAGGGCGCGGGTGTACGGATGGCGCGGGTTGTCGTAGAGCTCGTCGGCGTCGGCCATTTCCACGATCTTGCCCAGGTACATCACGGCGACCCGGCGGCTGACCTGGCGCACGGCCCCGAGGTCGTGGGCGATAAACAGCAGGGCCACCTGGGTCTCGGCCTGGACGCGCCGGAACAGGTTGAGTATCTGGGCGCGGATGGAGACATCCAGCGCGGACACCGGCTCATCGGCCACGATCAGGCGGGGGCGCAGGGACAGGGCGCGGGCGATGCCAACACGCTGGCGCTGGCCGCCGGAGAATTCGTGCGGGTAGCGGGACACGGCGGCATCGGGCAAGCCGACCTGATGGAGCAGGCGTCCCACCTCCGCGCGGACCTCGCCCGGCGGCACGACCCGGTGCGCCCGCAGCGGCTCTTCCAAGATCGCGCCGATGCTCATGCGCGGGTTGAGCGAGGCGAACGGGTCCTGGAAGACGATCTGCATCCGGGGCCGCAGCCGCCGCAGGGCGTCGGGACCCAGGGCGAGCACATCCTGCCCGTCAAAGACGATCTGCCCCGCCGTCGGCTCCGTCAGCCGCAAGATGCAGCGCCCCAGCGTGGACTTCCCGCACCCCGACTCCCCCACCAGCCCCAGCGTCTCCCCCGCCTCCAGCGTCAGGTCCACCCCGTCCACCGCCCGCACCTGTTCGGTCACGCGCCGTAAGGGCCCGGCGGAGCGCGTCAGCGGATAATGCTTGACCAGGTTGTGAACTTCCAGCAGTGGCATCAGGCATCCAGGCTCGGAAGCATCTGCTCCGTGAGCGCGTAGTGCCGCTCCCGGCCTGACCACACGGCTTCGAGGTCGTCCGCCAGCCAGTGCAGGTTCCGCAAGAATGACGCGAGCGTCCCCCCGGCGCGGTGGGGGGTGAGATGGACGTTCGGCAGCGCCCGCAGCGCGGAGTCCCGTTCCAGCGGCTCGCGGTCGAACACGTCCAATGCGGCGGACAGGCCGCCCTGCCGGAGCCGCGCCGCCAGCGCGTCCGTGTCCACCAGCGCGGCCCGCGCCACGTTGACCAGCACGGCGTCCGGGCGCAGTCGGGACAACTCGCGCTCGCCCAACAAAAGCCGAGTCCCCGCGTTGGAGGCGGCGCACAGGACCACGACATCGGATTCTTGAAGCATCTCATCCAGTCCGACGCGCCGGGCGTGGTGCGCCTGAATGACCTCTTCGGGGACGAACGGGTCCACAACCCACAGGGGGCAACGGAACGGCGCAAGCAGTTCCGCCAGCCGCCGCCCCACCTGGCCGAAGCCGACCAACCCAACGGGGCGGCCCGTCAGCTCCCGCTCCAGCGGGTCAACGTCGCCGGGCTGGTCCCGGGACCAGCGCTCCGTCCCGGCGCGCATCTGCGCGTGGTAGTCCGAGGTCTTCCGCAGGAGTCCCAGGATGAGCGCCAGCGCCATCTCCGCGACGGCGGGCGACCACCCGCCGCGCGAGACGGAGACCGGCAGGCCCCGCGCCAGCACCACCCGCGCCCCGGATTGGGTGATGTCCAGGTGGCCGCTGTATTTCAAGGCGGGCGCGGCGTCCAGCAGGGCGTCCGTCCAGACCGGCCAGGCCCACATGAGGATGGCCTCGGCCCAGGGCAGGTCCGGCAGCAGCTCGTCCGGCGTGTAGTGGGAGGCCGTGCGGACCGTCCCCAGACGGGCGAGGCGGTCAAAGGCCGACGCCACGCCGGGAGATCGGAAAAAGGCATCGGGCAGATTGACGAGGATGTTCATCTTGTGTCGTGTTGTCGCGTTGATGTCCAGATCACGCCCCCGGTGCTGAACCACAGGCTATTGGAGACAACCCCATGCGGGGCTATACCGGCACTTTTTTAGATGGGAGCCGCCGAAATCAGCGGCCGTGCTTACCCGGCTAAGAGGGTCGGCCTCAGAGGAAGCAGGAACTATAACTGTCATTCATCAGCAACCAGACGACTCGCACTTGCTTATACTCCATTCGGCGGCGGCGGCCACACTCTTTCGTCGGCGGCCGCACGCGAACGACCGCCGGGGGGAGGCCGGGGGAGGCCCCGGAGCTGCAAGCCCGCCAGTGCCAGTATCCCCACTGCCGACGGCACCATGAAAACGACGGCCAGTAATGAGTCCATCGTAAAGGGACCCCAATCAAATGCCGCGAACAGCGCCGTCAGGGCTGCGCTGGCCCCGCAGAGAGCGAGCACGATCTTTCTCCTGGTGCGTGATCCACTCAGCAGCAGCAGAGCCGCCGCGGTCACGACCAGCACGAGCCCCAGCTCAAAGCCCAAGAAGTTCGTGTCTAAGGCCTGGTACTCCAGGGCCGGATCGGAGGCGGGAGGACTGCGGTAGAAGACGTAATCCTCTCCGCATAACAAGCGGCCGCAGGAGACATAGGGCGGGAACAGCAACACGACAGCGGCAAGACCACTCGCCAGGGCTAACGCGGTAACCTGTCCTCGATTCATATATTTCATACATTCAACCTAATAGACAAATCACCTGAACATTGCATAAATTATCAGATGGAGAAAATCTGCCTTATGTACAGGTTTGATTGGTTTTTGTCTGTTAGCCGTCATAGCGGGATTATAACCGCCCCGCCGCATGCTTCTGACAGCAGCAACATCATCCGGCCGCCAGGGTCAGCGCGTAGACGGCCTTCGCGCCAGCGGCTTTCAGGATGGCGGCACACTCAGATAAGGTGGAGCCGGTCGTCACCACGTCGTCCACCAGGAGCAGAGTCCTGCCGGCCACCTTGGCGGGGCGGGGGACGGCGAACGCGCCGCGCAGGTTGTGGCGGCGGGCGTCGCCGGTGAGGCCGACCTGGGGGCGGGTGGCGCGGGTGCGGATGAGCGACTTAACTTCCAGCGGCAGGCCGAGATCGCGCGCGAGGACGCGGGCGAGGCGCTCGGACTGGTTGTAGCCGCGCAGGCGCCGCCGGATCGGGTGCATCGGGACGGGGAGCAGGGCATCGAAGCGCAGGTCGTGCAGGGCGACGGACTGAGCGCGGGCGTGGTCGGCGAGCAGCAGGCCCAGCGGCTCGGCCATCTGCGGGCGGTCGCGGTACTTGAACTGATGGACGGCGGCGCGCAGGACGCCCTCATACGCGCCCATCGCGCGGGCGCGGTCGAAGGCGGGGCGGCGCAGCGCGCAGTGATGGCAGCCGCCGCCCTCCGGCGACAGGCCCAGGCCGCAGCGGGCGCAGAGCGATTCCGGGACGGGGGCGATCTGACGGGCGCAGGCGTCGCACAGGCAGGCCGCGCCCAGCGTCCGACAGAGCAGGCAGCGCGGTGGGTAGAGCAGCGACAGGAACGGGTCGAGTAGCAGCGAGAGCGTGCTCATCCGTCTCCCCCAGAATTGGGGGCCGGGGGGTTATACCGTCGCCTCATCCATTGCCTCGAAGTAGGCGATCTCCTGGAAGGCGCGGTAGCGGGCAGCGATGTCGGCGTCGGTCAGGCGGCGCATCCGGTTGAGCGAGAAGTCCTCGACATTGTAGGAGGCCAGGACGCTGCCGTAGACGACGGCCTTGCGCAGCGTCGCCATCGAGGTGTCGCCGCGGGAGGCCACGTAGCCGATGAAGCCGCCGGCGAACGAGTCGCCCGCGCCGGTCGGGTCGGCGATGTCCTCCAAGGGGTAGGAGGGGGCGGCGAAGTGCTGGCCGCCGTGGAACAGCAGCGCGCCGTGCTCGCCCTTCTTGATAATGACCGTCTTCGGCCCCAGGTCCTGCAGGGCCTTGGCGGCCTTGATGATGCTGAGCTTGCCGGTGAGCTGCCGCGCCTCGGCATCGTTCATGAAGGCGATGTCCACGCGCCGGAGCACTTCCTTGAGGGCGTCGGGCTTGCCCTCGATCCAGAAATTCATCGTGTCGCAGACGGTCAGGGCCGGATTCTCGACTTGAGAGAGTACCTGAAGCTGCAGCTCCGGGTCAATGTTGGCGAGGAAGACGTACTGGGCCCGCCTGTAGGCGTCGGGCAGCTTGGGCTGAAAGTCGGCGAAGACGTTGAGCTGGGTGTCGAGGGTGTGGGCGATGTTGAGGTCGAAGTCGTAGTAGCCGGCCCAGCGGAAGGTCCTGCCGCCGGGGACGATCTCGACGCCGGCCAGGTCAATGCCCCGCGACGTCAGGTAATCCAGGTGCTCGCGCGGGAAGTCATCGCCGACCACTCCGACAAGCCGCACGGGGGCGAAGAAGGAGGCGGCGACGCTGGAATAGTCCGCCGCGCCGCCCAGGGCGTCCTTGACCTCGCCCACGGGCGTGCGCACCGAGTCCAGGGCCATCGAGCCGACGATCAAGACGGGCGAAGGTTCAGGCATGACATTTCCTCAAAAAGAGAGCCTGCCGCGCGGCAGGCTTGGATGTTTTTTCGATGACCCTGGCCCGATTTGAACGGGCGGCCTTCTGCTCCGGAGGCAGACGCTCTATCCACTGAGCTACAGGGCCTCATTAGCGGCAAACCAACCAAATTGCGTATGCGTCTTGATGCGATGGCAGTTGGCGCAACGCACCTCGCATTTCTCAATCTCCTTTAGGATGCTCTCCCAGGAGAAGCGCTTACGCTTCATATCGCCGACATTATAGTTCTTCTGTCCCCGAACGTGGTCAAACTCAAGGACCCTGGGATCGGAGTTGCCACAATCCACACAGGGGTGTTCCGAAAGGTAGTTCCAAACCAGACGATGAACGACTTCCCAGTATGCATCACTGCGGCGCTTGGCCTTGTCCAGATAATACTGCTTATTGTTCTGATAGTGCCGCCGCCCGTACTCCAGGTAGCATCTTTTGCACGGCATGACGATCTTGCCATTGCGAATGCGGAACTCGGACTCGTCTCGAACTTGACCGCATCTTCTGCACAGCATCCGGCTGTTCTCCTGGGCGTCCTGCAACGTCGGTCGAGTTTAAGTTTACCTCAGGCACACGGGCAGTGTCAAGGGCCGTAGCATTCGGGATGGCTCACGCCGAAGCACCGTTCCGCCGAGCGGTGCGGGCGCGGATGCGGGCCAGCGCGCCGTCCATCCAGATGTCGAACAGGGCGTAGAGCGCCCAGAGGACGCCGGCGAATGCCAGGATCAGCCCGTCGAGCGCCGGGCGGTGCAGGGTGTCGGCGATCACCTGGAGGATGTCGGAGACTTTGCCCGGCTGTAGGATGTCCTGGGAGTTGAAGCGCCAGACCAGGCCAAGATAGACGCCCATGGCGCAGAGGGTGAAGATGCCGGCCTGAAGCACGAGCGTGATGCGGCCCAGGCGGCGGCGGGTGAGTCGGTCCAAGGGCCAGATGGCGAGGAAGAACGTCCACAGCCCCGCGCCGCTGTAGAGCAGGTAGAAGGCCGTGACGATGAGCAGAGTCAGGAGGGCGGGTTTCTCGGCGTAGGTCCGGGCGTACAGCGGGGTGAAGGCGACGGTGTCGAGGTAGTGTCGCCATTCGGTCAGCAGATAGCAGGTGTTCGGGAGGAAGGCGAGCCAGAGCAGCAGCAGCGGGGACCAGAGCGGCCAGCGAACCCGGCCCGTCCGGCGCATCTCGCCCCGGACGCCGCGCGCGATTGCGAAGGCGAGGACGACGGGGAGGATGGCGAGGAACAGATTGATGAGGACGTTCCGCTCCGGCCGCAGCAGAGCCGCATCGGGGGTGAGCAGATCAGTCATGCCCGGCCCCCGTCTGAGCCGCCGACTGGACAATGCGCTCCAGGGCGGTCAGGTAGGCGTGGAAGGCGGCCCGGCCCGCGTCGGTGGGCGTGTAGGTGGTGTGCGGCTTCTTGCGCACGAACTCCTTGCGGCTGGCGACGTAGCCCGCCTCCTCCAGTTTGGACAGGTGGATGGAGAGGTTGCCGTCGGTGACGCCCAGAGTGTCCTTGAGGAACCGGAAGTCGGCCTCGCCGCGCGCCATCAGCGCGGACATGATGCCCAGGCGCACCTTCTGGATGATGATCTCGTCCAGGGACTTGACGGACTCGATCATCTCCTCGTACCCGGCCTGAACTACCATCCGTCCCTCCGGGCCGTCCAGAGGCCGTAGGCAATGTGGAAGCCGCCGAAGGTGAGGGCCATCATGTACAGATGGTACGGAACGCTCAGGAACAGGGTGACGGCCCCGGCGAGCACGAAGGCCGCGCCGAGGTAGGAGACGGGGCGGACGGAGAACAGGCCGACGGCGCAGATGGCGAGGCCGTAGCAGAGCATCCAGACGCCCCAGACATAGAACAGCAGGTGGTGCAGCGCGAAAAAGGCAGTCAGTACGGCCCCGGCGAAGAAGGCGGGCAGGGCGGCGATGAGGATGTGCGCGCCCAGCGGCGAGACGACGCGCTTGCCGACCTGCGCCGCCCGGCGCTTGTTGCGGGCGAAGTCAATGGCGACGGCCAGCGCCAGCACGACCAGCCAGATCAGCGCCAGCCGTAGCGGGTGGGCGTAGATGTCCCGGACATGCCGGGTGGCGAGGACGCCGGCGATGGCGGTCAGCCCAATCAGGACGCCGGAGAGGCCGGACAGGGTGGAATACTTGGTGGAGCGCTCCATCACCTGGCGGATGACGCGCAGGTTCTCGCGGGCTTCGTCCAGCAGGGGGGCCGTCAGGACGGGCATGACATCTTCCTTTTGGCTTTATGACGCAAAGTGCTTTAGCCACAGTTTAGCACCGGAAACAGGTGCTGTCAAGGGGCGGCGCAAAAAGTATTTGACAAGCCCCTGCCGTCTGTGCTATCCTCCCATAGAAGTACCTGCACGTAAGGACGGGATGGATGGCTGAGACACTGGGGACGTTTTCGTTTGTGCTGCACTCGCACATCCCGTATGTGCTGGCGCACGGGCGCTCGCCGCACGGGACGGACTGGCTCTCCGAGGCCGCCGCCGAGACGTACCTGCCCCTGCTGGATGTCTGTCACCGCCTGGTGTCGGAGGGGACTTCGCCCAAGATCACGCTCGGCCTGACGCCGGTGCTGGTGGAGCAGCTGCGCGACCCGTCATTTCAAGATGAGCTGTCCGGCTACCTGCGCGAGCGGCGCGACGCGGCCAGCCAGAACCAGGAGCAGTTCCGGCGCGAGGGCAACTATCACATGGCCTACCTCGCCCGCTACTGGGAGGACTGGTACGGCCAGAACCTGTCCCACTTCGAAGACCGCTATGGGCGCGACATCGTCGGCGCCTTCAAGGCGCTGCAAGACGCCGGGCACATCGAGATCATCACCAGCAGCGCGACGCACGGCTACTCGGCACTGCTCTCGCAGGACACCAGCATCCAGGCCCAGGTCAAGCAGGGCGTGTTGGCTTACAAGCGCCACTTCGGGCGTGACCCGCGCGGCTACTGGCTGCCGGAGTGCTCCTACCGGCCCCGCTACCGCTGGGCGCCGCCGATGGCCGTGCCGGACGTGCCCAAGGAGCCGTGGCTGCACAAGGGCACGGACGAGTTTCTGGCGGAGAACGGCATCCAGTATTTCTTCGTGGAGGGCAGCCTGCTGCACGGCGGCGAGACACTGGGCGTCTACGCCGACAAGTTCGGGCCGCTCAAAGAGCTCTACAAGCAGTTCCAGAAGGAGACGGTGAAGACCGAGTACCGGCCCTACACCCCCTACAAGCCCTACGTCATCCATTCCTCGCCGGACCCGAACACCCCCGGCGTCGCCGTGCTGGGGCGGGACTCGGCGACGGGGCAGCAGGTCTGGAGCGGCGAGCACGGCTATCCCGGCGATGAGTGGTACCTGGAGTTCCACAAGAAGTTCGTGGAGAAGGGCGCGAAGTCTCTGGGCCTGCGCTACTGGCGCATCTCGCAGGACAAGGCGGACATCGGGGCCAAGCGCCTCTACGAGCCGCACAAGGCCGAGGAGCGGACGCAGGAGCACGCCGCGCACTTCGTCCCGCTGGTCAGGGACGTGCTGCGTCAGCAGAACGACCCCGCCTCCATCCTGTGCGCGGTCTACGACACGGAACTCTACGGCCACTGGTGGTTCGAGGGGCCGCACTGGCTGTACCACGTGATTAAACTGCTGGCGCAGGAGCCGGAGGTCACGCGGGCGACGGTGAGCGAGTACCTGGACGCGCACCCGGCGACGCTGCCGGTCCAGCTGCCGGAAGGCTCCTGGGGCGAGGGCGGCTTCCACTACATCTGGCTCAACGAGGAGACGGCCTGGTCGTGGAAATTGGTCTATGAGGTCGAGGCCGAGATGTCCGGGCTGGCGAACGATTACGGGGACAATGAGGCGGTCGCGCCGATCTTGAAGCAGGCGGCGCGCGAGGCGCTGCTCCTGATGGCCTCGGACTGGCAGTTCGTCATCAGCACGGGCGGCGCGAAGGACTACGGCGCGGTCCGCCTGCGCAACCACTACGACAACTTCCAGGCGCTGGCGAATTTGATCCGGCGGGCGGGTTCCGGGCAGGAATTGTCCGTCGGCGACTGGAAGAACATCGCCGAGTGCGAGGTGCGCGACAGCGTCTTCCCCGACGTGGAGCCGAGATTTTTCGCGCGAGTGGAGCACCCTGCCTTGGAGACATAGGCTGCTTGTCTCCTAAGCTACGTGCGTCTGACAAGTAGGTAGGCTATCGTGTTCGATCCACAAAGTCATCAACATCTCAGTGAACAAATAACGGCTAGTGTCAGGGCCGACCGCGCCATCCTAGATCAACTTCGGGCGGAAATTAGACCTTTAAAGGCTGATGTCCGCCGCATCCAAGCGCGGTCTGCCACCGCTGTTTCTCTCGTCGGCACAGATGGGGGCAACAACAAGCTCCAGTTTGATCCTTTCCTTATCCAAGTCATTCGCGTCGTTGACTCCAGTAATAACGAATATTGTTTGGAGACAGTCACACCGACGATGAGCGTTACGGCCCTAAGCCGTAAGCAGTTCGATGCCGCCGGTAACCCCACTACGCCTTTGGGGAGATTGATGCACTATCTGGATGTCAGCGAATTGCATCAACTTAGTCCTACAATCCTCCACGACAATGATCGGAGACCTCGTAGCCCAACCTGGGTGAATGTCTACCGCGAGATCATGGAGTGGGCTATCCTGTTCGACATTCTCCGTACCACTACTTTTGGTACAGACACCCTGATGCTCTTCGATGGTCTTCTGCGCAGCAAGGTCTTTGCGGGCGACCTGTTTCACCGCCTCCTCCAGGGAATTCGAGAGGCCATCACCGCCCATGCCCAACGCCGCCGTAATGTATACCTGGCCGGGATCGCTAAACACAGTCAGGTCTACACGCGCTACCGCCTCGCCATGTCCCTAGAGGACGTGATGACCGCTCCCTACCCATGTTCCGTAGAGATACCGCGTGAGATCGAAGCCAAAGCCTACCGCTGGGCTGAGTATGCGCGTGGCGACGACGTGAACACGGGGGACGGCGAGATCAACAAGTACGTCGGCGGGAAGATGTTCTTTGTCAAGTTTGGTGGCGGCAGGCGCGATCCCATCTGGCCCGTGGACATTTTTGTCAGTCAGACGGATAAGTCCCATATCATCATTGGCTGTATGCTGGCAGACGCAGTGAGCGGATTTCCCGTGCCGCTCTACCCGCTTTGCCTCCAGCGGGCGCACGAGAATGCGGCGCTTGTGGACTTTGACTTTGACGTGTTGCAGGATCAGATTTACGAAGCGGTGCGTGACATACTGGGTGACCAAGCTCCCGTCCTGGATGCCTTCACCCTCCAGAGCGCTGACCCCGCGGCGGCGCGGTATTCCTGACTGAGAGCCGTATCCGATCTCCTGACGGCGCGGTTCGTGTCGGCCCGAGATGGGAGGTGTTATTGTGCGACTTGAGCTGTTTCCTGAAGATAAAATTATTGGCGTCTTCCGGGGATTTCAAGAGGGCGGCATGGAATTCCATGCCGACCTGGTCTTACCATACAGAAATGAGTTCCAGAACATCCCGATGCATGGGCAATTTCTGCTGGTGCAGCTTGAGTCCCAGGAAGAGGCCGTCCTGGGGCGAATCTCGTCGCTCTCATCCGACGGGAAGCTGTCGGTCGGGGCGGGCGAGGAGTTCAACCTGCGCGCTATGCGCGAACACCGCGCCGTCCCCGAGGACCTGCGGGAGCAGTACCTGAAGTATCGCGTCAACATCCGAGTCCTAGTCGGAAGAGCA
>JAFAZD010000297.1 GCA_019239955.1 Armatimonadota bacterium | reverse complement strand
GGGGGCCAGGTCGGGGACGCCGTTCTGCTCGCGCAGGGCGTTGACGGCGGCCAGGATGGCGGTCTCGTCGGAGGTCGGCGCCGTCAGGGACGCCGCCACCAGCCCCGCGTCATAGCCCTTGGCAGTCAGCTGGTCGGGCGACTGGGCCGCGACGGGCTTGTTCAGCCCAAACAGTGAGGCCGACAGAGCGGCAGCGGTGAGAGCAATCGTGACGTGTTTCATTTCTTGAGTGATCCCTCCGCCGAGTCATCGTGGCGTGACTCGTGCGGGCGTGAGCGTGTGACAGCGACGGGCGACTTTCGTCTGACACAGCGGTTCCAAGCGGGAGCGCCTGTCCCCCTACGCCGCGCCTGTCACCGCAACGACCGTAGGGATGGCATTCATGTTTCAGAGTTCACGGAAAAGCGGAAAGCGGTCTCTGCCAGGAGCCAACTGGATCAACGACCGGTGTATTGTATAGCAACTTCGGCGAAAGCGCAAGGGCTTTGTGAAAAAATTCTCAAATAATTTTTCAGGGGATGCCGGGGGGCTATTGCAGGGGGCGTTAGGGGGAGTCGGAGACCAGTACGCGGCGACCGGACAGGCGTAGGCGGTCCTCGGCGAACAGGGCGACGGCGCGGGGGAAGGCCTCATGTTCGGCGGCCAGGACGCGGACGGCGAGCGTCTCCGCCGTGTCGTCCTCCCGCACGGGCACGGCCGACTGTAGGATGATCGGCCCCGTGTCGTAGGACTCGTCCACGAAATGCACGGTGCAGCCGGAGACCTTGACGCCGTAGTCCAGCGCCGCCTGATGCACGCGCAGGCCGTACATCCCCCGGCCCCCGAAGGCGGGCAGCAGGGCGGGGTGGGTGTTCATGATGCGCCCGGCCCAAGCGCCGACGATCTCTGTGGGCAGCCGCCGCAGGTAGCCGGCCAGACAAATCAGGTCCGGGGCGACGTCCTCCAGAAGAGCGCGTAGGGCGTCGGCGTAGGCGGCCTCGTCTTCGGCGGGGGCGGCTTTGCCGGGGGAGGGAAGGACGCGGACGGGCAGGCCCAGCGCCCGCGCGCGCGCGAGGGCGGGCGAATCCCCATGATTGCCCAGCACGAGGACGACCCGGCCCGCAACGTGGCCCTCGGCGCAGGCGCGGGCGATGGCCTCCATGTTGCTGCCCCGCCCATGCCGCCCGGACAGCAGGATGGCGATTCGAATGCTCACGCCCCCTCCATTCGATGCCATCTTTCGCTTTTCCTCTTGACAAGCGCCCCAAAATCCTTTATATTATCAGGTATGAATGCCTTGATTTCCGCGATCCGCGCCCGCCTCCTCACCATCGCCGTCTGGGCGGTCATCATCCTGGTGATCGTCGGCCTGGTCTCCGCCAACCGCGCCACGCTGGCCCGGCAGACGGCGGCGCTGTCCAGCACCGACGAGAATGTCCGCGACGGGATGGTGCTCCAGCTGGTCCAGAGCGGCCGGCTGATTGACGCGCTCACCAACACGCAGGACCCCAACTCCGACGCCGACAGCCCGCAGAACCAGCAGAGCCTCGACATCCGCAAGAACGCCGCCATCAGCGTCAACCACCTGATCGACCAGGGCAAGATTCCGACTCAGCAGGCGATGAACACCCTGTTCCTGCTGTGCAAGGACGCCAACGCCGACGTGAAGGCCACCGCCAAGACCGGCCTCAAGAAAGTGGGCGAGCAGAGCGACTCCAACCTGCACGATGTCGTCGGGCGCCTCAAGGACGGCGACCCCGACATCCGCTCGGCCGCCGTGGACGTGCTGGGCCAGATCGGCGGCGACGCGGCCTTCGGGGACAAGACGGCCCAGTACGTGGACGCCGTCATCCTGGACCCCACCTCGCAGGACTCGGCGGAGAGCGCCATGAAGAGCATCGGCCCCCCGGCGGTGCCGTACCTGGAAAAGCACCTGGCCGACCCCAAAATGACCCTCGACTTCCGGCAGAAGATGGCCGACCTGCTGGGGCAGATCGGGGCGGCCAGCGCCGTGCCGGCGCTGAAGCAGGCGGCGGAGACGGACCAGCCCTCGGTCCGCCGCATGGCCCTGGTGTCCCTGGCGGACATCGTGCTCTCCGCCTACACGGCGGCGCAGAATGACTCGGTCGCCGCGCAGAAGGCGGCCAAAGACCCCACGGCCAAGCCCGCGGATGTCCAAAAGGCCCAGGATGCCGCCAAGAAGGCCGCGTCGGACTTCGCGCTGTCGCGCCAGGCCGAGCCGGACCTGACCGCGGCGCTCCAGAATACGGCGACGGATAGCGAGGCGCGCTCGCAGGCGGCCCTGGCGCTGGGGCGCATCGCCAGCCCGGCGGCGACCCGGGCGCTGATCGCCACCTTGGGCGACTATGACACGCGCGTCCAGCAGGCGGCGCTGGCGGGCGTCCAGGAGGTCGGGCCGCCGGCGGTCGGGCCGCTGACGACGGCGCTGACGCAGGGTGACGAGCAGGTGCGCGCCTCCGCCGCCGAGGCCCTGGGCGGCATCG
>JAFAZD010000255.1 GCA_019239955.1 Armatimonadota bacterium | reverse complement strand
ATGGAAGTACCAGCACGACCTGGTGCGGGCCACCCCCCGGCCGGCGCACTGGATCGAGGTCCGCTTCGAGGACTTCGTCTTGAACCAGGACGCGACCCTGGCCCGGCTGGAGGAGTTCCTCGGAATTCCGCTGGCGAAGATCCCCGTGCAGCCGGAGGCGGTGGGGCGCTGGAAGCGTGATCCGGGGCCTCACGACTTCGACTTCCTGGGGCCGGCACTGGCGGAACATGGGTACGAGAGGCCGCAGGACAGGGGAGAGAACGTACCATGCTGAAAGTGGGCGTGATCGGGATGGGGCCGATCGGCAACCTCCACGCGGACATCTACCGGGCGGACCCGCTGGCGCAGTTGGTCGGAGTGTGTGACAGGGACAAAGACCGCGCCCAAGCGGCGGCGGCCCGCCTGGGTGTCCCCGCCTTTGCCGACGCGCGGGCGATGCTGGATGCCCTGCGCCCGGACGTGTGCAGCGTCACGACCGGCGGCTACGAGTACGGCAGCGACCACTACGAGCCGACGATGCAGGCCCTGGAGGCGGGCTGCCACGTGTTGGGCGAGAAGCCCATTTCCAATGACATCAGCATGGCGGAGGAGATGGTCGCTCTGGCCCGGCGGAAAAGAGTGTGCTACGGCATCAACCTGAATCACCGCTTCACGCCCGCCGCCCGCCTGGCGAAGAAGTGGCAGACCGAGGGACGGCTGGGGCACCTGCTCTTCGTCAACATGAGCATGTGGATCAAGAACCCTGCCGAAAGCTCGCCGTATTTTCAGATCAAGGCGCTGCACCCGCACACGGTGGACATCATGCGCCACTTCTGCGGCGACGTGGAGGCCGTGCAGTGCTTCGCCACCAAGGCCCCGGGCCGCCAAATCTGGACGACCGCGCATTTCAGCCTGCGATTCCGGAACGGGGTCGTCGGCGGCCTGACCGGCTCCTACGACATCGAGCGCGGCCACCCAATGGAGCGGTGCGAGGTGGCGGGGACCGGCGGGCGCTTCGTGATTGAGGACATGTGGCGCGAGGCGACCCTGTATCCGGCGGGAAACCCGGAGAAGATCGTCTACACCAACCCCGTCTTCGGCGGCTTCCGGGGCTTCGATGACACGTTCCGGGACCGCTTGCATCGCTTTTTGGAGCAGGCCGTGGCGGGAGCCGCCCCGGACGAGATTGACGGCTCCGGCGCGGACGGCCTAGCGGCCCAGCGTGTGCTACAGGCCGCCATCGAGTCCCTGGAGACGGGAACTGTGGTACACTTGTCCTGAGACATCACTGTAGAATGAGCAGAGAATGGAGTAAGCGGATGCCCATTCAAACTCCGCCCCAGAACGAGTTGGATCGGCTTTCCAACAGAGGGCGTGCCATCTACGATGACACTCTGAAAGCCATCCTGGAGCCGCAGTTCAACGGCCAGATCGTCGCCATCCATCCTGATTCGGGCGATTACGAAGTCGCGCGGAACTCGCCCCATGCGCGCAAGGCTCTGCGCGCCCGACGGCCCGAAGGGATTATCATCACGACAAACATTGGGCCGGCACGCGTGGACTCGCTGACGCTGCGGATGATTGCGGGACAATGGCTCACCGGAGGCAGCAAATGATCTTGGGGGCATTTCGGGATGAGCATCCGCGTGTCACGCTCACGCTGCCGGGCTTGGGGCACGAGTTTGATGCCGAGTTCATCGTAGACACCGGCTTCACAGGTGACTTGGCCTTGCCCGCTCACCTGGCGGAGCAACTGGACGGGGAGTTCTCGGGGTTAGGCGAGCGGCGTCTGGCGAATGGTCAGCGTTTGCAGTGCCGCACTTACGAGATTGCCCTGGACTGGTTTGCCGAGCCCCGCCCGACGGAGGTGCTCGTGTTGGAAGGCGATGCATTGCTCGGAACAGTCCTCTTTCGTGAGTATCTGCTATAGGTAGAAGCCACGGAAGGCGGAGAGGTGTCCATCGGAACGCTGTAGCGGCGAAAATTGATCCATGTACCAACTCATTTGGAGAAGACGTGATGAAACTTGGCGCGAACTCGGTGCTGTTCGGCGGGTTTGATTTGAAGACGGCGTTTGAGCAGATCGCCCGGGCCGGGTACGACGGCATCGAGCTGTCCGCCATCGCCGGGATGAGCGAGCATCTGGTGCTGGATCGCTGGCGCGAGATCGCCCCGGAGATCAAACGGCTGTCCCAGGAGTACGGACTGGAGCTGCTGGCGATGGAGCAGCCGTCCCAGGACCCGGACCTGATGCAGCAGGCGTTTCAGGTCGCGGCGGAGATCGGCGTCCCGATCATCAACTGCGGGCCGGGAGGCCGGACCGGCGACGAGGCCAGCTTGCAGCAGGCCATTGATTCGCTCGGGGCATTGGCGACTCGCGCCGAGACCTACGGCGTGACCCTGTGCGTCAAGGCGCACGTGGGGGCCAGCATCCACGACACGCCGACCACGCTGCGCGTGATGGAGGCTATCTCCTCGCCCGCTTTCGGCATCGACATGGACCCCTCGCACATCTACCGCGCCGGGGAGGATCCGGTGGAGGCCATCGCGGCGGTGATCGCGCGCGTCCGGCACGTCCACATCCGCGACTGCAAGGGACGCCAGCAGGGGCCGGGCCGGCCGGAGGACCAGGCGAACGGCCGGGGCGACATCAACCTGGTGGGGTACGTCCGGGTGCTGCACGAGAACGGCTACCAAGGGCCTCTGGACCTGGAGGTCATTGGGGCCAAAGAATACAGTCTGCTGCAATGCGGCATGATCGCCGCGGAGGCGCGCGGCCACATGCAGGCGTGTCTGCAGGCGTGCGGCGCGCGGGAGAAGCCTTGAGAGAGCCTCTCAAAAGTCAATGAGACAGAGCCGATAATCACCCCTATTAAGATGCGATGGCACCAGGGTGGAGTTTTCATGGCAAACAGGGTTTTCTTTCTTGGCGTATTTTCTGTTGTGTGCGCCCTTTGCGTGCCGCTTTTGACCAGGAGCAGCCCGACGCCTCATACCGGCCCGGCGGCCACGCCGTCAACCATACCCCCGGCAAAGCCGGGATGGACGCTCACCTTCCACGATGAGTTCGACGGCAGTACGCTGGACCGGGGGCGCTGGATCGACTCCTACCCGGACGGCGTTCGGACGCACGGCGACGAGGAACAGGAGTATTACGCCCCCGACGGCTATCAGGTGGCCGCGGGGTGCCTGCACCTGATCGCCCGGCGGCAAGCGGAGGGCGGCAAGCCCTACACGTCGGGCATGATCGCCTCTTTTGGTCACTTCGCCCAGACCTACGGCTGGTTCGAGATCCGCGCGAAATTCCCCGCCGGAAGGGGGATGTGGCCCGCGTTCTGGCTGCTGCCCACAGACGAGGCGTGGCCGCCGGAGATTGACGTTCTGGAGATCCTGGGCCATCAGCCTCGCGTCGTTCACATGACCAACCACTGGGCGGACGGCCAGCACCGGCAGCACGGGGCGAGCTGGGCGGGACCCGACTTCTCGCGGGACTACCACACCTTTGCGGTTGATTGGGAGCCGGGCCTGATCATCTGGTACGTGGACGGCGTGGAGCGCAGCCGCTCGACCGCAGGCGTGCCGACGGGACCGATGTACCTCATCGCCAACCTCGCCGTCGGCGGCGGATGGCCCGGCAACCCGGACGCCGGGACGCCCTTCCCGGGGTACATGGACATTGATTACATCCGGGTCTATCAGAAATTAACACAGCCTTCCTTGCGCCCCACGGCGGCGGCCGGCCATGGCATTCCCCCGCGATAAAGCGGCAATTTGATCACGCCTTCTTGCAAATCTTGTTGGCTTGTGCTAAGATAACCTCTAACATGCCGCCACTTCCCCGTCGCCAATTCTGAACACTCTGTCATGACTATGAACCCGCGCGCCCGATACCGTCTGCTCATGCCGCCGTGCCGCCCTGGAGTCTCTCGCTGCCTGAAGGGGGGGACCGGGCATGGCTAAACGGGAACGCATCAACACGCATCTGCTGCTGGCGTCCGGCGAGATGATCCCGGGGCCGCAGGCGAAGTACCGGATTGAAGGCGTCCTCGAGACGGATGGTCACGCGACAGTCTACGCGGCGCGCGACACGACCGCGCCGTGGCGGCGCATCGCCCTTAAGGAGTTCATCCCCGCCCGACCGGAGATTTTCGAGCGCGAGTCGCGGGTGACCAGGCAGGCCGCCGCCCACCCGCTGACACCGGCCTTTTACGAGGCGTTCTCCCACGATGGCTACTTCTACATCGCCCGGGAGTTGGTCCAGGGCGAGACGCTCGCCTCATTGATCCCCCGGCACCAGGCCCTGCCACGCAGGACGATCCTCAAATGGGCCGTCTGCCTGTGCCATGCCCTCACGTTCCTGCACGCGCGGCGGATCGTTCGCCACGATCTCAAGCCGTCCAACATCAGCGTCAACCCGCGTGGCTATCCCATCCTGCTGGACTTTGGGGGCGCGCTGTCGTTCAGTGACCGGGAAGCCGGCACGGGCGGCGACCCACCGGAGATGGCGACGGCCGCCCGCGCCGACGTGTTCTCCCTAGGCTGCCTGCTCTACGAGATGATTGCGGGCCTCCCCCCGGAGCCTTGGAATCCCGTCGGGCCTGGCCCAGACTTCACAGGCGAGCTGGCGTCCAGGGCCAATGCCGACCCAAGTCTGGTCGCCCTCCTCGCTCGGATGCTGGCGCCTCAGAAGGATGACCGGCCCGTCAGCGCGGCGGATCTCCTGCAAGAGCTCCGCACGTTCGCGCCACCCGTGCTGCTGGCGGACACGCACCAGTTGAACTTCGGCCCGACGTCCGAGGCCGCGCCGCAGACCGTGCGCTTCCGCAATGCCGGCGGCGGGCAGTTGGATGCGCGGATCGAGTCGCACACGCCCTGGCTCCAGTTCGACCCGCCCGTACACCAGGGCGACATCTTTGAGGCCGTCGCGCGCGTGGACGCCTCCCGCATCCGCGACCACGACCAATGGATACACGGTGGCCTGGAGATCATCAGCACCGGCGCCGATGAGGGCGACGACGGGCCGCAGCCGGACGATCGCTGGCTCATCGATTGCAGCGTCATAGCCCCGCCGCTGGACCTGACTCGGTTGACGGCGGGTGTGCGGACTCAGGAGCGCGCGGGCGCGGCGATCGTGCCGCCCACCGCGCCGAGAGCACCCGAACCGCCGCCCGCCGCGCCGGCGGGACGGACGAAAGGAGAGACAGACATCGTGCCGAAATCAACGGTAATTCGCCTGATTGCAGCGATCATTCTTCTGGCGCTGGTGATCGGCTATGTGGTCGTCCACCAGATCACCGGCCGTTCCGAGGGTCCGGCGGCGTCGGCCCCCGGCGGCAACGCGACCCCGCCCCCCATCGCCATCCAGCCGTCCCCCCCCACCCCCCTGGTCCAGACCGCCTCCGCCGGCAACCTGCTCCAGCCGACCGGGGACGCCGCCGCCTGGATGCTGGAACAGAACTCCGGCGGAGTCGGCTCCCTCACGACGGAAGGTCAGACCCTGCACGTGACGGTCTCGCGCCCCGGCAAGAAATACTGGCACGTGCAGTTCTACCAGACGCCTCCCGGTCTCCGGTCGGGCCAGACCTACACCCTCACGTTCCGGGCCAAAGCCGACTCGCCCTGTGACCTGCCGGTCGGCGGCTCGGTGAACTATGGCGACTTCCACCCGATCGGCCTGACCACGCATTTCGCGCTTGGCCGTGATTGGAAAACGTTCTCCCACAGCTTCGTCACCCAGCAATTCACCGGCGACAACGTCCGGCTGCCCGTCTTCATGGTCGGGACAAAGCCGCACCAGTACTGGCTCACGGACGTCGTCTTGAAGAAGAGCGCCCGCTGACTCTCCCTCAATCTTAGGGGTCGCCATGGCCTTCCGGCCGTGGCGGCCTCGTCGCTCACGGAGCAGCGGCCACTCGCCATGAAGATCGCTCTTCCCGTCCCTCCTGATTTCTCGTTCCACGAAACGCTCGCCGCCCACGGCTGGCGTCGCCTACCGCCCTTCTCCTGGCAGGAGGAGACGCAGACGTTGGAACGCGCGGAGGAGCTCACGGCGGGAAGCGTGGTGCCGCTTCGGCTCCGTGCGACAGAAGGACAGGTTCTGGTGGAGGTGGAGGGCGAAGGCGACGAGGCCGAGATCGTGCGGCGGGTGCGCCGGATGCTGCAGCTGGACCTGCCGCTGTCGGAGTTTCACGCCTACTGCATCGCACGCCCGGAGCTGGCTCACATTGTCGAGTGCAGGCAAGGCCGGATGCTTCGCTGCCCGACACTCTTCGAGGACGCCGTCAAGGTCATCGCCACCTCCAACACGACCTGGGCGCAGACCATCGCCATGACCGCCCGGCTCGTGGAGCACTTCGGAGCGCCCCTGCCGCAAGCCCCGGAACGCCACGCCTTCCCCACCCCGGAACGGATAGCCTCCGTTCCCTTCGATGAGTTCGCGGCGAAAGCGCGCATGGGCTATCGGAACCAGTTCGTCTACGGCTTATCCACGGCGACAGCCGATGGCAGCCTGGACCTGGAAGCCTGGCAGGATGGAGACGTGACGGCGGCGGAACTGCGGAAACGGCTGCTGTCATTGCCCGGCATCGGCCCCTACGGGGCCGCGTGCCTGATGCTGTATCTCGGCAGACCCGAACACGTCAACGCCGATAGTTGGGCGAGAACGCTGCTGTCCAAAGAACTGGGCCGCGCCGTGACCGACAAGGACGTGCATGACTT
>JAFAZD010000168.1 GCA_019239955.1 Armatimonadota bacterium | reverse complement strand
ATCGCCGGGACGGCGGCGGACCAGGGCGCGGACCATTTCACCTACGACGGCGAACGGCCCGCGGGCTGGGCACAGGCCGACGACGCCTGGGTGCATGGCTACTGGAGCTTCGACTGGGCCGACAGCTACGAGAAGATTCTGGGCATTGACACCCAGCAGCATCAGATTCGGACGGCCCCGACGGGCGGGCTGCTCGCCTACACGCCGGGACACCGTTGGTATGCGCTCAACCTGCTGGAAGAGCTGGACCAGCCCGGCGAATGGTATCTGGATCGCAAGACCGGCCGGCTGTACTTCTGGCCGCCGTCCGACATCGCAAAAGGTCGGGCCGTCGTCTCTCTCGCCACGGACTTGATCCGGCTGGACCACGTCTCGAACGTCACCCTGCGCGGCCTGACGCTGGAGGCCTGCCGGGGCACGGCGGTGACGATCACCGGCGGCGCGCACGACCTGCTGGCCGGCTGCACGCTCCGCAACATCGGCAACCGGGGCGTTGTTATCACCGATGGCACGGACGACGGCGTGCAGAGCTGCGACATCTCCGAGACCGGCGACGGCGGCGTGGTCCTCAGCGGAGGCGACCGCAAGACCTTGACGCCCGGCCGCTGCTTCGTGGTCAACTGCCGCATCCACGACTACAGCCGCTGGGACCGGACGTACCGCCCCGGCGTGGAGGTGGAGGGCGTCGGCAACCGGGTCGCCCACAACGTCATCCACGACGCCCCGCACGAGGGCATCAGTTTGGGCGGCAACGACCACGTCATTGAGTACAACGAGGTTTACCGAGTATGCCGGGAGACGGGCGACGTCGGCGCGTTCTACATGGGCCGCGACTGGACCATGCGCGGCAACGTCGTCCGCTTCAATTACTTCCATGACCTAGGAGGCGGCACGGGCCTGCTCGGCGACACGGATGCGAACGCGATCTACCTGGACGACACCGCCGCCGGCACGACCGTCTACGGCAACCTCTGCATCCGCGCCGGCCGCGGGGTGCTGGTCGGCGGCGGGCGGGACAACGACGTGGAAAACAACATCTTCGTGGACTGCAAGCCCGCCGTCTCGCTGGACGCGCGCGGGCTGGGCTGGGCCGCCAAATCCGTCGCCCCCGGCGGCGACTGGGGAATGCAGGAGAAGCTGGCTGCCGTCCCCTACAATCAGCCCCCCTACAGCACCCGCTACCCGCACCTGGCGACCGTTCTGCAGGACGACCCCGCCGCCCCCAAGTACGATGTCATCGCCCACAACGTCATGTTCCATTGCCCGATCGGGCTGGACGTGGAGAAGGCGGCCCAACCCGGCGTCACCGTTCGTGACAATTTGCTCGATGCCGATCCGCAGTTCGTGGACGCCGCGCACGGGAACTACCAACTCAAGCCGACCTCACCGGCCTTCAAGCTGGGCTTCCAGCCCCTCCCGTTCACGCAGATCGGCCTCTCCCCCGACGAGTACCGTCTGAGGCGTTGAGCGCCGGCTGAACAGAAACGCGACGCCGAAGATCAGCGCGTAGTAGCCCACCATCAGCGCCGGCGAGGGCGTCAGCACGGCCCGATAGGCCCACGCGCCCTCCCCGAAGGCGCGCACGACCGCCGTGACATAGCCCAGACCCAGCCCCGCCAGCCCCAGCAGCGCGCCGCCCAGACCCTGCCACAGCCCCCACAGCGCCGCCCCCGCGAAGCCGAGCGGAACCAGCAGGAACAGCGCCGGCACGACCAGAGCATTGGCGACGAATCCGCTCAGGGAGACCTCATTGTAGTCACTGGCGACAATCGGCCATGCCCCGGCCTGCGCCAGCAGCGACAGCCCCGCCATCTCCACGGCCCAGAGCGCAATTTTGCGGGGCACGGGCCGCGCCAGGCGCTGTTCAATCCGGGGCCTCCACCACCCGTGCCAGACCGGCATCGCCAGCGCCAGCGTCAGCACCGTCAGGAACGACATCTGGAAGCCCGCCTCCAGCAAGGCCGTCGGCTGCATCAGCAGGATGACCAGCGCGGCGGCCGCCAGCGTCGTCGGCAGGTCCGGCTCGCGCTCGAAGAGAATCGCCCCGAAGTAGAGCGTCGCCATCACGACGGCTCGCGTCACCGAGGGCCGCCCCCCGGCCATCAGCGCGTACAGCCACAGCGTCCCGATAATCACGGAGGCGCTGGCCTTGCGCGGCAGGGTCAGCCGTTCGCAGAGAAAAAGAACCCAGAAGGCGACGACGCCGACGTGCAGCCCCGCCGAGGCGAGGACATGCACCGTGCCGGTATGCACGAAGTCCGCCATCAGGTCGGGGGGAAGCTCGGTGCGCCTGCCGAGGAGGATGCCGCAGAGCACCGCGGCCCGCGTCGCGGGCAGCGCGGCATGAACCGCCGCCAGGACGCGCCGCCGCACGGCCCAGGCCAGCCGCAGGGAGGGGTTGAGCGCGTTGCCGCCCAATCTTTGCACCGCGCCGGGCCGCTTGACGCGCAACTCACAGTAGACGCCGCGCCGCGCCAGATAGTCGCGCCAGGAGAACGCGCCGGGGTTGGTCGCGCCGCCGGGGACCTCCAGCCGTCCGTCCAGCCGCGCCCGGTCGCCGTAGTCCAGAGGCGGCGCGTCCTTCGCCAGCGAGACGGAGACATCGCCCGTCACCGGCGCGTCCCCGCCGAACCATCTGACCCGCTCCGCGCGCAGGATCAGCGTCACCCGCCCGCCCCGCCGCTGCTCCGGGTCGCTGACCACCGTTCCGGTGACGGACACCGGCGCAGCCTGTCCCGCCAGGCGCGACACGTCCGACGCCGGCACGCTCTGGTACGCCGCCAGCCGCGCCGCCCCCGCCCCGACGCCCGCCAGCACAACGCTGACCAGAGCGAGTGCCCAGCGTCTTCCCGCCGCGACCAGTAGGCACAGGCCCAGCGCCCCCGCTCCCATCCACCAGCCGAGGCCGCCCGACGACAGGCTCCCCATGCCGATCCCGGCGACAAACCCCAGCGTCCACAACAGCAGCATCCGGTGCCGCATCATCCCTCCCTGGCGAATATCATATCCTGGAACTGCTCAGTCAGACCGCCAGCCGAACGGATTAGGAACGACGGGCATCTTTATCGGCGGCGACGTGATTCCCATCTGATCGCCCGTGTCAGGCGGACTGACGCACACACCATCCTGGCGGTACGGCGCAGACTGGCCTGAAAAAAGTTCACCCGTCGATACGATTGTCGCCGTCACGAGAAGCAAGCGCCATGTATCTCGCGTCGGCACTCCGGCTTGGTCAGCCGCACTGGTGGGCGCGGCGGGCGGCGGAAGGTCAAGAATGACGAACTTACCGGAGGGAACGATGCATACCGAAGCATGAGTCTCGTCAAGGTTCTCAGGCATTCCGGGAGCGGCGGCATGGAAACTCCTCAGCCTCGTTAGCCTCGTTACCAAGGTCACGGTTCCATCCGAATTGATGGACGGAACAACGTTGACCAACGTACGTGGGGTAGGAGATGCCATTGTGATTTGTCCTGCACCGGCCGCCGACGGCGGAACGGCCTCCATGAACTCAAACATGGCGGTAAGATGTTCCCGCGTCGTGAACGGAGCCCACAACCTCATCGCCGTGACATCATCTCTGACGAGCGCGCCGTACAGCCGCTCCGCTTCCGCTCCCGCCAAGCCGGTCTTCAGGCGAAGGGCAGCATCGGTCAGAGCGACAGGCTGCGGGAATCCGGCGCGCTGTTCCGCCTTGGCGAGTTCTTCCGGTGAGACATTCAGCATCTGTATCTGAATCTGCACCTGACGCATGGACTCGCCTTGGGCACGAGACGTCGCGCCCGGCGCGCACACGCCATGAGGAGCAGCGGCGAACTCGGCGAGGGCTGCCGAGACTAGGAAAACCACGAGATGACGAGGTACGGCTGGCATGGTGTTGCTCCGGTTTCGGTGATGCCTGTCATGAGGTTCCCCGCCATGATGCGTGATTCCTTCTTCAGCGGCCAGGCAGAGGAAGCGATTACTGGATGCCAGCGCGGCAGAGGGGGCAGAGGCGGGATTTGGAGGCGGGTTCCGGGGGGGTGAGGGTGGCGCATTTGGAACAGGGCTGCCAGCCGTGCTGACGCTTCCACTCTTCGCGGCGGGCGACGCGCAGCAGCGTGGCGCGAAGCCGTTCCCGCACCTGCTCGTCCGTGATGCCCTGAACCGTCGCGGCGATGCGCGCCAGCGCCCCGGCGGGGAGCGCGATCTGCGCCAGGTCCGCCTCCGAGGGCAGCTCCACGAGGGCCTTCTCCGGCGGCTTTGCGCGAGGCAAGAGGCCGCTGGCGTTGAGGCGGATGTCGGTGATGACACGGCCGCCGAGCACGAGGTTCAGGCGGCGCACGATGTCGTCCTTGAGCAGCGACAGCTCAGTGGCCCAGACGCTGTTCTTGACGCGCACGATCAGGACGCCCTCGCGCACGGCCTCCACCTGCGTCACGCCCGCCACCTGTGGCCCGACGACCGGCTCCCAGTGGACTTTCGCCATGTGGGGCCGCAGGGCCTGCGCCAGCTCCTGCGAACCGAGCCACGCCGCCACCGCGCCGGAGGCCGAGATCAAGCCCGGCGAGCTTCTGCTGTTGCGATTTCTTTTCCGACTCACTGCCGGGACACCTCGCCCGCCGTCACGGCGTAGATCGTCGCCCGCTCCAGGACGCCCTTGGAGAAGGCGCGCAGGTTGGTGCAGGAGAGAAAGGTCTGCGAGCCGGCCCGCGCCGTCAGGTCGAAGAGGTGCCTGCGCCGGGCGTCGTCCAGGTCGGAGAGCACGTCGTCCAGGAGCAGCAGCGGCGGCTCGCCGACGATCTCCTCGATCAGCTGCCGCTCGGCCAGCTTCAGCGACAGCGCGACCGTGCGCTGCTGGCCCTGCGAGCCGTACAGCCGGCAGTCCTGGCCGTTGACGCAAAACGCCACGTCGTCGCGCTGCGGCCCGCGCAGGGTGGTCCCCCGCGCCGTCTCCTCGCCCTCGACCGAGGCCAGCGCGTCCAGGAACCGCTCCCGGATGGCGGGCGCCTCCGCGGCCTCGTCCAGAGCGAACGAGGGGACGTAGGCGATCTCCAGCGTGTCCCGCTCGTCGGAGAGCGTCCGGTGGACGCCGGCGGCGAGCTGCGCCAGGCGCTCCAGAAACCGGCGGCGGCGCTCGACCAGCAATGCGCCGTGCTGGGCCAACTGGACGTTCCAGGCCGGGAGGCTGCTGCGGGCGTCGCGGCCCGCCCGGCCGTCGCGCAGGTCGCGCAGCAGCCGGTTGCGCTGTTCCAATGCCTTGCGGAAGGCCCCCAGCGCGTGGACGTAGCGCGGCGACGTCTGCGCGATCTCCAGGTCCAGGAAGCGGCGGCGCACCGACGGCTCGCCCCGGATGATCTCCAGGTCGCCGCTGTCGAACAGCACGGCGTTGACCTGCCCGATCACCTCCGCCAGCCGCGTGTGCCGGACGCCGTTGATGCGCGCCGCCTTCTTCTCGGTCTGCGACAGGGTCAGCGCGATCTGGATGTCGCTGTTCCTCTCCCGGAGCACCTCGGCGGTGACCCGGGCAAATGGCTGGTCGAACCGGATCAACTCCGTGTCCTTGGCCGCGCGCGTGGACTTGCTGGTGGCGAGCACGTAGAGGCTCTCCAACAGATTGCTCTTGCCCTGCGCGTTGCGCCCGACAAAGACGTTCAGCTCCGCCCCTGGCTCAATCGTCAGCGCCCCATAGTTCCTGAAGTTTTCCAGCCTCAACTGCTTGACTTGCATGGCCCTCTGGCTGCTTCCCGAACGTTGCTCCCAGCCCGCGTCAGAGTCTTATACCCCTTTAATTTTAAGAATCTGAGTAGGAGTAGTAGTAGAGATGTGACTCATTGTGACTCATTCTTTGACGACTCGGCGATTCCGGCCCTTTGGGGCAAAAAAGCGTCGCCTCGCAAGGTACAGGGCATCGGCGCAGCCTCAAAAACCGCCATTTAGAATGAGTCACATTGAGTCACGAATGAGTCACATTCCGTAATCCCCACCACCGAAAAATGTGACTCATTTGTGACTCATTCCGCCCGAATCCGGAATGAGTCACAAAACACCCAGAATGAGTCACATTGAGTCACAAATGAGTCACATCGATGTGACTCATTCTTTCAGCCGTTGACGGCCTCCCGGATGCGCGTCATCAGTTGAAGCACCTGGGGGTCGGACTGAATCTCTTCGCGCAGCCGGGCGTGGGCGTGGGTGATGGCGGCATGCGTCTTGCAGCCGAACGCCTCCGCGACGGTGGACATCGGCAGGCCGCTGATCTCCTTCGCCAGATACATGGCCGCCTGGCGGGCGTACCCGGCATCGCCGATCCGGCGCCCGCCGCGCCCGGCCCGCCCGCCGCCGGACAGAATCAACTCGCGCGGGACGCCGGTTTGGGAGGCGACGGCATTGACGATCCGGTCCAGCATTTGACCGCCGGGGCGGGACGGGGGCGCCGCCGGGCCCGGCCTCTCATCGGCATAATCCTCCGGGTGGGCGGAGGCCAGCGCGTGCGCCTGCGGCACTGGGTCCAGAAAGTAGCTGCCCAGCACGTCGCTGGCGAGCTGCTTGGTGACGGGGCTTTTCGCCAGCGAGGCGTAGGCCATCAGCTTGATCAGCGCCCCCTCCAGCGCCCGGATGTTGCTCTGGATCAGGCTCGCCATGAAGGCAATGACTTCATCGGGAATGCGCAGGTTCTCCAGGAGGGCCTTCTTCTGCAGGATCGCCATGCGCATCTCGAGTTCCGGCGGGGCGATGTCGACGACCAGGCCGCCCATGAAGCGCGAGCGCAGGCGCTCGTCCATCGCCCGCAGCTCGCGCGGGGGGCGGTCGGAGGCGATCACGATCTGCCGGTTCATCTGGTGCAGCGTGTTGAAGGTGTGGAAGAACTCCTCCTTGGTCTGCTCCTTCTGGCCCATGGCGATGGACTGGATGTCGTCCACCAGCCACATGTCCACGCTGCGGTAGGCCCGCCGGAAGTCCTCCGTCCGCTTGTCCCGCAGGGCCATCACGAAGTGGTTGGTGAACATCTCCCCGCTGACATACGCGATCCGCGCCTGCGGCAGCCGCGCCCGCACCTCATGCCCGATGGCGTGCATGAGGTGGGTGTTGTGCTCCCAGAACGTCGTCAGGAACGTCTGATAGTCGGGAACCTCGATGGCGACGGTGGCCTCCGCACCGGCAGATTCCACGGAGACAACCTTCTCCCAGCGCAGCCCGGCGGGGGCCTGGTTGTGCCGCCACGCGCCGCGATTCGGGCGCGATTGCCGCATTGCCTCCGCGACCCGCCGAACGCGCTCTACGGCCTCTTCCTTGCCGAAGATGCCGACCCGCGCGCAGAAGTTCAGGATTTCGGAGGAGGCATGGATCGCCAGCGTCCATGCATTGACTTTGGGCTTATGGCTGATGCGTGAGAGGATGCCTAATTTGAGCAGCAGTTCCTGCACGTCACGAACCAGCCCCTCGGACGCCGAGCAGTAGCCAATCTCGATGCGTGGTGAGCGGCTGCCGGTCTTGTGCGGGCTGTACGACGCCCAGCCGTCCGTCGCAAAGAGGCGTGACAGGAACAGGCGCAGTTGGCCCGGCGGCAGTGTCCAGGCCGAGGCCGGAATGCCGTCCGCCTCCGCGCGTGAGCCGAGCAGCTTGATCTCATGCTCCGGCAGAGAAATGGGACTGCCGAATGCCGGCAGACATTCCGGCACGGCGACGAGGTCGCCTGGCTGAATGTCGGCCAGCGCCGTCCAGCCCCGGACGTGGATGCGGCCGTAGTTCTTGCCCCGCGTCAATATCCCCCGGCCTACCCAGAGCGGGTGCTGCGCGTTGCGGACGATGCGGCGGCCGCTCTCGGTTTCGATGGCCCACACCGGCTCGACGGCGTTGAACTCGGCACGGGCGGGGACGGCCCGTATTTCTTCTTTGGCCAGCGTCAGCAGGGGAAACTGCGTGCCGATCAGGTCCCCCGCCTGGACGCGGCGGCCGTCGGCGAGGTGCAGGTACTCGGAGGCGGCGACGCATTTTCCCAAGCCGGGGCTGCCGTAGAGGAACAGGGGGTTGCTCGGCATATGCGTCGCCGAGGGCGCGGTGCCGACGGCGTGGGCGACGGCGAGGGCGCCGGCGTGGGCGAACTGGTTGGACTTGCCGACGACAAAGTGCTCGAAGGTGTAGCGGTCGTTGAGCGGCGCGGCGGCCAGCTCCAGGGCGAAGGGGTTGCGGGAGTCGACGGGAGTGCGCGGCGCGGCCTCGCCCGCCGGGACCAATTCGGCGGCCGGCGTGGGCGAGGCGGCCTGCTGCAAGGGCAGCGGCTTCTCGCCCAGCAGCGGCTGCACGTCGGGCGTGGAGATCACGAAGCGCACTTGCAGGCCGGGGCGGCCCAGGTGCTGTCCCAGGCTCTCCTGCAGCACCTGCGTGTACTTCTTCTCGGCCCAGTTGCGGGCGAAGGAGGACGGGGCGCCCAGCACGACGACGACGCCCTCCCAGGAGAGCGGCTTGAGGGGGCGCAGCCAGTTCTCAAACGTCGGCTTGTTGAACTGGCCGGACAGGTCGCGCAGAGTCCGCTCCCAGGCTTTACGCAGGGCGATCGTGCTCTCGTCCTCGCCGAGTTCCAGCTGCTGCTCCTGGGGGCGGGGATCGTCGGGGCTGCTACGGTTGTCGGGGGCTGGGTGGCTGCTCACGGTGTCCCTGGGTCGCGCGGAGAGGCGCTCCGGCGAAGCAAGAAGGCGACCAATTCCGGGTCCGAAATCGCCGCCTCCGTGCCCGTCATTATACCAAAATCCGCCCGCCCCGGCAACTGTTTTTTTACTGTCAGCCTGCTTCAAAACACAAAATATGGGGGTTCGGCATGCCGAACCCCTGCATAGGTTGGGTGACTAGGCCCCGACGACTTCGCGGGCGGCGCGCAGGACGGCGTCGTAGTCCGGCTCGGTGGCGACCTCCGGGACAGTCTGGATGTAGCGGATAATGCCGTCCTTGTCCACCAGGTAGATGGCGCGGGCGAGCAGCCCCAGCTCCTTGATGCGGACGCCGTAGGCGTCGGCGAAGGCGCGCTCCTTGTGGTCGGAGAGCATCTGGATGTTGTCCACATGCTCCGCGCCGGCCCACCGCTTCTGGGCAAACGGCGTGTCCGCGCTGACGGTGACGACGGCGATCTTGTCTTTGGGCAGGCCGGCGACCTGCTTGTCGAACGTGCTGGTCTCCCGCGCGCAGACGCTGGTGTCAATGGAGGGGACCAGAATCATCAGCACGGCCCGGGTCCCCCCCGCGCTCAGGTCGTTCCAGGTGACGGGGGAGAGGTCGTCGGCGGCCTGCAGCTGGAAGTCGGGCGCATGATCGCCCACCTTCAGTTCCTTGCCCACCAGCGTCATCGGGCTGCCTTTGAATGTGATCGCGCCGGGGCGCTCCAATTGGGTCGTCATCGTCATGGGCGTGTCTCCTTGTGGCCCGGCAATGAATCCGCCGGACTATTCCCGCAGCCCAGAAGCCCCTCCGGGACTGCGGAGGCTTCTCCAACTCCCCCGGAATTGGGGGCCGGGGGGCCATCCTCAGTCCCGGAGGGACTTTCCTTCCCGGAAGAATAGCCCGGCATTTCCGATGCCGGGTCATCGGCTGATTCTTTGCCGGCAATAGTGCCAAGTGATTCACCGCCCGCGCCGCGAAGTCCTGCCTCGCTAGAGGCCCGCCAGGGTCATTCCGTTCTCGTGCCCGGCCACTGAGGTGGCGGGCTTGATGACAACGAAGTCGGCCCTGCCGACCGGGTCCTCAGTCCCGCAGGGACTTTGGATTATCCAAGCCCGCGAATTCACGCGCCGGGTCGCCCCCGCCGCCGAAATCCCGTCCCGCTAGAGGCCCGCGTCGTCCGAGGCCTCCTGGGCGAAGCCGGCCCAGTCCCGGTCGTCGCGGCCCTTGGCGACCGTGGCTGTGAGGCGCTGATGAATCAGGTCGGCCAGCGGCATCGGCGTCTCGCTCCGGTCCGCCAGCTCGCGCACCAGCCGGAAGTCCTTGCGGATCAGTGAGGGGGGCGCGCCGACGGGCTCGTACCTCTGCGCCGCGATCAGGCGGCCGTAGCCCTTGTAGGCCGGGCAGGCGAACAGCGTGTCGGTGAACAGGTCGTGGACCTTCTGGCGGCTGATCCCGTTCTTCTGGGCCAGCGTGTACGCCTCCGCCATCGCCTCGATGGCCGCGCCGAACAGAAAATTGCCCGTCAGCTTGACGACGTGGGCCGCGCCGGGGTCGTCGCCGAAGTCGTAAATCCCCTGGCCCATCGCCTCCAAAAACGGACGCGCGCGCTCTTTGGCGTCCGCCGGCCCCGACGTGGCGATCCACAGCTTGGCGGCGGCGGCCGCGTCCGGCTTGCCGAAGACGGGCGCGGCGACGTAGTGCTGCCCCCGCTCCTCGTGCCGCCGGGCCAGCCACCGCGCCGTGTCGGGCGCGATAGTGCTCATGGAGACGTGGACGCCGCCCTCGCCCAGCGCGTTCAGCAGCCCGTGCTCGCCCTGCGCCACGTCCCCCACCGCCTGGTCGTTGGTCAGCATCGTGAAGACGATCCCGCCCGGCGGCACCGTCTCCCCCGGCTGCGCCGCCCGCGCCGCCCCCAGCCGCGCCAGCGGCTCCGCCCGCTCCGCCGTGCGGTTATAGACGCGCAGCCGAAAGCCCGCCTTGAGCAGATTCCGCGCCATCGCCTGCCCCATCTGCCCCAGCCCGACAAATCCCGCTGTTTCGCTCATGACGTCTCCCTTCCCGTCTCGCCTATACCCCCACAGGACGGCGGGAAAACAGGTAGCCGCCGACTTGTGTTTGCCAAACTACAAAAGAATGCTTTTAGACAACAGCAACGCGACAAATGGCTCGACGTTTTACAGTGAGCTACCATCGAGAGTTTGCAAGGTAGAGAAGTTCCCGGTCAAGTGTCTGCGGATCACGGCAGACATGGAAACTCCAGGATGTCACCTTATCATAGTTGTTGACGGCAGCAACCCATCGCAGGGCGGCTTGATGCTTCGCTTTGATCTGGTCATCCTCAAAGCCCTTGACTTCTAAGATAAGCATCCGCCCATCAGACATTTTCACAAGGTAGTCCGGCTCATATGTGTGGTTAACGCCGTTATACTCATAGGGGATGAGAAACCCCATTTGTTCGTTGCGGGCATAGCAGGTGACATACTTGGAGTGCTCAAGGTAAAAGGCAGCGGAACTTTCCCAAGTAAACGTGTCCAGCGTGACTTGATTGATGTGACTCCGTAGTGTGGGGTGACAACGTCGCGTCGTCTTGAAGTCCACCTCAGCAGTCGTTCCATAGGGCTTGTAACGGTTCAGGCGGGGCAGCAGTGGCATCTCACCCTGCGCTTCGTCCGGCTCAATGGCGGCGACAAGCCGCTCAATGACCCGCCTGACATACTTTTCCAGGCCCAACTCGCACGAATTCGCGCCGCGAAAGTCCACCTTGCGCTCTACATACTGATGTACCAGACGGAGCACTTGAGGAAAGAGTTGGTGACGGGCCATCAGGCGCAGGCGCCGATTGGCGCCGGGGAGAGGCATGGTTTCTTGGTCCCCCACCAGTGCCAGCACCACATCCCGTGCGATCTGGAACTCAATGGCTTGCCGGTGCGTGCTGGCGTAAAACGCCTCGCGGTCTTGTAAAACGCCTTCGCCGGGGCCATAGCCGGCAACGCCTTCCCGATAGCCCACGGAGGGGCTGACATAAACCGCCGTCGGTGTCAGATTCGGCTCGATCTCCAGCCCCTCCATCTTCCCAATGTCCGCCTTGATGACGTTACGCTTCAGATCAAAGGCATAGCCCTCGACGACGGGGAAACGAAGTTCTAGGCTGGCACGCTCCGGCAGCGCCTGAACATGATTTTTCGGCTTGTCTTCGGGCGCGGGCTTGTTGGTGGGGCGGCCCTTGAAGGGTATGACCGAGAAGGGAATCCCGTATACGTCGACATATTCCGGCTCCAAAAAGCCAACTCTATTGACGGTGTAATCCATGCGCCGCAGGCCACGTCCAACCACCTGTTCGCAGAGGAGTTGGCTGGTGAACGCGCGCAGGCCCAGAATGTGCGTGACGTTGTTGGCATCCCACCCTTCTGTTAACATCGAGACCGAGACTACACAACGCACTTGCTCACCGGGACGCCCCGGCCGGCCAACGGTGGCGATCATCTCGCGTAGCCGTTCCGCGGCGTCCTGGCGGTTGCCGCCCTCTTCGCCACTCTCGGCCTGTTCCAGCATCTTGGAGTCAATCCGCAACGTCGGACGGAAGCCAGGGTGATTGGTGAACAGTTCTGGGAAAAGCTGCCCGTCACCGTATTGGATTTGTTTTTTGGGCTTCTTGGTTTTGGCTGGGGTCTGGTCCCTGTCCTCCTCGTCCTCTGCCTCCTCCTCAATGGCCTCAATCTGGCGCTCTCCCGAAATGTTCTCGAAAAAGTGTTGCGCGACGTCCGTGTTGTCGCACACGAGGATCATGACGGGAGGGGCCTTTTCCTCGCCATTCGTGGCTGATTCCACCAGGGTAAACCGTTCTTGATATTGGCCAGCAAGCGTCCTCAGCGCGTCTTCGGCCTCACGCCAGAGGGCGGCCGGCTTAGGCTTGCGAGCACGTCCCGGCAATCGGTCTCCAGCGGGCAGACGCTCCACGATGTTGCGGTAGAGGTTGAAGTAGAGGGGTTCGGGGCGTCCCGTCGTGTCCGACACAGGCAATCGCGGTATTTTGACCAAGCCGGACTCGATGGCGTCTACCAGGCCGAAGTCGGACACCAGCCAGGGAAAGGGTGCCCCTTCATCGTAGCCGCTGCCATGCAGGTAGAACGGAGTGGCGGATAGGTCCACGCAGAAACTGATGCCGCAGGCGACGTTGAATCGGTCCAGGCCCAATATCCAGATGGTCGCCTCTTCGCGCTCGGCCTTCTCCTGGGGCGTCAATTTGCGCGCGATTTCGTCGGGCAGAGGCGCGGGACGATAGGCGTGATGGGCCTCATCATTGAGCACCATGAGCGGAGAATGATCGTATAGATCGCCGAGGATGCGGCGGGCAAATGCCTCCCGGCTCTCCTCGCCTTTGTTGACGACCCCGTAAGTCTTGCCGCCCTCAGAGTGGGCGGATTCCGGCTTGAACTGATGCCAATTGGTGACAAGCACCTTGCCGGAGTTCAGTAGCGGGCGCAGACGAGACGGCACGATGTCAAAGGCCGCAAAATAATTCTCCGGGTGGTCGGGCCGCAGGACGGAGATACGCTCTTTCACTGTGAGATTGGGACAGCAGACCAGGGCGGCGCGCGGGAACCGGTCATCCGTGGGCTGCTGGCCGCGATTGCAGAAGGCCCAGGCGATCAGCATGGACATCACGACCGTCTTGCCGGTCCCGGTAGCCATCTTGCAGCCGTAGCGCAGCAGGGGCTTGGTGTCTGGGTCATTCGGAATGTCCCGGAGCGCGGCAAAGTCCGGGTCGGTAAAACGCGGGGTGAATCGGGGGCTTCCGCGCCGGCCATCGCGGCGAAGCCCTCGAATCTCGGTCAGGTAGATCACGGTTTCGACGGCCTCTACCTGGCAGAAGAACAGACGGCGAAGCCGATCGGTGTTACGCCAGTGGCGGAGCAGTTCCTTGGTGATGTTGGTCGCGCCCTCGTAGCCCGATGCCCGCCAGCGCCGCACATCGTCGCGCAGCGCATTGACCAGGATCAATTCGTCCTGCCCCTCATCCAGTTCCAATGTCACCTGCCCGGACGCTGCGGCGGCGGCCTCCGCCTTGGTCTTGTACCAGTATTTGGCCGGGCGGCGGCCAGGTTGCTGGACAGCTTGGCCGGTATTGCGGTCGTACTGCCAATACCGATCCGGCTCATCGTAAGGACGGCAGATGATCGGTTCATCCACCGGCTGGATCGGGAGCGGCTGCTGGCCGACCGTGGAGGACAGTTTATGCACGGTAGCGTGTCCCTTCCAGTGGTAGGATGCGAACGACCTCGTTGCCGCGCGGATCAATGACCTTGACGGCGGCCCGGCGATGCTGGCCGGTGGGGAACGGCAGGGAATGCGTCCCGGAAAAGGCGGCGAAATTCTCCGGGTCCACGGTCTTGCCCAATGCCTTTGCCAGTTTCTCCCACGCCTTGGAGTCCGGGAAGAACGCCTGGGTGATGCAGAAGGCCGCGCCGTCGTAATCGGAATCCAAAAACCAGGCGGCGACCTTGTCCGCGCCGGTGGCGTGGATGGCGTTGGCAACAGGATCGTAAATGTCCACGCCCTCCATGACGGCAATCCACTGCCCATCGGCGGCGGGAATCACAGAGGCGCGGGGCAGGCCGGAGACGGTGAAAATCTGGTTGTTGGCGTTCGGCGTCTCTTTCAGCAGATCAGTCATCGCCACGTCGGGCCGGATGTGCGCCAGATGGCAATGCACATGCGGGTTGGGGTCATCCTGAATCAATGCCTGGGCCGCGCCGTCAAACGAAAAGCCCGCAAACACGATGTCCTCATAGCCGCCCCGGCTGGCGCGCGGCAGACAGTCCTCCACCAGCTTGGCCGTGACGGGGCCGTGTTCCGGCCCGAAGACGACGGCCACCCGCCGCGTCTCACCGCCGACCCCCCATTCGCCCTCAGCGTGAAGCACGCCGCCGGAGAGGCTCTCCAGGTTGCCGACAGGAATCACCTTGTTGTCAGGAAAGCGGACGCCGTCGTTTCGGAGTAGCCGCAGCATCTTGTCCAGGTAGGCTTCGGCGTTGGCCGACGTGTCTGCCACCTCTTCGCTATCTGCGGCGGAAAATGTGGGCAGTTCCTCCGGCGCGCCCCCGATAGGCGAGTCGTCCAGGTCCAGCGACTCCTCGGCCGGCATCACGCCCTCCACGGTGAACGGGCCGGAGACGCGCAGTTTGGCACGGTCAATCTCCGGCCTGTCCACAAGTTCTTCCATCTCCGCGCGGGCGGCGATGGCCGCGTTCACGGCGTCGCGCTTGCAGCGCCAGGCAGCGCGATAGTCGTTCAGCGCCTCTTGCAACGCCACGGGCCAGTCCGGGTCGGTGTCAAAAGGAACCTCCCATTCCTGCCAGCCGATCCCGGCGGCGGGCAGTTTCCAGCGTCGCCGGTCGGCGTCCGTGACCGGATCGGCCTTGTCCCTCCGGCGCGTCTTGAGTTCCAGCTTGGTCAGCAGCGCCTGCCGGGTTTCCGGCGTGACCTCTTCCAATGCCAGGTTCAGGTATTCCAGTTTTTCGGCCAGCACCGGCTCCCACTGGGCAAAGATGGGGTCCAGGGCGACGTTTTGGGCGATAGATTTGAGGGTGATGTGCGGGACGGTCTTGTAGACAAAGCCGCCGTCTACGCCTTTCTCAGCGTCGCGCAACGTGTAGTAGTCGTACTGGGCTGTCAGCAGACGTTGGCGGGCGATGGCGACGGCCACGCGGCTGCTGTCAATGGTGATCCAGCGCCGCCCCCACTGCTCGGCCACATAAGCGGTCGTGCCACTACCACACGTGGGGTCTAGCACCAGATCACCAGGATCAGTGGTCATCAAGATACAGCGTTTCACAACTTCAACGTTGGTTTGAACCACATAAACCCGATCGTTCACACCGCCTAAATCTCCCCAATAGGAGTCTAGCGGAACAATTGGGTGATCCTGCCAATAACGCACCATACTTATTTGCTGGCCATCTACGATCAGACGCTCTGCTTTACCTACGCGATCCAAGTGCTCTGTTCTAACGCCCCAATGTCTATTTCTACCGGGATGATATGTTCCGTTTTGGAATGAGAAATCAGTCGTCGTTGTCTCACGGAAGCCATCAGATGTCAGCGGATAAGAACGCCACAACTTGATATTGCTCTTAATTCTGCCTGCATCATCAAGGTCAGAATCAAGAGCAGGCCTTTTCGCACCATTCTCTTCTTCGACACGTGTATAGCCAGAGCCACCGACGCCGCTTGGGAGGCGTTGCAACATGATTGGCCTGAACTTCTGTTCCGCCTGGACTCGGTCTTTTGCGTACCAGAGTAAAAGATCAACGTTTGCCTGAATGAAGGAGCCAACAGCACTGCCTGTCTTTTGGACGCTGATTTGAGATACAAAATTTTCCGGTCCAAAGACTTCATCCATCACCATTCGGACGCGATGCAGATTCTCATCGCTGATCTGCACGAAGATGCTTCCACTGTCGGTCAATAGGTCCTTTGCCAGCATCAGACGGTCGCGCAGGTAGGCCAGGTAGGAATGGACGCCTAGGTGCCAGGTATCGCGGTACGCCTTCACCACCTCCGGCTCCCGTGTCAAGTCCTCCGGCCGATCCTTGACATCCCGCCGGCCAACTTCACTCTGGAAATTGCTGCCGTATTTGATGCCATACGGTGGGTCCATATAGATCATCTGGACCTTGCCCGCCAGGTCCTCGCGCTTGGCGAGGGACGCCATCACTTGCAGGCTGTCGCCCAAGATCAGCCGGTTAGCCCAGTTCACATCATGCTGGTAGAATTGGACGGCCTGCCGGTACTCCAACTCCGGGTCGGCAAACAGATCGCGGGTCACGTCCTTCCGGGCTGCGACCTGGACGACTGCTTGGGCGGCGACGCGCTCGTGAATGTGCAGGGCGACCGGATCCACGGCAAAAGAAGGAGCCTCACGCTTGCCGGCCCATTCCAGCCAGGGCTGCCGATTTCGGAGGGCCTCGGCCAGCATCTCGACTTCGTCGGAGTTCAAGGGGCGGCGTTGCGCCTCGGCCAGCAGTTCGGACAGGCGGTCGGCCTGACCGGTCGGATCGGAGCGCAGGACGGGCGGCAGGTGCGGATCATAGGCGAAGACCTGCTTGGGCACTTCCCGAATGCGGCCCTGGGCGGCTCGTCCGGCTTCGGGGAGACTCTTGCGCTTGTCCTGCGTGTGCCGGTAGGTGCCGGCGACAGTACTATTGGGATCGGTAGCGGAGTGATCAATAGGGGGCATGGCGTCGTGTCCTGATCTGTATAGGGCGGAGATCGTGGAAGAACCCGGCGAACGGGAAATTCCACGCAGGCGCAAGATATTCCTCCCCGGCAAGAAGACCTGCTCTTGACCTCCATCCCCTCCCGAAGTGCGAGGAATAGACAGGCTTGCACGAACGGGGTGGTTTATTTCCAGCATCCTCCACAGGAGATACGGAACGCCCGTTCTGGAATAATGACGCCAAAGAACCCAATTACTGCCCGCCTGCGCGGACATTTGCCCTGGGAAGCCCGGCATTTCAATGCCGGCCAAACCCATATTTTGGCCAAAGGAGCCACCATGTCTGCCGAAACCGCAACGATCAACACGGCCGCCGACCCAGCACGCGGAGGCCCCAGAACCCCCGACGGCAAGCGCATCGCCGCCCGCAACGCCACCACCCACGGCCTCTTCGCCCGCGACGTCGTCTTGACGCACCTCGGAGAAGACCCCGCCGGCTACGAGGCATTGCTCGCCGAACTCACCGCCCAGCTCCGCCCCGCCGACCTCCTGGAACAGCACTACACCGAGAAGATCGCCGCCGCCTCCTGGCGCCTCCGCAGGCTGCACCGCTGGCAGGCCCAGCTCTTTGAGGACCCAGGACTGACCGAAGACGAGGCCCTATCCCGCCTGGACCGCGTCATGCGCCACGAGACCGCCCTGCACCGCCAGATAGACACCGCAGTCAAAATGCTCGCCAAGGAACTCCCCCGGCTCTTCGAGGACCGCGCCCGCCGCGAGGCCCTGGCCGAGCTGCACACCACCGAGCGCGAGTGCCGCCAGGACGAGACGATGGACTGGACGGTCGCCGAGAAGGCCCGCGCCCGCCTTCCCGCTGCCCCGCGGCCACCGACCCTGGACCCTGCCCGCCTGGACAACGTCCCCGCCGCGCAGCCAATTTGCCAAAACGAACCCGCCCCCGCTTTCCCTCCTCATCCTCCCGCTGCGGGAGGATCCTGTGAGCGCAGCGAACAAGGTGGTGGGTCTCCTGCTCCCCCAGAATTGGGGGCCGGGGGGCCTCCCTCCTCTCCGGCTTCGGAGGGCGTCCCGATCTTTCCCGCTCACGGCAGGAAAACCGGCGATCCGCGCCGAACACCCTCCCGACATGATCCAGATGGTGTTCTTCGACATCGGCGACGTGCTGTTTGATGAGACCCCGCAGCACTCCTGGCTGTTCCATGCCCTGCTGCTGACGCTGCGGGCGCACGGCAAGGACGTCCTCTGGGACGACTTCAACGCCACCCGCAAGCAACTCGCGGCGCGCGGGCCGAACCCGGAGGCCGCAATCAAGGGGACGCTGGCCGCCTACTGCGCCAACGACTCGGAGACCGAGGTGCTCTGGCACGAGGCGCGCGACACGTACCAGCAGATGCGAAAGCCGCGCCCGTTCGGCCTGCTCCTGGACGGCATCACCCCGGTCCTCCGCGACCTGCGGCGCGACTTCCGCCTGGGCATCATCGCCAACCAGCACCCGCCCGTCGCCCAGGCCGTCGCCGACTACGGCCTCGCGCCATTGTTTGACGTGGTCGTCATCAGCGAGATCGTCCACCTGTTCAAGCCCGACCCCGCCATCTTCCGGTACGCGCTGGACGAGGCCGGGGTCGCGCCGCCGCAGGCCGTCTTCGTCGGCGACCGGCCCGACAACGACATCGGCCCCGCCAAGGCCGCCGGCATGAGGACGGTGCGCTTCCGGCGCGGCATCCAGTACGTGCATTACAACCCGGACGACCCCGCACTGACGGCGGACGAGACGGTGACGGACGTTTCCGAACTGGCGGCGGCGGTGCGTCGCGTCGCCGGGAGCAAAGGGCCATGATCATTGAGGCGCGGGGCGACGTGGTGAAATTGGAAGGGGCGCTGGAGAAGAACTACTGGCCGGTCATCCAGGCGGCGGCCAACCTGCTGCTGCGCCAGCACCCGCAGGGCATCCTGCTGGACGGCAGCGCGCTGAAGGCCGTCACGCCCGAAGGGGCCAAGACGTTCGGGGAGGCGATGGACTACATCGAGCGCTACAAGGCGCGCATCGTGGTCTGCAGCCTGCCGGAGAACGTGATGGAGGCCGTCCGCGCCGTCCCCGGCGTCCGCTCCCGCCTGCCGGTCGCCGGCAGCCTGGAGGAGGGGCGCGCCTCGCTCGCCCTGGCCCGCTCCGGGGCCGCCCGCCCGGCGGGCCGGCGGCGCATCCTGCACAACGTCCTCGTGCCCCTGCTGCGCGCCGACAGCCCGGAGATCGCGGCGACGCTGGCCTGCCGGCTCGCCAAGCCGGAGGGCCAGGACGCCAACCTGCACCTGGCCTACATCCTGGAGGTCCCCCGCCACCTGCCGCTCAACGCCCCCCTGCCCGAGGAAGAGGCCACGGCCGGCGGCGTCCTGGACGCGGCGGAGAAGTGGGTGCGCGGCCAGGGCCTCACCCCCGTCCCCCACGTCCGCCGCGCGCGCGACGCCGGCGAGGAGATCGTCCACCAGGCCGAGGAGCTGGGCGTCAACATCATCGTCCTCGCCTACGCCCCCACCACCGACCCCGACGACCCCATGCCCCGCATCCTGCGCACCCTCCTCAGCCGCGCCCCCTGCGAAGTCGTTCTCAACAAAGTGCCGGCCTAATTTTTCCCACAGTCCGCCGATTCCGCAAAAAATTCCCTTGACAGCACCTACATCTGTTGGTATAATGAACCTACGTATGTCGGTATGAAGGTGAGTCACAATGTCGGAAACTTCGGAACACGAGTCAAAAGAGCTTGCCCCCCTGTCGGAAGTCCAGATGGAGATCATGAACGCGGTCTGGGACGGCGGGGAGGTCACCCTGGGGGACATCTGGCGGGCGCTGCCGCCCCGGCGCAGGGTGGCGCGCAACACGGTCCAGACCCTGCTCACCCGCCTGGTGGACAAAGGCTGGCTGCGCACCCGCGCCGAGGGGAAAATCTTCCACTACCGCGCCGCGTACCCACGGGAGGCGACGCTGCGCCAGATGGCGCGGCGCTTCGTCGAGACCGCCTTCCGGGGTTCCACGGAGGGCCTGGTCCTGGCGCTCCTGGAGGACCAGCCGCTGGCCCAGGACGAGGCGGAGCGCATCCGGGCCATGATCGAGAAGGCGGAGCGGAACACCGACTGAAGGTAAGGAGACGACGATGAGCCTGCTGCATTGGGAGACACTGACGCTGCTGCTGCTGCAAGTCACGGCAGTGGCGCTGCTCGGCCTGACGGTCATCCGCCTCTGCGGGCGGAACCGCCCCGAGATCAGTTACGTCGTGAGCCTGTGCGCGCTGCTGTGCGTGCTGATCAGCCCGGCGCTGACCGGCCTGGCCCGCCCCGGCCTCCAGGTGCGCGTCCCGGCCCTGAACGCCGCGCCTCCGAGCGCCGTGACGCCGTCGCCGGGGGAAGTTGCGTCCCCGCCGCCTGCTCCGCCTTCCCTGCCGGGGCCTGCCGCGCTGGCGACGCCCGGTCCGCCTCCTCCTGCGGACTGGTCTCACGGCGCGGCCTGGCTGCTGTCGCTCGCCTGGGGCGCGGGCAGCCTGGTCCAGCTCCTGCGCCTCCTGAGCGGCTGGCGTGAGGCGCGTCGTCTGCTTCAGCACGCCGCGCTGCTGGCCGAGGCCGGGGTCGCCGAAGGTGGCCTCGGTGATGTCCTGCCGCAAGTCCGGGCGGCGCTGGGGGTGACGGCCTTGCCGCGCATCATAATCTCCCCACGTGCCCCGGTTCCCCTGGTCTTGGGGGTCTGTCGCCCCCAGGTCGTGCTGCCCGTCGGCCTGGTGGCCCGTCTGAGCCGGACGCAGCTGCGGGCGGTGCTGACCCACGAGTGCGCCCACGTCGCCCTGGGCCACCCCTGGAGCGGCCTCGTGCAGCGGCTGACCGCGCTGCTGTTCTGGCCGCACCCGCTGGTGCATGTCCTGAGTCGGGAGCTCGCCCGCGCGCGGGAGGAGGTCTGCGACAACTTCGTGCTGCGGGTCGGCGACGCGCCGGGCTACGCGCGCACGCTGCTGATCATCGCCAAGACCGCCGCCCTCCCCCGCTGCCCCGCGACGCTCGGCCTGCTGTCGTCGCGCTGGCGGCTGGAGGATCGGGTCGCCGGCCTGCTGGACCCGTGCCGCCGCCGCGCCACGCGGGCGGGCCGAGGCGTCGTCCTCGGCGTCGGGGCCGTCCTACTGGGGGCGGGGACGGCGGCGGCCTCGGTGCGCCTGATCCCCGCCGACACGATCCGACCGGTCGTGGCGCCCGCCGGGGTTGTCCCTGTGGCCCCCGCCGCGCCCGCATCGGCGGACAGCGCTCCTGTCCCTGAGTCCGTGTTGCCTCCGGCGGGGGCCATCTCGGTCATATCGGCGGATGCGGCCCGCGCCCGGCGGCGGGATCGGGCACACGGGGTCGCTGCTAGGCGAGGGGGGACTGCGCCGGTTCCAGTGACGGGGGACAACGGGCGGGCACGGCAGCGGCAACTGGATCGGGCGCGGGCCGGCGTCGCCCCGCTGGCGGGGGAAGCCCCGGCTGTGCCGCCTGCCACACAGAACGTGCCCGTGCCGGCGGCGGGGCGGTCCGGCGCGGCTCGGCAATTTCCGAACCCGCCGGGCGAGGCTGCCCCGGCGTATCCTTTCGGCATCGCTCCGAGCCAGGAACAGGGGGCCAACAACGATAGTCCCACGAGCCGGGCGCCGGCAACAAGCGGATACCCTCACCTGGACCAGCCCCGTGGAGCAAGCAATTACATCCGTATAGACAGGACGCGGGCTAAGCTTCGCCGGTCACGAAGCCCATATGAGAGGTCAATCCCAATTCCGGCCTATCCGGGCGGGACGGCAAGCGCCTATAATGTGCTTCCGAACCCGACTCCCGCCCCCCATCGCCCGTATGGCAGCCCGTACCTGAGGCCGACTCCAGCCGATCCGCGTGAGGGCCAGGGGCAGCAGTTCCTGGTCCCCGACGGACGCCGCCGCGCCCCCGCCGCCAATGCACCGGTGGGAGTGATGCCGGGAGCCGACACGGCCCCGTCCAACACCCTGGCCGTGCCCCCGGCGGTCGCGGGAGCCATGCCCGCCCCTGTTGTACCAGGCGCATCTCCGGGCACCACCACCAGCGTGGCCCCGCCGCCGGGAGAAACGCCCGCCCGGCGGGAATGGGAGCGGGCGCGGGCAGGGATCGGCCCGATGCCGGGGACTCTTACGCCTGCGCCGTCCACCCCTTTTTTCGGTCTTCCGGGAAAACAGGATCGGGCGCGGCGGCAGCATGATCGGACGCGGGGAAGCGTCGCCCCGCCGCCAGCGCCCAGATATTTCCCGGCCCCCGCCCCTGCGCCTGCGGACGGCACGCCCAGCGTCCCCCGTGCGTCGCTCAATGCCCCGACTCCTGAGCCGCCGGCTGCGGCAAGCGCCTCCGTGACAGGCGCTGCCTGGGTCGCTCCGCCGCGGCCGGATCAGCCTCTGGAAAGGAGCGGCTTCTAGCGATGAAGCGCCTGTGTCCCGTGATCGGCGTCATCCTCTCGCTCGCCCCCGCGGCGAGGCCGACATGGGGCTGTTGCGCCGGCTCTACGGGGCAGCCACAGGATACCCGCTATCCCAGTTCTTCCAGTTCGTTGGGCAGGTGGGTCAGTACCTCGTGGCCGCCCTCCGTCACCAGCACGTCTTCCTCAATGCGGATGCCGCCCCAGTTCTCGATGTAGACGCCGGGCTCGACCGTCACGACCATGCCCGGCTCCAGAATGACTTTCTCGCTGCGGACGGAAAGGGCGGGGCCGTCGTGGACCTTGCGGCCGATGCTGTGGCCCAGGGAGTGGCCGAACTGCTCGCCGTAGCCGCGCTCGGTGAGGAAGTCGCGCGCGACGGCGTCGATCTCCTTGCCGGTCCTGCCGGGGCGGACGGCGGCGATGGCGCGGCGCTGGGCCTCCAGGACCAGGGCGTGCAGGGCGCGCTGCTGTTCTGTAATGGGGGCGAGGCCGACGGTGCGGGTGATGTCGGAGACGTAGCCGCCAACGCTGGCGCCCCAGTCCACGGTCACGAGGTCGCCGGGGGACAGCGGGCGGTCGCCGGCCGAGTGGTGGGGGTGCGCGCCCAGCGCGCCGGACGCCACGATGGTCTCGAAGGCGGAGCCGTCGGCCCCGGCGCGGCGCATGGCGAAGTCCAGCTCCAGCGCAAAGTCGCGCTCGCGCAGGCCCGGGCGCAGCAGCGGCTTGACGGTCTCCCAGGCCCCCTCGGCGATGGCGATGGCGTTTTGAATGGCCGCGACCTCGTCCGCGTCCTTGATCATCCGCAGGGCCTCAATCAGCCCGTCCGTTGCCACCCACTCCAGGCCGGCGGGCGAATCCTTCTTGAGCTGCTCCCACTGGGTGACGGTGACGCGCTGGGCCTCGAAGCCGAGCTTTTTCAGGTGCGGGCGCTCGGAAAATATCTGCGTCAAGGCCTCCGGGTAGCCGCCGCTGCCGGCGGCCTGCGCGAGCGTGAACTGCGGGCACTCCTGCCGGGCGCGCAGGGTGTAGCGCGAGTCGGTGAGGAAGACGGCCTCGTCCGGCGTCACCAGGGCGTAGGCCGTGGAGCCGGTGAAGCCGGAGACGTAGCCGACGTTGTCAATGTCCGTCAGCAGCAGGGCGTCAATCTCTTTCTCGGCCAGCGCCCGGCGGACTCTGGCGAGGCGGGCTTCCAAATAGGGACTGGGCATAGAACTAACGGTGACTTTCTTCGACGAGATTCTTGGCGGCGTCCAGGGCGAGCAGGTAGGAGTGGGGGCCGAAGCCGGCGATCACCCCCGTGCAGACCGGGGCGATCACGGAATGGCGGCGGAACTCCTCGCGGGCGTGGACGTTGGACAGGTGGACCTCGACCGTCGGCAGGCGCGAATCAGCGACGGCGTCCCGGATGGCATACGAGTAGTGCGTGTACGCGCCCGCGTTGAGGACGATCGCGTTCGCCCAGCCATAGGCGTTCTGGATGAAGCCGATGATCTCGCCCTCGCCGTTGGACTGCTGGATGCGTACCTCCATGCCCAGGCTCGTGGCATGCGCCTCGATCTGGCGGTTGACGGTGGCGAAGTCCTCCCGGCCGTAGATGTCCGGGTCACGGACGCCCAGCATGTTCAGGTTGGGGCCATGGATGACGAGGATATGGATCGGGCCGGGGCGGGTCAGTTGCACCATGAGTGTTTCTCGGATCGCCCCCCAACCCCTCATTCCGGGGGAGCAAGAGAGGGCGCGGTCTGGTTCCGGTTCCCCGGAATCGGGGGCTAGGGGGCTGGCTTGTCGGGAATGGTGGCCTCTTCGGGCAGCAGGATCGGGATGCCGTCGCGGATGGGGTAGACGCGCCCGCACTGGTCGCAGACGAGCGTGTCGCCCACGAGCCGCAGCGGGGGACGGTTCTCGTCGGCGGGGCAGGCGAGGATTTTCACGAGTTCAGGGTCAAGCGTCTGAGTGTTGGTCATGACGTAAGGCTCTCGCAGGAAGCCCGGCGATTAAAATCGCGGGCTTGAATAACACAAAGTCGGCTGCGCCGACTGCGGACGGTGTGGCGGCAGACTCTCCAGTCCCGCAGGGACTTCGCAATATCCAAGCCCGCGATTTTAATCGCCGGGCACTTCAGTGCCGGGTCACTGATGTTCGGTCTCCGACGACCTCTTCATAGACCCGCAGCGTCTCCCGCGCCGTCTTCTCCCAGGAGAACAGGGCGGCGCGCCCCGGGCCGCGCTCGCGCCAGCGTTCGCGGACGGTCTCACTGGACAACAGCTTGTCCAGGGCGTTGGCCCAGGCGCTCGAGTCATCGGGCGGCAGCAGGAGGCCGGCGTCGCCGACGACTTCGGGCAGGCTGGACGTGCGCGAACAGAGCACGGGGCAGCCGCAGGCCAGCGCCTCCAGCGGCGGCAGGCCGAAGCCCTCGTAGCGGGACGGGAAGCACAGGGCGTCCGCGCCCCCATAGAGCATTGGCAGGTCCCCGTCGGGGACATAGCCCGTGAAGACGATCTCCTGCCGGACTTCATCGGGCAGGGCCTCCAGATGCCGGTCCAACTCGTCGTTCTTCCAGCCGCGCTTGCCGGCGATGACGAGCCGGTGCGGCGGGGCCGTCGGGCCGAGCTTGATCAGGGCGAAGGCGTCCAGCAGCAGCGCCAGGTTCTTGCGCGGCTGCAACACGCCGACCGCCAGCACGTAGGGCCTGCCGCCGAGGTCGTAGCGGCTGTTCGACGCCCGCCGCGCGGATTCCTGCCCGCCAGGGGGCGGGCGGAAGCGCGAATCGGCGGCGAGCAGAATGGTCGTCACCTTCTCCGGAGGGATGCGGGGGCGGTAGAGGCGCAGGATGTCGCGCCGGGTACACTCCGAGTCCGCGATGACGCGGGCGGCGCGGCGCATGGAGCGCGGGACCAGGCCGTTCAGGACCCAGCGGTCGCGCGGCAGGAACAGGTCAGGGAACAGGGCGAAGGTGACATCGTGGACGGTGGTAACGACGGGGCAGGGGGAGCCGAGCAGGGGGATGTTGTACTGGGTGTGGGCGATGTCAATGTGATCCTCGCGGAGCGCCTCCGGGAAGCCGCGCAGCATCCAGAGGGTGTCGGCCTCGGGCGTCGGCAGGGTGCGCCAGCGGAAGTTGGGGCCGAGGCCGGGCGGCGGCTCGCCCTCAATCGGCTTCCTGACGTACAGGACGTACTCATTCTCCCGGTCAACCGCCCCCAGCCCCGCCAGCAGCCCCCGCCAGTACGTCCGATCCCCCGTGTACGGCCCCGACAGCGTCCGCGCGTCAATGCCGACTCTCATAGGGAGAGTTTACCTGCCGAGGCATTTATTT